>NZ_JBSGEQ010000031.1:0-114496 GCF_053602975.1 Nocardia sp. NPDC004278
TTGTCGCCGCTGTCGCAACCCTCACTACCGATGAGCGATTGGGCCACGTTCGGGTGATTGTCAGTGTCAGGTCCGGCACCGATGTCGTAGATCATCCAGATATCGCGCATGCTCGGCGTGTCCACCTGCATCCGCCTACCGCACGGGAGGTGCTGGGGGAGTTGGCTGTCGCCGAAGGCGGTATCCCGGAGGGGCTCGATCGGACCTTGCACGAGCACGGGACAGCCAAAAAACCTATCCGCCAGAGGCATTTTCGACTGTGACAAGGATCGAACTGCAGAACCACTGCTGAAGCGAAGGATCCCATCGAGGAACCTTCGACATCAGATCGGGATCACCCAAGCCGTCTTCCGATACAAGATCGATGTATCGGAGAGAATCGGTGGGGGCGTCGCCGCTATCCCATTTCAGGCGGTTCGGGCTCATCCACGCCGACCTACGCCTGGCGAACCTCTTGATCGCCGACGACAAGGCCGCGGCGTTGGAGTGGTGCCGAGAAGTCGCCGCAGGCCCCGCCGATCGCATGGTCGGCGGGGCCCGCGCACTGTTGAAAGGACCGTACAGCGAGTTCGCCACGGATCTGGGTGATTGTCTCCCAACGTTTGCTGCCGTGTCGGCTACACATCACCCGGTGCACCGTCGCTGCGCCCTCAGCTTTCGAGCTGAATCGGGAACGATTCCAAGTCGTTTTGGGTCAGGACGGGCAGGTTGCGGATGTTTTCGACCGGCACGGCGAGCTTCAGGTCAGGGAAGCGGCTGAACAGGGCGGGTAGTGCGATGCCGCCTTCGAGGCGTGCCAATGCCGCGCCCGGGCAAATGTGTGGGCCGTACCCGAATGTAATGTGCCGGTTCGCTGTTGGGCGGGTGATGTCGAAGTTGTTCGCGTCCGGTCCGTGGATCGTGGCGTCGCGTCCGATCGCACGGTAGGACATGACAACCCCGTCTCCCTTCTCGATCGTGATGCCGTCGACGGTGATGTCTTCGCTGGCGAACCGCATGAGCAGGTGCGTGACGGGGCTGTCCCACCGCAGTGTTTCCTCTACCGCCGCATCCCAATCCACGTCGCCGGACACGAGGCTGGCGCGTTGGTCAGGGTTGCTCAGGAGCGCGCGGACGCCGTTGAGGATCAGCCCGATCGTCGTTTCGTGTCCGGCGGCGACGAGGGCTTTGAGGTTGCCGACCACTTCCTCTTCGGTGAGTGGTTCACCGCCGTCGCTGGCCTGGATGAGGGCGCTGGTGAGGTCGTCGGTGGGGGTGGCGGTCTTGGTGCGCACCAGGTCGGTGAAGTAGGTGTCGAGTTCGTCGATCACCCGTAGTCGCTCGTCCTGCGGGGTCAGCAGCGAGAAGAACGCCTTGTACCAGGCGAGCAGCATCGGGTGGTCGGCGCGGTCCACGCCCATGAGTTCGCTGATGACCCGCATCGGTAGCGGGTAGGCGAACACCGACTTCAGATCCACCACCTCCCCGCCGCGGCCGGCGGCGGCGAGGTCGTCGAGCAGTTCGGCGGTGAGGGCTGCGATGGTGGGGCGCAGGGCGTCCAGTCGGCGTTTGGTCAGCGCCTGGGTCGTTTTGATCCGCAGTCGCCGGTGTTCGGGGCCGTCGACGGTGAACATGGACCGGCCCGCGTCGATCATCCCGATCAGCGGCCACTGCCGGGTGACAACCCCGGACTGCCACAGCTTCCAGGCGTTGATGTCTTTCACCAGCCGGGTGTCGACGAGCAGTTGACGGGCCAGGGCGTGGCGGGTGACCGTCCAGGCGGGCACTCCGAGCAACTCGATCCGGGTGATGGGTTCCGCGGCAACGAGGTAGGCGGTTTCCCCCGCGAGGTCGGCGACCATCGGGTCGATGACGAGGGGCTGGGTATGTGGGCAGACCTGGGTCACGGGGTACCTCCAACGGCACTAACAGGGGTGAATCGAACCGGCAGCGTTGTCATGCCACGCAGGAACGGCGACGGGCGGCGCACCAGGGCCTCCGCGGGCACCGCAAGGTCGATGTCGGGCAGCCGGTCCAGCAGCACTTCGATGCTGGTGCGCGCGATGATCTCGGCGATCTGCTGAGCTGGGAACGGGCATCGGTATTCGCCGTAGGAGAACGCGAAGTGCGCACTATTGCCGCTGTAGACGGGCTCGACTGTGTCGGCGACGTGCTGACGGATGTGGGGATCGGCGTTGGCGGCAGCTAGACCCAGCAGCAGCATGTCCCCGGCCCGCACCGCCTTGTCGCCAAGGCGGGTATCGCGGGCGGCCCACCGTCCGGCGAGGATCTGGGTGGGTGTGTCCTCCCACAACACCTCGTTCATCGCCTGCGCGATGCTGTGGCGACCGCCGCCGAACGCCGCGGCGAAACGGTCGTCGGTGAGCATCAGTCGCACCGAGTTCCCGATCCAGTCCGAGGTCGGCAGGTATCCGGCGGCGACGACGGCCGTCAGGTCCAGCGTGTATTCCTCGTCGGTGAACGGTGCTGGATAGTCCAGCATCCGCGAGACCACGTCGTCGCCGCGCCACTGCTGTTTGGTGGCCAGCATGTGCTGCATGTGTTCACCCAAACGCACGAACCCGATGTGTGCGTCAGCGCCGCCGTCGGCGAGAGCCTTCATCGCCCACGCCAGGCTCGGGCCGTCCTCATCAGGAAAACCCAGGATTCGGGCGAGTGCGAGCACCGGCATCGGCACCGCGAAGTCGGCGACCAGGTCGGCTTCGCCCGTTCCGCAGAACCCATCGATCAGCCGGTCGGCCAATTCTTCACAGGCACGCCGCAATTGGAAGGGATCAACCGCGTCGAGCGCCGGTTCGACCATCGCCAGATGCCTGCGGTGTTCGGCGCCTGCGGTGAAATAGATCGACGGTTGGGGTGTGCCGACCATCGGCAACAGTGGCCAGTCCTCGGGGATGTTGGGCCACTGGTTCCACAGGCCGACATCGCGAGGGAACAGTTCCGGGTCACTGGTGACCTGATGCAATTCGCGATAGCCGATGACCAGCCATGCAGGGACACCGCCGGGCAGCTCGACAGCCACGACCGAGCCGTGCGCACGGCGCATATCGGCGTACAACCGTTGCGGATCGGTGTGAAACCGAGGACCGCTCAACGCCACTCGGGCGAGGCCGGGTTGTACGGGGCACTCGCCGCGGCTGGCGTCGGCTGCGGCGTTCGGGGTGTTCACAACGCCCCTTCCGGTGTGCTGAGCACGCGGTGGCGGCCATCGGCTGCGGCGGCGAGGTTTACCAAGTGCTCGACCAGGGTGATGAGAACGCCTTTGCACGACTCGCGGGAGCGTGCATCGCAGTCGATAAGGGCGATGTGCGGATCCAGGTCCAGGGCGTCGCGGATCTTGTCGGGATGGTGGTGTGATCCGCCGAAGTTGTTGGAGGCGACTACGAATGGGATGCCCTGGTGTTCGAGTCGGTCGATGGCGTACCAGGAGTCGGCGATGCGACGCTGGTCGACCAACACGATCGCGCCGAGCGCGCCGGTGAACAGCCGGTCCCACAGGAACCAGAACCGTTCTTGTCCGGGTGCGCCGAACAGGTAGAGCACATGTTGGGTGTCGATGGTGATACGCCCGAAGTCGAACGCGACGGTGGTGGTGGTTTTGCCGGTCACGCCGGTGAGGTCGTCGACGGCTTTGCCTTGCGCGGTCATCGTCGCTTCGGTGTCGAGGGGCCGGATCTCGCTGACCGAGCGGACGAAGGTCGTCTTGCCGACCCCGAAGCCGCCGATGATGACGATCTTCAGGGCTTGACTGGTGTTGGCGTGTAAGGGCGCGTCAGCGCGGGCGGGCCGGGAGTCAAAGGTTGCGGATTCCAACAAGAACCTTCTCGAGGATGGCCAGGGTGGGCCGCGAATCGTACGGCGCACCAGGCAGTGTGGGGCTGGTTTGGGGGTGGCGGGCAGTGATCTTGCCGGCGAGCAGCAGGTCAGAGAGCAAGATCGTGGCGACGCCAACGGGGACGCGCAGTTCAGCAGCGATTTCCACGACAGCGGTGGGGGCACCGCACATGTCCAGGATCCGGACGTGTTCGGTCTGCATGTCAGGAGTCGGATCGCACTCGGTGACCACCAGAGTCACCAGGTCGAAGTCGTCGGTGGCGGGTCTGGTGCGGCCGCCGGTGACGGTATATAGACGGTCGGGGTCCTCGTCGCGCCTTAGTCTGCTCACGACACGCTCGCTCCCCCGAAGCGCGGCTCGGCCATGAGGTAGTGGCTCATCTGCTCGACCAGCTCTAGCATGTTGTGCCCGACCAAACCTGCATCGGCATCTTCGGTCGCGATGACCGCGATATGCGCGCCCATCCCGGCGTCGACGATGAACAGGATCCCGCCGGAGAACTGGGTCATGGACTGGCGGACTCCACCGCGGCCGTCCCCGAATTCCATGGACGCGCCGATCGATAGGCTTTGAATGCCCGCGGCGATCGCGGCGAGCTGATCGGATTTGTCGACGGTCAGGCCTGCGGTGTTGTTCATCCGCAGCCCGTCGCTGGACAGCAACAGTGCGTGTGCAGCGCCGGGGGTGCGGGCGACGAGGCCTTCGAGCAGAAAATTCAGCTGTGATCCAGACGAGGTCATCGGTCGTTCTCCACGGCTACAGAAGGGACGGGGTACGCGGTGGCCTGGTCGCGGCCGTTGGTGAACACACTCTGGAACGCTCGCAGCGCGTCAGGGTTCGCGGTGTTGGGCGTGGCAGCGTGTATCGGGGTGGACAACCCTTCGGGATGCACGGCAGTCAGGGTGCTTCCTCGGCGTCGTTTGGGAAGTTCGGTGCCGCCGACTGATGGCTGCTCAGCAGGCGGGGGCACTGCCAGTGGTGCCGGTGCTGGTGTGGTGAGGCTGGTCTGGACTCCGGTCGGGTCCACCCGGGTGATCAGCTCACGCGGAACCATCACGACGACGGCCGTGCCACCGATAGCCGAGGGCCGGTAGGAAACCCGCAGGCCATGCTTGCGCGAGAGCAGACCGACCACGGCGAGCCCGAGTCGCGTGCCCGACAGCGACGACAAATCCAGCGTGGAGCCAGGACGGCCGGCGCCGATGTTCCCGGCGACGGCGGCCTCGGCGCGCGCCAGCGCCGATTCGCTCATGACCAGTCCGCTGTCCTCGATGGTGATGATCACCCCCGCCGGAACTTCGGCGGCATAGACGTGCACCTCAGTGGTGGGTGGGGAGAAGTTACAGGCGTTGTCGATCAGCTCCGCGAGAAGATGCATGATGCCCTCGGCGGCGTGCCCGACGATCGCCACGTTGGCCACCACACGCTGTCGCACCCGCTGATAGCCTGCGACGCGTCCCTGTGCGCCGCGCAGAATCGATTGCATGACAATCGGTTTGGGCCACCGTCGCCCGGTGCGACTTCCAGAGAGCACCGCGATGCTGTCGGCAAGACGGCTCAACTGGCCTGTGCGGTGATCCAGTTCGAACAAATCGCCCATCACGGTGGGATCGGCGTGACGGTCCTGCATGTCGCGCAGTTCGGCAAGCATGCTCGTGGCCATCGCCTGGATACGCCCGGCCGCAGCAGCGAAAGACGCCATGGCCGCGACACGGCCGTTCTCGCTGCTTCTGGCGCCCGCGGTGTGCGCGGCTGCCGCGTCCTGCGCGGCTGTCAGCTGCTTGCGCAGATCATTGATCGTTGAGGTGACCTCCGCGTGCGCGTCGGCGCGTGCCGAGGCCGCTATCTGCCGGGCGTCGATGGCCCCACGCCGGTAGAACACTGCCGCGCTCACCGCCGTAGACAACACCAGCGCAGCCAACCCAGCACCGATCGACAGCGCTATGCGGAAGTCGTTGGGAGAGTTGAAGACTGCGGCGGCGACCGCACCACCGGTGACCACCAAACATGCCAACCATGTCCGGTACGGCAGGGGTGGACCGCTGCGTGTACGGGGGTCTGTGAGGTCGACTTTTGGCTGATTCAGTGACTGTGACAAGTCCGTGCTACCACCCTCGCGCTCACTGCCAGGGGAAAGATATCGGTTCCCCCCTGACGCCCCGTCACCCTTGCTCACCACCCAAATGTGCAGACCGACAAGCAGGTTCGGATCTCGGGGCCGAGCATAGCGGCAGCGGAGGGCGCCCGCTACCGCAGGATCCGTGCGACGCCGAACCTCCCAGGTCGGGAGGGGCGCCAGGCGATGCCGTCCACCGCGACGGCGAGAGCGAAGGCGACAGACACCGGCCGCACGAGTCACCGCCTCCCACGTCGTGAAGTCGGCGAAGACTCAACTGCCACAACCGATCCCATTGCCGGTGTGTGCGGCATGCCCCACCACAGCAGCAGCAGCAGTCGAACCTACCAACCATCACACTGCCACCGGCGAAACAACCACGCCCACAACAGGATAGCTTCGACGCTGCGCACGTCGAGGCGGACGGGCAGCGAGTCGATGTCGGGTGGGTCGACCGGTTATTCCGCTGCTCAGCGGCACCGATGCCGCTAGAGCTGCCAAGGTCAAAGAGACCGCGTAGGTTAGATCCTGCACCAGCTGGCAATTGCCCCGAATCAGATCCAGTAGCGTCGGATCAGCGTCCCGTCACTCCACGGCTCAACCGATTCGAGTGTGCCGCCGCAGGATTCGATGATCTGGCGGCTTCCTTCGTTGCCGTCGTCGCACGTGATGAGCACACGCTCGATACCCATCTGGTGCGCGAGGTCGAGACTCTGCTGCAGGATAGCGCGGCCGTGGCCTCGGTGTCGGTGTTCGGCGAGGACGGCGTAGCCGATGTGTCCGCCTCTGCGAGCCAGGTGGTCGTTGAGCGTGTGCCGGATATCGGCGCGGCCGACGATTTCGTCGTTGACGGTGGCGATCAGAAAGGTCGCGGGAACGACGCCGTCCGGCAAGTTGCGGCCCTGACGGTAGTCCTCTAGCACGTCGAGGTACCGCTTCCAATCCATCGCAGGCTCCAGACCGAGAGCGAAGTCGAAGCCGTCCTCGACAGCCATGGCGTGGTGGGCTGCTCGTATGACCTGCTCGTCGCCCATGCGAGGGGAGCGCAGAATCACGTTACCGATGCTGAAACCGTTGACGGACATGGCAGAACAGTAAAGTTCACGCGAGTGCGGAGTCGATCGCTTTTCCCTCCGGTACATTAAGGTTCACTGCCCTGACCGGCGGCCGGTCGGCGACGCCCACGCCTTCCACGAGACATCACTGGTGAACCCATCAGTCAGGAAGACCACCTCGAGTTCCTGTGGCTGCCCCTCGATCAACTACCCGTCGCCGACCTTCGGCCCTGTGCGCTCAAAGATGCACTTGCCGCTGATCACGACAACACATTCTGGCGACGGTGGAACCGCTGAATTCTTCGGAATTGTTCCTTCGATATGATGCCTGAGGTAAACGAATCGCGTTGTCACATATGTGATTCCGGATCGATCGTCTCCGTTGACGATAAACGACAACAGCGGACTTCGAGCGGCTGACCTCGACGTTGAGAGATCGATTCAGTTCAGGGCACGTTCGAACCATCCGCCAGGTGCGAAATCCGGAACCACGCGTGGCAGCTCGCGCGGCTTGGCCTCGCTGTCGGCGGGCCATAGCACTTCCGCGCGCTGCGCGGCAGGCCGGAACGCCTCGGTGTCGAGCTCGACTCGTTGGTTGACTCTGGGCAGTGATCATGGGCTGGTCGCCGAGTCTCGCCATGGTGTGATTTCGTATCACTCGATCAGCGATGTCGTCGCCGAGGCCGGCGCCGTTGCGCATCAGGGACTCTGCACAGCCGGTTTGGTATTGTGCGCGGAATGAGTTTGGTGGGGAAGCGAATTCGGGCGTTGTGTGTGGCTGCGGTGTTCGCTGTCGGCTGCGTGGCCGGGGCTGCACCGGCGTCGGGAGATGTCTGGGCTGGGTGCGAGGGCTGGCAGGTCGGCACGGTGGTACAGGGGCTCGAGAAGCTCGAGAACCTCGAACCCGACGGACACGACGGCTTCTATCTCGCGGGCATTGACTCGACGCTGTACCACGTAGACGCGTCGGGGCAGGTGCACACAGTTCTCACCCACCAGGGCAACGGCTTCGGCGGTCTGCAGCTCGACGGATCCACCCTGTACTTCGCCGACTTCACCGACGGCGGCACGTTCTCGAAACTCGACACCACCACTGGTAGATCGGTCGTGCTGGCCGCGTCCGGCGGTAACGGCTTGCTGCGCCTGCCTGGCGGTGACCTGCTGACCACCTGGGTCGGCACCGAGGGCGGCCACTCGAAAGGGCTCACACGCTATTGGCACGACACCGGGGTAGTGCAACCCAATTGGGCGCCGGTGCCTCGTGCGGAAGGCCTGGCATTGAGCCCGGACCACCGCACCGTCTACACCGACGACTTGTTTACCGGCCAAATCTATCGGGTTCCGCTGGAGGCCCCAGACCGCTGGACGGTGGCCGGGCGGCTGCCCGGTCTCGCCCCGGGGCCCGACGATCTGACAATGACAGCGTCCGGGGACATTTTTGTCGCCGCGCACCTGGAGGGCACGATCTACCGCTTCGACTCGAACACCGGCGCTTCATGCGTCGTCGCGTCGGGCTTGTCTGGTGGATGGACCGGGCCGAGTTCGGTGCGCGTCGGCCCGGACGGCAAGGGATGGGCGTTGTACGTCACCGGTTTCGACGGCACACTACGTCGCCTGCGGCCACCGGTCGGCGTCGATCTCGCACCGGCGCCGAAACCCTGAGACCGTCTCAGACGCACTGTTCTGCCGTTATCGAACAAATTCGCGTTGCCCTCACCGGTGTGATGTTCGGGAATGTCGGCCAGCCACAACCGGTTCGGTACCTGC
Organism: Nocardia sp. NPDC004278; assembly: GCF_053602975.1. NCBI lineage: Bacteria > Bacillati > Actinomycetota > Actinomycetes > Mycobacteriales > Nocardiaceae > Nocardia > Nocardia sp. NPDC004278. Next base: position 8,774 of record NZ_JBSGEQ010000031.1, read on the forward strand.
GCGGAGAAATTGCAGCGGACCAGATCGTCGTGGACTTCGGCGAATGCTACGGCTACCCCTGTGCGGCGGCGAGTTCGGTCCGATCGAGCTTTCCGTTGGCCGTTCTCGGCAGCTCGTCGACGAGGGACAGTGAGTCGATGAGCAGGTAGGTCGGGAGTCGGGCGGCGCAATGTGCCTTGAGTGCGAGCAGTGTCGGCGGGGCGTCAGCGTCATGTGGGACAACCACCGCGTGCAGCCGGGCGTCGAGGCCGGTGCCGAGCACGGTGGCGGCCACCGCGGCGACCGCCGGATGCGCCAGCAATACCGACTCGACGTCGCCCAGTTCCACCCGGTGCCCGCGCACCTTGACCATGGCGTCGCGGCGACCGATGTATTCGAGCTGGCCCGCATCGTTGGCGCGCGCCAGATCGCCGGTTCGGTAGGGGCCGCGGTGCGGGGGCAGGCCCCAGTAGCCCAGCATCACGGTGGGGCCGTCCACCACGATTTCGCCCTCATCCGCCGGATCCAGCGTCAGCAGGGCGCGGGAGGCCGCGGCGCCGATGGGGACCGCGCGTTCGCGGGTGAGATCGCGTGCCGTGACCTCATATGAGGCACAGACATTGGTCTCGGTCGGGCCGTACCAGTTGAACATCCTGACGTTGGGCCACGCGGTGCGCAGCGAGAGCAGGTCGGCGATCGGAAAAGGCTCACCGGCGAACACGCACGTGCGCAACAACTGTGGTTCGGCACGGTGGAGCAGCGCGCCGTACCGCATCATTAGCTGTAGCGCCGAGGGCACCGAGTACCAGACCGTGATGGCGCGATCGCAAAGGAACTCGACCAATACGTCGGCCGCATAGGCCTGATCGCTGGTGATCAGATCGACGGCGGCGCCGGTGCGGAACGCGCCGTAGAGATCGAAGACCGATAGGTCGAAGTTGAATGGCGCGTGATTGGCCAGCCGGTCCGCAGCGACCAGTCCGGTCGCGGCGACCGCCCACTCAACGAAGGCCAGTGCGTTGCGGTGGCTGAGACACACTCCCTTGGGTGCTCCGGTGGAACCGGAGGTGAACAGGATGTACGCCGGATCGTCGAGGTCGGGCCGGTGGCACTCGGCGGCGGGTGCGTTCGTGTGCAGCGCGGCAAACTCGACAGATCTCGTGCGAGGCAAGGAGATTCGGCTGGCTCGCGCGGCATCGGTGACGAGCAGTGTTGCCGAGCAGGAGCCTGCGATCAGTTCGACCCTGGCCGCCGGGTTGGCCGGGGCGAGTGGGACATAGATGGCGCCGATGCGCAGTGCGGCTTGCATCACCGCGATGACCTCGACGCTCTTCTCTGCCCAGATCAGCACGCGATCACCCGGCGCGACACCTAGCTCGACCAGCGCCGCGGTGTAACCCCGGGTCATGTTGTCCAACTCGCGGTAGCTGACCGTGACCGGGCCGCAGTGCACGGCGGGCGCCGCTGGTGTGCGTGCGGCCGCGGCGATGACCAACTCGGCAAGAGACACGGCCGTCACAACCCCATCTCGATAGCGATCAGCTGACGTTGGATGTCGGAGGTTCCGGAAAAGATGGTGCCGCCGACGGCATCTCGCAGCGCCGCCTCGATGCCCTGGTCGCGCAGATAGCCGCGGTAGCCGAATAGTTGGATCGCATCGGTGGCACCGGCCAGCGCGGCCTCGGAGGTGGCGAGTTTGGACAGGGCGGCGAACAGCACCGTCGGCTCGCCCGCGTCATGCGCCCAGCAGGTCCGGTACAGCAGCAGCCGGGCACTCTCGACTCGCAGCTTCATGTCGACGATCCGATTGGACACCGACTGGAATTCGGCGAGCCGCTTGCCGAATTGCTTGCGCGCCCGGACGTGTCGGACACTTTGCTCGATCAGCCGGTCCTGCACGCCGAGGTACAGCGCGAACAGGCAGGCCCGTTCCCAGCTCATGGAGTGCTGGAAAACCATCGCGCCCTGACCCGGTGCGCCGAGCACGGCGTCGTCGGGCACTGGAGCGCGGTCGAAGGTGACGGCGGACGCGGCGCAGCCGTCCATCCCGAGTTTGTCCAGCGGCGTGCCGATCTCGACCCCCGGCACGGTCGCATCGACCACGAATGCGGTCGTGGCGAACGGTCCGGCTTCCGGATCGGTCACCGCGTACGTGACGAAGACATCGGCAACGGGGCCGTTGCTGACGAATGTCTTTGTCCCGCTGAGCAGATAGCCGCCATCGACCCGTTCGGCGGAGGTGCTCATGGCCGCCACATCCGAGCCGGCATCCGCTTCGGTCATCGCGTTACCCGCGACGAGATCACCGCAGGACAGTGCACGCAGCACCCGATCGCGCAGCGTCGCAGAGCCGAACTCGGCGATCGGCATCGCACAGGCGAACAGATGGGCCGCGGCGGCGAACACCAGGCCTGTGTTCAGGCAGCCGCGCCCGAACGCCTCGAACACCAACGCCGTGTCGAGTGCGCCGAGGCCCTGTCCGCCGTATTCGACCGGCAGGCTCGCGCCGAGTAGGCCGAGTTTTCCTGCGGTGCGCCAGTTCTCGCGATCGAAGGCCGGACTGTCGCCGCCGGGGAATGCGTCGAGGGTTGCGGTCAGTGTCTGTTCGTAGCGGTGCCGCTGATCCTCGGACCAGCCGAACTCCATCAGGCGACCCAGCCGGGCCGGTCCACGATGTGAAAAATGGCTCCGGCCAAACTGAATCCGGGTGCCACGCCGAAGGCGAGCACATAGTCACCAGGGCCTACCTCGCCCGTGGTGAGGACGTGATCGAAGGACATCAAGTAGTCGCTGGGGCCGGCATGGCCGATGCGCCTGCCGAAATCCCACGTCGAGCGGTCCAGCGGCACCTCGATCAGGTTCAGCAGCCCGTTCTCGACGAAGTCACGGGAAGCGTGCTGCATGAAGACCCGGGTGAGGTCACCGGCCGCGATCCCGGCGTCCTGGAGCAGTTGCTCCATCAGTTTCGGTGCGGCGGTGAGATAGCCCATCCAGAAGCCCTCGGCGTTCTCGGTGCCCTCGAATTCGATCAGCCGGTCTGTGAAGTCGAGCTGCCTGCTCGCCGGCAGCAGCGGCTGGGTGCCGCGGTGCATTTCCTCGAACTCCGGCAGCGCCAGCGAGCCGATCGCGGCCAGCCGGGCGAAGCCCTCCTTGGCCAGCACTACCGCCGCACCGCCATCGGCAAGCAGCATGTGCGGTCTACCGCATTGCCACCGGTCCACATCGGCGGAGGTGAAGTTGTCGCCCGCCGCAATGAGTGCGACCGCATGGTCGGCCGAGCCCTGCAGGTATCCCGCCGCGAGTTCGAGCGCGCCGAGCACGCCATTACACCCCTGCCGGATCCCGGCCGCGAAGGCCCGGCCGCCGACGAGTCGTTTTTGCAGATAGGCATGGGGGAGCCAGCCTTCGGGGCCGGCACGGAAGGCGTCGGCGTAGAGGAGCATGTCCACCTGTTCGGCGGAGGTGCTCGCGCGTTCGAGGGCCTGACCGCTCGCCATCAGTGCCATTTCGGGCGCAGAGAGGTCGGTGGAGACGGTGGCGCCCAGTAAGCCGGTCTGTTCCGCCTGCTCAGCGGAATACAGACCCTGCGCGATGGCCGTGTCGACGCCGACCACCTCGGGCCGATAGGTGCCGATGCCTTTGACGAAGATGTTCTCGGGTATCACGGAATCGCTCTCTGCCCGTTTCAGGATCGACTGCGCAGCGTGCCGACCAGCCCGGCGATGCTGGATAGATCGCGGAAGTTCGCTGCGGTCACCTCGGTCGGTGGAATGCGGACGCCGAGGTGATTTCGGATGTGCGCCACCAGGCGCGCCATTTTGATCGAGTTGAGCACGCCCCATTCCACTAGCGGAGTGCTGCTGGTCAGGCCGTCGGCTTCGCCAGGACCGAGGAGTTCGGTACTGACATACTCGGTCAATTCGGCGAGCAGATCGCCGACGTCAGAATCTCGCATAGCGGTGATCGGATGCTCCTTTCGTGGGGTACATCGGCCCGCTTCAGACACCGGTTCCACTGCGGCCCCGCGTCACAGAGCATGCCCTGCGCGATCCGATCGGGCAAGTCCGTAGCGTCTCGAAATGGATTGTCCGACTCGCGAATACATGTTTAGATTGCGGTCCATCGGTAGCCGATCGTACCGCGCCGGATGAGTCGACCCGCTGATGGAACTGGAAGCCAAATAGAACATGTTCTACATTGGTGACGAAGTGTAAGTTGGTTACGGAGGAGTCGCAAGGTGGCGCAGGGCGACAATCCTTCGCGGCGAGATCACTTGGTGTGCGAGGCGATTCGGGATCGTCGTTGTGGTGTGGATTGCGCCGATGTCGGTTGCTGATCCGAAGGTGTTGTCGTCACCGCGAATTCGATAGCGGGGGTGCATAAGTTTCAGGGGCAGGCTGCGGGGGAGATTGGGAGTTCACGTGGCTGACCCGGATGCCGTCGCGGTAGTCGGAATCGCAGGCAGATTTCCTGGTGCCGATTCGGTGACGGATTTGTGGAGGATGCTGGTAGCGGGCGATCATGTCGAAGCCGGACTACCCGACCACCGTCGGCTTCTATTGCCGGATGCGCAGGCACACAGGGAGTTTCGCGCCAATTTCCTGGAAGACATCGACATGTTCGACGCCGAGTTCTTCTCCTCGGTGATGTCGGATGCCGCGGCCGCGGACCCGCAACAGCGGCTCATGCTCGAACTCGGCTGGGCGGCGTTCGAGGACGCAGGACTGATCCCCGGCGATTTCCGCGGGCGTCGGGTCGGGGTCTTCGTCGGTGCCATGTGGGACGACTACGCCGAACTCACCCGCGGCGCGTCGGGCGCGGTGTCCGCTGGCACGGCATCCGGAATCCAACGCAGCCTGATCGCTAACCGACTGTCGCACTTCCTAGGTGTCGAGGGGCCGAGCTTGGTGGTCGACACCGGGCAGTCTTCGTCGCTGGTGGCACTGCACCTGGCGTATCAGAGCATCCGTGCCGGCGAGTCGGCGCTGGCCGTCGCGGCCGGGGTGAACGTGATCCTGAACCCGCAGAACTCGACCGTTTTGGCTGAATGGGGCGGACTTTCGCCGGACGGCAGGTGCTTCACGTTCGACCACCGTGCCAATGGCTTCGCGCGTAGCGAAGGGGCGGGCGTGGTGCTGCTGCGGACGCTGTCGAGCGCGCTTGCGGAGGGCAATGAGATCTACGGTGTGGTGCGTGGCAGTGCTGTGGGACACGGCGGCGGTGCCGATGTGACTACGCCGAGTGTCGAAGCGCAGCGCGACGTGCTGCGCAGGGCCTACAGCGCGGCCCGTATCGAGCCTGCCGACGTTCAGTACGTGGAACTGCACGGGTCCGGGACGCGGGTAGGGGATCCGATCGAAGCGGAATCACTCGGGTCGGTTCTGGGCGCCACGGCGAACCGCACGCAGGACTTGGTTGTCGGAAGCGTCAAGGCCAACATCGGGCACCTGGAAGGCGCGGCAGGCATTGCCGGTGTCATCAAAACCGTGCTGTGCCTGAAGAATCGGCGCCTGCCCGGCATGCCGGATTTTGTCGCGCCGAATGCCGATCTATCGCTGGCCGAGCGGGGATTGGAGGTTCGGACCGCGCCGGGGTCGTGGCCGCGTCCGGACCGGCCACTCGTCGCGGGCGTGAGTTCCTTCGGCATGGGTGGCACGAACTGCCATGTGGTGCTGTCGGATTGGCTGCCCACCGCAAGTGCGCAAGAACCCATGGCGACCGGCCGTTCGATCCCCTGGGTGGTGTCGGCGCGGAGTGAGCACGCGCTGCGGGCGCAGGCAGGCCGGTTGCACGAATACCTGCGAGACGGCGCAGATCTGGATCCGGTGGATGTCGGCCGGTCGCTGGTGTCGACGAGATCACTGTTCGAGCGGCGGGCAGTGGTGTGGGGCAGGGATCGGGAAGCGCTGCTGGGTGATCTGGCTGCGATGGCAGCCGGGAAAACCGCTGACGGTGTGGTCACCGGCGCCGCCGAGACCAACCCGGGTGGAGTGGTTTTCGTGTTTCCGGGTCAGGGGTCGCAGTGGGCCGGAATGGCGCGAGCGATGCTGGTCGATTCGCCGGTCTTCGCGGCGGAACTGGGCGCGTGCGACGACATCCTGACGCCGTTGCTCGGTTGGTCGGTGCGCGATGTGCTCCTCGGTGCGGGCGGCCCACTGGATGCTGAGCGTGATGATGTGGTGCAGCCGGTGCTGTTTGCGGTGATGGTGGCGCTGGCGGCGGTGTGGCGTTCGCTGGGTGTGGTGCCCGACGCGGTGGTCGGCCATTCGCAGGGGGAGATCGCGGCCGTGTGTGTGGCGGGCGGATTGTCGCTGGGCGATGCCGCGCTGATCGTCGTGCGACGCAGTCGGCTCCTGGCGGAGCTGGCGGGTACGGGTGCCATGCTGTCGATTCCCTTGCCGTGCAGCGAAGTTGCCGCACGGTTGGCGACATGGGGTGGACGGCTGTCGGTGGCGGCGGTGAACGGTCCGCGGCATGTCGTGGTATCCGGTGCCCGTGCGGATGTCGACGAGTTCTGTGCGACTCTCGTGGCGGAAGGCGTCGAGGTTCGCCGGATTCCGGTCGACTACGCCTCGCACTCGGCACAGGTGGAGCAGGTCCGGGAACGGATGTTGTGCGAATTACACACCGTCGCACCGTGTTCGGCGGATGTGCCGGTGTGGTCTACGGTCACCGGTGGGCCGGTGGACACCGCGACGATGGATGCCGAGTACTGGTACCGCAATCTGCGCGAGACGGTGGAATTCGAGCGGGCGGTGCGTGGGCTGTCGGCGACCGGGCACGGGGTTTTCGTGGAGGTGAGCCCGCATCCCGTGCTGATCTACGGGATGGAGGAGACGGTCGCGGACAGCGGCGCTGTGATCGCCGGCTCGCTCCGGCGCGATCACGGTGGGCTGGACGAACTGCTCCGGCAGGCTTCGCGGATTTTCGTGCGGGGTGCCCGGGTGGACTGGGATTCGGTGTTCTCCGAGTCGGTAGGCAAGCGGGTGCGGCTGCCCACCTATGCATTCCAACGTCGGCGCCACTGGCTGGGCAGCCGCCTGCGACCGGCCGGGCAGCGGTTGCCCTCGGCGAGCCCGACCACCATGTTGGGGGTGCAGTTGGCCGCATTGCCTGCTGACCAGCGACTGGCGGCGGTGCGCGAGCTGATCCGGGATGAAGGCGGGCGGATACTGCGCACCGAGCTCGCGCGGCCGGATGCCGAGACGGCCGCCTTCACCGACCTGGGCTTCGATTCGGCCTCGTCGGTCGAATTGCGTAACCGGCTCGGCTCGGCGCTCGGAATACAGCCCGCCGCAGGCGTCATGTTCAACTACCCGACGATCGACTCGCTGGCCGGGCAGTTGTGCGGGCAGCTGGCGGGTGCCGACCGCGAAAGCACTGAATTACCTTCCGCTGTAGCTACTTCGGATGATCCGGTGGTCATCGTGGGCATGGCCTGCCGGTTCCCCGGGGGGATCAGCTCACCCGACGCGCTGTGGGACCTGGTGCGGCGAGAGGGCGAGGTGATCTCGTCCATGACCGAATCCCGCGGCTGGCGCTCCGGCGGCTACCGGGGCGGATTCCTGAGCGACGCGGCCGATTTCGACGCGGGTTTTTTCGGGATCAGTCCGCGCGAGGCGTTGGGGATGGATCCGCAGCAGCGGTTGTTGCTGGAGTCGGTGTGGGAGGCATTGGAGGATGCGGGTATCGACCCGGTGTCGTTGCGGGGCAGCGCCACCGGTGTATACGCGGGGTTGGCGCCGCAGGACTACGGGCCGCGAGGTGCGTCGTTGACGGGCGTGACGCCCAGTGTCGCCTCGGGGCGGGTCGCGTACAGCCTGGGATTGGTCGGGCCTGCCGTGTCGATCGATACGGCGTGTTCGTCCTCGCTGGTGGCCGTGCATCTGGCGGTGCAATCGCTGCGGTCTGCGGAGTGCTCGCTGGCATTGGCGGGCGGCGTCACGGTGATGTCGACGCCGCACATGTTCGTCGAATTCGCGCGCCAGGGCGGGCTGGCGGCAGACGGCAGATGTAAGCCGTTCTCGGCGGCGGCCGATGGCGTGGGGTGGGCGGAGGGGGTCGGAGTGCTTGTGCTGGAGCGGCTTTCCGATGCGCGGCGACATGGCCATTCCGTGCTGGCGGTCGTGCGGGGCAGTGCGGTGAATCAGGATGGTGCGTCGAATGGCCTGACCGCGCCGAATGGTCCGTCGCAGGAACGGGTTATCCGTCAGGCGTTGGCGAATGCCGGGCTGGCCGCATCCGAGGTGGATGTGGTCGAAGCACATGGCACCGGCACTCGGTTGGGCGATCCGATCGAGGCCGAGGCACTGCTGGCGACCTACGGACAAGATCGGTCTGTGCCGGTGCGGCTGGGTTCGGTGAAGTCGAATATCGGTCACACCCAGGCGGCCGCGGGCGTTGCCGGGATGATCAAGATGGTGCTGGCGATGCGGCACGGGATGGTGCCGGCCACGTTGCACGCGGAGGAGCCGTCGCCACACGTGGATTGGTCTGCCGGTGCGGTGGAGCTGTCGATCCGACCACGTGAATGGACGACCGGCGGCCGGCCTCGGCGTGCGGCCGTGTCGTCGTTCGGGATCAGTGGCACGAACGCGCACGTGATCCTCGAGCAGCCCGCGACAGCCGATACCGGCTCGGCCGACGAGGCGGCGGGAACCGGACGGGCGGCGGTGCCGTGGGTGGTGTCGGCGAAGTCGGCATCGGCGTTGCGGGCGCAGGCGGCTCGGCTGCTCGGGCATGTGCGGGATCGGGATCTCGATCCGGTGGATGTTGGTTGGTCGCTGGTGTCGACGCGGTCGTTGTTCGCTCATCGTGCGGTGGTGGTCGGCCGGGATCGAACCGAACTGCTGGCGGGGCTGGATGCCGTCGCGGCGGGAGAAACCCACGGCGGCACCGTGATCGGCACCGCGGCGAACTCTCGGCTCGGCTTGGTGTTCGCCGGCCAGGGCTCCCAGCGGGTCGGTATGGGACAGGAGTTGTACTCCACCTTCCGGGTGTTCGCCGACGCATTCGACGAGGTGTGCGAGCAACTCGACCCGCTGCTGGGCAGCGCGCTACGTGATGCGGTGTTCTCGGGGGCGGGCCTGGACGACACCGCATTGGCCCAACCCGCGCTGTTTGCGGTGGAAGTGGCACTGTTCCGCCTGCTCGAATCGTGGGGCGTGGTACCGGATGTCGTGTTCGGGCATTCCGTCGGCGAGATCGCCGCCGCGCATGTGGCCGGGGTGCTCGGCCTGACAGACGCGTGTGTGCTCGTTGCTGCGCGCGGCAGGCTGATGCAGGCGCTGCCCACCGGGGGAGTGATGGCGGCGGTGCAGGCCGGTGAGCAGGAGATCGAGCCGCTGATGGCGGGTCGGGAATCCGAGTTGGGCATCGCGGCGGTCAATGGCCCGTCATCGGTAGTGGTGTCCGGTCGCGCGGAGGCGGTGGCCGACATCGTCGAGCAGTTGCGGTCACGAGGGCGCCGGACACAACGGTTGCGCGTGAGCCACGCATTCCACTCTCCGCTTATGGCGCCGATGCTCGACGAATTCCGGCGTGTGGTCGTCGAATTGGACTTCGCGCCGCCACGGCGGCGGATGATCTCCACGGTCACCGGGCAGATGCTGGACGCGGATACCCTGTCCGCCCCGGACTACTGGGTCGAGCATGTGCGGCGCACTGTCCGCTTCGCGGCCGCAGCAACCACAGCGCACGGTGCGGGCGTTGATTCGTTTCTGGAAGTGGGACCGGATGCGGCGCTGTCGGTGGCACTGACCGACAGCCTGCCCGGCACGGTGCTCGCCGCGGCGGCGATGCGCCCCGACCGCTTCGAGCCCGCACAGCTCCTCACCGCCGTGGCCCAGGTGTTCGCCCGTGGCATTGCGGTGGACTGGAATTCGGTGTTCGCGGGATCCGGTGGCGTCCACGTCGGCCTGCCGACCTATGCGTTCGAGCGCAAGCGGTTCTGGTCGGATTCGGCGGGCCCGGATTCGGCGGGCCCGGATACGGCCGGTCATCCGTTGCGGGGCACGGCGGTCGACATGGCCGACGGGGGTGTGATCGTGACGAGTCGGTTGTCGTCCACCACGCAGCCCTGGCTGGCCGACCACGTCGTGCACGAGTCGGTTCTGCTTCCTGGCACCGCGGTGGTGGAACTGGTGATCGCGGCAGGTGATCGCGCCGGGTTCGGGCGGGTTGCGGAGCTGAGTCTGGCTGCCCCGCTTGTTGTTCCGGAGCGCGATGAAGCCGAGATCCAGGTGGTGGTTTCGGCGGCTGATGACCGGGGCCGGTGTGCTGTCGCCGTGTACTCGCGCCCCGCACCGGGCCAGGGTAGGTGGACACGGAATGCGACCGGAGTACTGACCACGGACGCGCACGTGGCACGGTCGGACTTGCGAGTGTGGCCGCCGGTGGATGCGGTGGAGCTCGACGTGACCGGCACCTACGAACGGCTCGCCGATCACGGCTACCGCTATGGTCCAGCGTTTCGAGGATTGCGTCGAGTATGGCGGCGCGGCGCGGAGATCTTCGCCGAAGTGACCGCTGCGGGAGAGGGCACGGGATTCACGGTGTCGCCGACACTGTTCGACAGCGCGCTGCATGTACTGCTCCCGGGTGTAATTGATGCGGATCGACCTGGCGGCGTGCCATTTTCGTGGACCGGAGTGAGTGTGGCCGCGACGGGCGCGGACCGTGCTCGGGTGCGAGTGGCCCCGGTGGGAGCGGACGCGGTGTCGGTAGAACTCGCCGACCATGCAGGCAGGCCGATGGTGACCGTAGATTCGCTGGTGATGCGTGAAGTCTCCGCGGATGCGCTGCATGCCGCGATTGGGGCGCACCATGATTCGCTGTATCAACTGGAGTGGGCGCCGTTCGCGTTGCCGGAGGGCCGCGGCGGCCAAGCGGATCGAGTGTTCGTCGGGTCGGGTGACGTAGCGTGGCTCGATCCGGCGGCGTTGGGTGTTCGGCGTTCGTTTGACGACCTGCACGAGCTACGAGCAGCACTCGACGCCGGAGAGCCCGCTCCCGTGGTGGCGATAACAGCACTGCCGGTCCGTGGGCACGAGACCGTGGCGGATGTGTACGGCGCCGTGCATGACGTACTGGCATTGGTGCAGGACTGGTTGGCGGAGACACGGCTGGCCCATGCCCGATTGGTGATTCTCACCCGCGGTGCGACAGGGATCGGTGGCGACGATATGGCGGCCGCGGCCGTGTGGGGCCTGGTGCGTTCGGCGCAGACCGAGCACCCGGACCGCTTCGCGTTGATAGACGTCGACGAGTTCTCGCAGTCATCGGCGCTGGTGGCCACGGCGGTGGATTCGGCTGAGCCGCAAGTTGCGCTGGTTTCCGGGCAGGCCCGTGTCCCGCGTCTCGCGCAGGCCGCCATCGCACCGCTTTCCGCGACTGCTGGCGGTGGTTCGGCCGGCGCGGTGTGGGATTCGGAGGGGACCGTCTTGATCACCGGCGGGTCCGGTGGGTTGGCGACGATGCTGGCTCGCCATCTGGTGGTCGAGCACGGGATTCGGCACCTCGTGCTGGTCAGCAGACGTGGTCTCGCCGCCGCGGGCGCGGCTGAGTTGCGTGCGGAGTTGGTCGACCTCGGCGCCGAAGCGGTCTCGATTGCCGCGTGCGACATCACGGATCGCCGAGCGCTGGCGGCCGTGCTCACGTCCGTCCCCGCGCAGCATCCATTGCGGGTGGTGGTGCACGCGGCGGGCATGCTGGATGACGGTGTCGTGACATCGCTGTCCGCGCAGCGGGTGGATACGGTGTTGGCACCGAAAGTGACCGGTGCGTGGAATCTGCACGAGCTCACGCGCGGCCACGATCTGACCGGATTCATCCTGTACTCCTCGGTGTCCGGAGTGCTCGGCACGGCCGGGCAGGGCAACTACGCCGCGGGAAATGCGTATCTGGATGCGCTGGCGCGGCACCGGAATCGGCTCGGCCTGCCCGCTACCGCGCTGGCGTGGGGCCTGTGGGAGCAGGCCAGCGGGATGGCGGCTCAGCTCCGGGACGCCGATCTGCGCCGAATGTCGCGTGGGGGAATTGTCCCGATGGGATCCACGCAGGGTTTGCGGTTGTTCGACCAGGCGTTGACGCTCGGCGCGCCCGCGGTTGTCCCAGCGCGACTGGACGTCGCGGCCCTGCGGGACGAAGCGGGCGCGGTTCCAGCTGTTCTACGTGGATTGGTTCGGGCATCCGCCCGCCGTGCGGTGGCGGTTGGCGGGGTGGATGAGTTGTCGCTGCAGGAACAACTGTTCGGCGTCGAACCGGAGCAGCGGCTGGTGCTGGTGGGCGGGTTGGTTTCCGATGCGGTGGCCGCGGTGCTCGGGCACGCGCAGACGGATATCGGGGCGGGACGGGCGTTCAAGGAGTTGGGTTTGGATTCACTCGCGGCGATCGAGCTGCGCAACCGGTTGACCGAGTTGACCGGGGTCACGCTGCCGACCACCCTCGCCTTCGACTACCCGACGGTCGAGCACCTGACCGACCATCTGGCGCGGGAAATAGGTGCGGGCGAGAGTCCGCGCGCGTCGGTTTTCGACACCATGGACGCGCTCGAATCCGCCTTGCCGGATGTTCTTTCCGACGAATCCCGGCGGAAGGAGGCGGCCGTCCGCCTCCGGCAGCTGCTCGAGCTGTGTCAAGAACCGGGTACGCCCGCCGACGATGTGGATCTGGACGCCGCGACGGATGACGAGCTCTTCGCGCTTGTCAACGAATCCGACTGAGCCGCACCAGATCTACCGCGCGTGACCGCGTCGACCTTCGAGGAAGTATCCCCATGAGTATCGAAGACAAGCTCCGCGAACATCTCAAGCGGTCGATTACGGATGCGCGTGACCTGCGCAGCCGATTGCGCGATGTCGAGGACCGACAACGCGAGGCTGTGGCGATTGTCGGTGTGGGGTGTCGCTTTCCGGGCGGTGTCGAATCGGCTGAGGGATTGTGGGGGCTGGTCGCCGACGGGGTGGATGTGGTGTCGGCGTTGCCGGTTGATCGGGGGTGGGATCCCGACCTGTTCGATGCCGATCCGGATGCGGTGGGCAAGAGCTATGCGCGTGCGGGCGGGTTTCTGTACGACGCGGCCGATTTCGATGCGGGCTTCTTCGGGATCAGTCCACGTGAGGCGTTGGGGATGGATCCGCAGCAGCGGTTGCTGCTCGAGTCGGTGTGGGCGGGGTTGGAGGATGCGGGGATTGATCCGGTGTCGTTGCGAGGCAGTGCGACCGGCGTCTTCACCGGAGTCATGTACCACGACTACGCACCGCCCGCCGGACGCGCACCCGCCGAGGTCGAAGGCGCGATTCTGACCGGAACCGCGGGCAGTGTTGTCTCGGGTCGCGTCGCTTACACCTTGGGTCTGGTCGGCCCTGCCGTGTCGGTGGATACCGCCTGCTCGTCGTCGCTGGTGGCCTTGCATCTGGCGGCGCAATCACTCCGTTCGGGCGAATGCTCGCTGGCATTGGCGGGCGGGGTCACGGTGATGTCGACACCCGAGACGCTGATCGAGTTCTCCCGGCAGCGCGGTTTGGCGCCGGACGGGCGCTGTAAATCGTTCTCGGCCGCCGCGAACGGGGTGGGGTGGTCGGAGGGTGTCGGAGTGCTTGTGCTGGAAAGGCTTTCCGATGCACAGCGGTTGGGGCATCCGGTGCTGGCGGTCGTGCGCGGTAGCGCCGTTAATCAGGATGGTGCATCGAATGGCCTGACCGCGCCGAATGGTCCGTCGCAGCAGCGGGTGATTCGTCAGGCGTTGGCAAACGCCGGTGTTGTCGCCGCTGAGGTCGATGTGGTGGAAGCTCACGGCACTGGAACGACGTTGGGTGATCCGATCGAGGCGCAGGCCTTGCTGGCGACGTATGGGCAGGATCGGCCGGTCGATCGCCCGCTGTGGCTGGGTTCGATCAAGTCGAATATCGGTCACACTCAGGCCGCGGCCGGTGTGGCCGGGGTGATCAAGATGGTCGAGGCGATGCGACGAGGGGTGTTGCCGAAGACCTTGCATGCGGATCAGCCGTCGCCGCACGTGGATTGGTCCACCGGTGCGGTGGAGTTGTTGACCGAACCCAGAAGATGGGAACGGTCCGGTCGGCCGCGCCGTGCCGGGGTGTCGTCGTTCGGGATCAGTGGGACGAACGCACATGTGATTATCGAGGAGGCGCCCGCCGAGGTAGCCGACGACAGGGTGGATGCCCCGGCGGGCGGCGCAGGCTCAACAGCGCGGCCGGAAATCCCGGTCGTGCCGTGGGTGGTGTCGGCGAAGTCGGCATCGGCGTTGCGGGCGCAGGCGGCTCGGCTGCTCGGGCAGGTGCGGGATCGGGATCTCGATCCGGTGGATGTGGGTTGGTCGCTGGTGTCGACGCGGTCGTTGTTCGCTCATCGTGCGGTGGTGGTCGGCCGGGATCGAACCGAACTGCTCGCCGGGTTGGGTGCGGTAGCCGGTGGCGAGAGCGGCGGAGACATCGGCACCGGATCGGCCGAAGCCGCGACGAGCGAGGTCGTTTTCGTATTCCCTGGCCAGGGATCTCAGTGGGCCGGTATGGCGCGGGGCATCCTGGCCGACTCACCGGTATTCGCCGAGGCTTTGGCGCGCTGCGACCGCGAACTGACTCCGTTGCTCGGATGGTCGGTCGTGGATGTCGTGCGCGGTGCCGAGGAGAAGTCTTTGGACAGAGCCGATGTCGTACAGCCGGTGTTGTTCGCGGTGATGGTGGCGTTGACGGAGGTGTGGCGGTCGCTCGGTGTGGTGCCGGCTGCCGTGGTTGGGCATTCACAAGGGGAGATTGCCGCGGTCTGTGTGGCGGGAGGCCTGTCGTTGGCCGACGCGGCCCTGATCGTTGCCCGGCGCAGCCGACTGCTGGCCGAACTGGCAGGCACCGGCGGGATGCTGTCGATTCCGCTGCCGCGCGATGCGGTGGAGGCCGCACTGACGAGATGGGGTGGGCGGCTGTCGGTGGCGGCGGTGAACGGCCCACGGACCACGGTGGTGTCCGGCGAGATCGGGGCGGTGGACGAGCTGTGCGCGGCACTCGAGTCCGAAGGGGTCGCGGTTCGCCGGATTCCGGTCGACTACGCGTCGCATTCGGTGCAGGTCGAGCCGGTCGGTGCGCAGTTGACGAACGAATTACGCAGTGTCACACCGCTTTCGGCACAGGTGCCGGTGTGGTCCACGGTCACCGGCGGGCGGCTGGACACCACGGCAATGGATGCCGTGTACTGGTACCGCAATCTCCGCGAGCCAGTGGAATTCGAGCGCACGGTGCACGGCCTGGCGGCCGCAGGGCACACAGTGTTCGTCGAGGTGAGCCCGCATCCTGTCCTGACCGCCGGGGTGCAGGACATCGTCGAGGATCGAGGAGGGGCGGCCGCGGTCTTCGGAACCCTGCGGCGTGATCGCGGCGGACTGGATGAGCTGCTCCGGCAGGCATCCGGGATGTTCGTGCACGGTGTTCCGGTGGACTGGGCCGCGGCATTGCCAGGTGGGCGGCGTGTGGCGCTGCCGACGTACGCGTTCGAGCGGAAACGGTTCTGGCTGCGGCCGGTTGCCGGAGTCGCGGACCTCGCGGGGGCCGGCCTGACGGTCGGCGGGCATCCGTTGCTCGAGGCGGCCGTGGAGCTGGCCGACGGTGGCCTGGTTGCGACGGGACGACTGTCCTCGGCGACGCACGCGTGGCTCGCCGATCACGCGGTGTCCGGGGTGACGGTGTTGCCGGGGACCGCGTTCGTGGAGTTGGTTGTCGCGGCCGGAGATCGGGTCGGTTGCGGGAGGGTCGATGACCTGACTTTGACGGCCCCGTTGACCGTCCCGGAGCGGGACGAGGTTCGACTTCAGGTCGTGGTGGCCGCGCCGGACGATGCGGGCCGGCGGGTGGTCGCCGTGTATTCGCGGCTGCCTCGCGGGGCAGGGGCGCAGACTGACTGGACGCTACACGCGACGGGGATGCTCGGCGCCGGATCGGGCACGACGGCGCGGCAGTTGCCGGAGTGGCCGCCGATCGGTGCGGCCGAGGTCGAGCTCACCGGCGCCTACGAGCGGGTTGCCGAACACGGCTACGAGTACGGCCCGGCATTCCAAGGATTGCGGCGCGTATGGCGACGCGACGACGAAATCTTCGCCGAAGTGGTGCTGGCGGAGGCACACGGCGACGAGTTCGTGCTGCACCCGGCCCTGTTCGACAGCGCGTTGCATGCCTTGCTGCCCGGTGTCGTCGAGCCGCAACGGCAGGGCGGCGTGCCGTTTTCATGGAGCGGGGTGCGCATCCACGCGCACGGCGCGACGCGCCTGCGGGTTCGATTGTCACCGGCGGGGCCGGAGGCGGTGTCGGTAGCACTGGCCGACGACGCGGGTGAACCGGTTGCGACGGTGGAGTCGCTTGTGCTGCGGGAGATCTCGGCCGCATCCTTGCGGGCGGCGGATAGGTCGCCGCACGATTCGCTGTACGAGCTGGACTGGGTGCCGGTCACAGTGCCCGATGGTGCGCGGAGTCGGTGGGATCAGGTGTTCATCGGAACCGACGCCGCGCCGTGGACGGATCTCGCCGTGATGGACAGCCGCAGATCATTCGCCGACCTGTGGGCGCTGCGGGATGCACTGGGCTCGGGAGCATCGGTGCCCGCCGCCGTGGTGGTGGCGATGCCCACGCGCGCCGGAGATGTGGTCGAGGACGTGCACGACGCCGTGCACGACGCGCTTGCATTGATCCAGACCTGGCTCGCCGAACCACTCTTCGCGGACACCCGGTTGGTGGTCCTGACCCAGGGTGCGGCAGTACTCGACGACGACGGGGTCGCAGACCGCACGTGTATCGGTGCGCCGACGGGTGGTTTTGCCGGTGCGGCGCTGTGGGGTCTGCTGCGCTCGGCGCAGACCGAGCACCCGGACCGCTTCGTACTGATCGATCTGGATAATTCCCCGCGGTCATGGGAGATGTTGCCCGCCGCAGTGGATTCGGCCGAACCGCAGCTGGTGCTGCGCGACGGGCTGGCCCGCGTTCCCCGGCTCGCCCGGACGACGACCACCGCGCTCGCGGCACCCGACGCACCGAGCTGGCGGCTCGACGCACCGGACGTGGGCGCGATCGACGCGCTGTCGCTGGTGCCGAGCGACGCCGCAACGGTGCCGTTGGCGCCGGGCCAGGTCCGGGTCGCGGTGCGGGCCGCTGGAGTCAACTTCCGCGACGTGCTGATGGCATTGGGGATGTACCCGGGCGACCTGGTGCTCGGCAGTGAAGGGGCGGGTGTCGTCCTGGAAGTCGGTGCGGCAGTGCACGACCTGGCTCCGGGCGATCGGGTGATGGGTGTGTTCCTGCGCGCGTTCGGCCCCGTGGCGGTCGCGGATGCGCGGATGCTTGCCCCGATGCCTGCCGGCTGGTCGTTCCCGCGCGCCGCAACCGTGCCGGTGGTCTACCTGACCGCCTACTACGGATTGGTCGACCTGGCTGGACTGCGTGCGGGTGAAACGGTGCTGGTGCACGCGGGTGCCGGTGGCGTCGGCATGGCCGCGATTCAGCTGGCCCGCCATCTCGGCGCCGAGGTGTACGCCACCGCGAGCCCGGGCAAACACGGCATCCTGCGCGGACTCGGGGTGGACGAGGCGCACATCGGGTCTTCTCGCTCGATCGAGTTCGAAGCTCGGTTCCGCACGGCGACAGCGGGGCGGGGCGTTGATGTCGTACTCAACTCGCTCGCCCACGAATTCGTCGACGCGTCGCTGCGGCTGACCGCGGCGGGCGGACGGTTCGTGGAGATGGGCAAGACCGACATCCGTCAGCCCGAAGAGATCGCCGGACACCACCCCACGATCAGCTACCGCGCATACGACCTGCTCGACGCCGGGCCCGAGCGCATGGGCCAGCTGCTCGCCGAGGTCTTGGAGCTGTTCCGGCAGAAAGAATTCCAGCCGCTACCCGCCAGGGTGTGGGATATCCGCCGGGCCCGTGACGCCTTCCGGTTCATGCGTGAAGGCAGGCACGTCGGGAAGAACGTGCTCGGTATCGACGCGGTCTGGGATCCGGACGCAACCGTGCTGATCACCGGGGCGTCCGGGGCGTTGGGGGCGATGCTGGCTCGCCACCTGGTTGCCGAGCACGGGATTCGGCACCTACTGCTGGTGAGCCGGGGTGGGTCCGCGGCGGTGGCGGGGTTGCGATCGGAGTTGGTTGAGCTCGGTGCGGTGAGTGTCACCGTCGCGGCGTGTGACGTCGCCGATCGGGAAGCACTGTCGGTGGTGCTGGATGCGGTTCCGTGCGAACGACCGTTGCGGGTGGTGGTCCATGCCGCGGGCGTGCTGGATGACGGTGTGGTGACATCGTTGTCGGCGGAGCAAGTGGACCGGGTGCTGGCGCCGAAGGTGGCGGGTGCGTGGAACTTGCACGAACTGACCAGAAATCATGATCTGACGGGGTTCATCCTCTACTCGTCGCTGTCCGGGCTGATCGGGACGGCGGGCCAGGCAGGCTATGCGGCGGGGAATGCCTTCCTGGACGCGTTGGCTCGGCATCGGAGCGGTCTCGGACTGCCGGGGACATCGCTGGCGTGGGGCCTGTGGGAGCAGGCCAGTGGAATGACCGGTCATCTTCGTGCCGCCGACCTGGATCGGATGGCGCGCGGCGGGATCGCCGCGCTCGATGCCGAACAGGGTCTGCGGTTGTTCGACGAGGCAGTGGCAATCGGCGCTGCTGTGATCGTTCCGGCACGTCTCGATCCCGCGGCGCTGCGGGCGAATCCCGGTGGGGTATCGAGCGTGTTGCGGGGACTGGTGCGGGTTCCGGTGCGGCGCACGGCGATCGGGTCGGCAGTGCATGGTTCGTCGTGGCGGGAGCGGCTCGCCGGTCTCGTTGCCGAGCAGCGGCTCGTGCTGCTCGGCGAGCTGATAGCCGGTGAGGTGGCGGCGGTCCTCGGGCATGAGAAGACAGCTATCGGGGCTGGCCGCGCGTTCAAGGAATTGGGGTTCGATTCGCTGACGGCAGTCGAATTGCGTAATCGGCTGACCAAGCTGCTCGGGGTCAAGCTACCGGCCGCGCTCCTGTTCGACCACCCGACCGTGACCGAGCTCGCCGAATTCCTGAGCGGACTGTTCGGGTCGAGGGTGAGTCCTACCGTATCGGTGCGGGCGTCGACTGTCGGCACCGATGGCGACGCTGTGGCGATTGTTGGTGTGGGGTGTCGCTTTCCGGGCGGCGTCGGGTCGGCTGACGGGCTGTGGGGGTTGGTCGCCGACGGGGTGGATGTGGTGTCGGGGCTGCCGGTGGATCGCGGGTGGGACCTCGGTCTGTTCAGTTCTGATCCGGATGCGGTGGGCAAGAGCTACGCGATGTCGGGTGGGTTTCTCTATGACGCTGCGGAGTTCGATGCGGGGTTCTTCGGGATCAGTCCGCGGGAGGCGTTGGGGATGGATCCGCAGCAGCGGTTGTTGCTGGAGACGGTGTGGGAGGCGTTGGAGGACGCGGGGATTGATCCGATGTCGTTGCGAGGCAGTGCAACCGGTGTCTTCACCGGGGTGATCGCGCAGGATTACGGGCCCGGGGTCGGCACGGTGCCACCGGAATTGGCCGGGCTGTCGTTGACCGGGGTCACGACGAGTGTGGCGTCGGGCCGCATTGCCTACAGCCTGGGTTTGACCGGCCCTGCTCTGTCGGTGGATACCGCCTGTTCGTCGTCGTTGGTGGCGCTGCATCTGGCGGCGCAATCACTCCGATCAGGTGAATGCACGCTGGCATTGGCGGGCGGGGTCACGGTGATGCCGACACCGAGGACCTTCGTGGAGTTCTCCCGGCAGCGGGTCATGTCGCCGGACGGCCGCTGTAAGTCGTTCTCGGCCGCCGCCGATGGAGCGGGCTGGTCGGAGGGTGTCGGAGTGCTTGTGCTGGAACGACTTTCCGATGCACAGCGGCATGGCCATCCGGTGTTGGCGATCGTACGCGGGAGCGCCGTGAATCAGGATGGCGCCAGCAACGGTTTGACCGCCCCCAACGGTCCTGCACAGCAACGGGTTATCCGGCAGGCGTTGGCGAATGCCGGTGTCGCCGCGTCCGAGGTGGATGTTGTCGAGGCGCATGGAACGGGAACGAGATTGGGTGATCCGATCGAGGCCGAGGCACTGCTGACGACCTACGGACAGGATCGGCCCGCGGATCGGCCGCTGTGGCTGGGATCGATCAAGTCGAATATCGGTCACACCCAGGCCGCGGCCGGCGTCGCCGGGGTGATCAAGATGATCGAGGCGATGCGGCGAGGCGTGCTGCCGAAGACCCTGCACGTGGAACAGCCTTCACCGCAGGTGGATTGGTCGGCCGGTGCCGTCGAGTTGTTGACCGAGCCGCGTGCATGGACAACCGAAGGACTGCCACGGCGTGCGGCGGTGTCATCGTTCGGCATCAGCGGAACGAACGCGCACGTGATCCTGGAGGAACCGCCGACCGAATCGATGGCCACTGCGACCGCCGCGGCGCCACGGTCGACGACAGCGGTCGTGCCGTGGGTGGTGTCGGGGAAGTCGGGCGCGGCCTTGCGGGCCCAGGCTGCTCGGTTGCTCGCGCATGTGCGTGACCGTGATGTCGATCCGGTGGACGTCGGTTGGTCGTTGGCGTCGACGCGGTCGATGTTCGCCTATCGCGCGGTCGTCGTCGGCCGGGATCACGCCGAACTGCTCGACGGCCTGCGTGCGGTTGCTTCGGGAGAAGCCGACGGCGACGGCCCGATGCCAGGGCCCGATTCCGGAGTCGTGTGGGTATTTCCGGGGCAGGGATCGCAATGGGCCGGGATGGGCCGAGTGTTGCTGGCCGACTCGGCGGTGTTCCGGGAGCGGCTGGCCGACTGTGATGCCGCGCTCTCGCCCTGGATCGGTTGGTCGGTGCGCGATGTGCTGATGGGCGCGGAGGGCGCACCGGAACTCGACCGTGTCGATGTGGTGCAACCGGTGCTGTTCGCGGTCATGGTGTCGCTGGCCGCGGTCTGGCGGCGCTGGGGTGTGACGCCGTCGGCGGTCGTCGGGCACTCCCAGGGGGAGATCGCTGCGGCCTGTGTGGCGGGTGCGCTATCGCTGCGCGAGGCGGCGCACGTAGTCGCGGTGCGTAGCAGCGCACTGCGAGAACTCGCCGGTGACGGCGGCATGCTGTCGGTCGCATTGCCGGAGTCCGACGTCCATCTGCGTCTCGGCACGTGGCGCGGCGCGGATCAGGTGTCGATCGCAGCGGTCAACGGCCCCGACACCGTGGTGTTGTCGGGTCCGGCGCAGGCCCTCGACGGCATCGAACGAATGCTGACCGAGCAGGAGATCCGGTGCAGGCGAATCCCGGTGAACTATGCGTCGCACTCGGCGCACGTCGACCAGATCGAACAAGCACTGGTCGAGCAGTTGGCGGTGATCGAACCACAGCAGGGAGAAGTGGCGTTCTATTCGACCGTCACCGGCGGGCAGATCGACACGGCGACGCTCGATGCGTCGTACTGGTTCGCCAACCTACGCAGCACCGTTCGTTTCCATGACGCGGTCGCCGCGCTGGCCCGTGCTGGGCACCGCACGTTCCTGGAGGTCTCCCCCCATCCGGTACTCGTCTCGGGGATCGCCGAAACTCTCGACGCGGCAGCGGAACCCGGTGTGGTAGTGGGCAGTCTGCGACGTGCGGCGAACGACAGTGAACGCCTGCTCGGCACCGCGACCGAACTGTGCACCACCGGTATCGATATCGACTGGGCGAGCGCACTATCGGATATCGGGCTGGCCGGGCGGCGAGTGCCATTGCCTACGTATGCCTTCCAACGCCAGCGGTTCTGGTTCGCCGCAGGTGCCGAACCAGGCTCGACCGCGTCGGATGGCGTGGACGAGCATTTCTGGCGGTTGGTGGAGCAGGGTGACACACAGGAGTTGGCGAACAGGCTCACCACCGGCTCCGGCGGGGTTGCCGCCGAAGCATGGCTGCCGGTGCTGCCCGCGCTGCGGTCGTGGCGCAAGGCACAGCAGGCCCGCGCCACGGTGGATGGATGGCGGTATCGGGTCGAGTGGAAATCCGGCACCGACAGCGACGTGGCGGTCGCGGCGGGTACCTGGTTGCTCGTTGCGCCCCACGAATGCGACAGGGCCGCGACAACCGAACAGTGCGCCGCGGCGCTGCGGGCACGCGGTGCCGATGTCGTTGTCGTCACGGCGCCTGACGACGCCTCGGTCGGCGACCGCGCGCAGTGGCAGGCTCGGCTGCTCGACACGGTCGCGAAATCGATTGGCGGGACGGATGTTGTCGCGGGGGTGGTGTCGCTGCTGTCGACCGTTTCGCGCCCGCTCTCGGCGTCGCCTGCGCTGTCGGTGGGTGTGGCCGGGACGCTCGGCTTGGTGCAAGGTATGGGCGACGCCGGACTGGAACGGCCGCTGTGGTGCGTGACGAGCGGAGCGGTATCGGTCGGCGCGCCGGATGTCCGCACAGATCCGGCACAGGCGGCCGTGTGGGGCCTCGGCCGGGTTGTGGCACTGGAGCACCCCGCTCGCTGGGGCGGATTGATCGATCTCCCCGCCACGATCGACGGGCGCACCTGGGATCGTGTCTGCGCCGTCGTTGCGGGCGCCGAGGATGAAGATCAGGTCGCGGTGCGGCCTTCCGGGGTGTACCTGAGGCGGTTGGTGCCCGTGCCGGCGACGACCGCGCAGTCGTCGGCGTGGACACCGACGGGCACCATCCTGATCACGCTCGGTGCGGATCGGCTGGGTGCGCACACTGCGCGGTGGCTGGCCGGATTCGGCACGGCGCGCCTCATCTTGGTCACCGGCGATCGCGACGCGGCGGCCGTAGCGGAGCTGGCCGCGGAACTCGAGGCCAGCGGGACACCCGTACGGACCGTCACCGATGACCTCACCGATCGGCCCGCGCTGACCCGCATTTTGGACGGCATTTCCGCCGAGCATCCGTTGACTGCCGTATTCCATACCGCAGCAACGACATTCGATAGATCGGTCGATGAACTGGAGGCCGCCTCGTTTGCCGAGGCAGTGGCGGAGAAAGTGATCGGGGCGAGGGTACTCGACGATCTCCTCGCCGAGCGTGGCAGGGAGGTTGCGCTGGTGTCGTTCTCGTCCGGCGCCGGAGTCTGGGGTGCCGGTGGCCGAGCCGCTGACGCGGCGGGCAGCGCCTACCTCGACGCCCTCAGCGAATACCGCCGCGGCGCAGGCATGCCCGCAATGACGATCGCCTGGGGCATGGTGGCCAACGGTGACCCGATCGACGCCGATACGAGCGGGCAGTTCGATCGACTCGGGCTGATCTCGATGCCCGCCGAACTCGCGACCGCCGCGCTGCACCAGGCCATCACCGCCGAGGAGACGACGTTGGTCGTGGCCGACGTCGACTGGTCGCGGTTCTACCCGGCCCTCGCCATCGCGCGTCCGCGTCCCCTATTGCACGGCCTGCCCGCGGTCGCGCAACTGTTGGCGGCAGAGGGCGCGTCGCAGCAGCTGGTATCGGACGCCGGATTCGCCGCACGGCTGGTAGACCTGCCCGACGACGAACAGCGCGCGACCATCGTGCGGCTGATCGGGGCCCACACTGCGGCTGTACTCGGCCACACCACCACCGATGAACTCGATGCCGAACAAGCCTTCCGCGACCTCGGCTTCGACTCGCTCACCGCGGTCGAGCTGCGTACCCGGCTGAACAAGGCCACCGGGCTGCGGCTACCGGCGACCGCGGTCTTCGACCATCCGACACCCGCCCTGCTCGCGCGGCACATCCGAGAAGCGTTGCTGGGCAATGGATCGACCGTGATGACCATGGTGGACGACCTGGAAGCGGCGATGGTGTCGATAGCGGCCGACCGAAGCCTGCTCGACGAGGTGCAGCGCAGACTCGCGAAACTGGCGAACCCGGTATCGGACGTCCACCCGGCCGCGGACCACGACGGCGGCGGACTCTCGGAGCTGATGTCGATGGACGACCACGATGTCTTCGATGTCCTGCGTGACGAATTCGGCATCTCATGAGTGAGCACAGCGAGCGAGCAATCGACACAGCGGACATGTCGGTCATGACGGAGCCGAGCAACAGCGAGGCGCAGTCATGAGCGGTAGGGAAATCAGCCCCGCGGACCGCGTAGATCTCCGAGAAGGCGATGGCCCCATGACGAATGAGGAAAAGCTCCAGTACCTGCTGCGCCGCGTGACCGCGGATCTGCGGGAGAGCCGTCGCCGGGTGGCCGATCTCGAGGCACGCACGCCCGAGCCGGTGGCGATCGTGGGTGTGGGTTGTCGTTTCCCCGGCGGTGTCGCCTCCGCGTCGGATCTGTGGGATCTGGTAGCCCAGGGCCGGGACGCGGTTTCCGAATTCCCCGGCGACCGCGGCTGGGACGTGGCGGGTCTGTTCGATCCGGATCCGGCAGCGGTGGGTAAGTCGTACGTGCGCGAGGGCGGCTTCGTCGATGCGGCCGCCGAATTCGACGCCGGATTCTTCGGGATCAGTCCGCGCGAGGCCACGGCCATGGATCCACAGCAGCGGCTGTTGCTCGAAACATGCTGGGAAGCACTCGAAGACGCGCGAATCACGCCGACGTCACTGCGTGGCAGCGATACCGGTGTCTTCGTCGGCGTGGTCGGGTCCGGGTACGGGATGGGCGTGCAGGTCGGTGCCGGTGTCGAGGGGCACCTGATGACCGGGACGGCGTCCAGTGTGGTGTCGGGGCGTGTGTCGTATGTGCTCGGCCTGGAAGGACCGGCGGTGTCGGTGGATACGGCGTGCTCGTCGTCGTTGGTTGCGCTGCATCAGGCGGTGGCCGCACTACGTTCGGATGAGTGCTCGCTGGCCTTGGCCGGTGGTGTGACCGTCATGGCTACACCGGCCGCGTTCGTGGAGTTCTCCCGGCAGCGGGGCCTGGCACCGGATGGGCGATGCAAGCCGTTCGCGGAGTCCGCTGACGGCACGGGATGGTCCGAGGGCGCGGGAGTGCTTGTGCTGGAGCGTCTTTCGGAGGCTCGGCGCAACGGGCATCCGGTGTTGGCGGTAATTCGCGGCAGTGCGGTGAATCAGGATGGTGCGTCGAATGGGTTGACGGCGCCGAATGGTCCGTCGCAACAGCGGGTGATCCGCCGTGCGTTGGCGAACGCCGGAGTGTCGGCCGCCGAAGTCGATGTGGTGGAAGCGCACGGGACCGGAACGACCTTGGGTGACCCGATCGAGGCGCAAGCTCTCTTGGCCACCTATGGGCAGGGCCGGGAATCGGGTGACCCGTTGTGGTTGGGTTCGATCAAGTCGAATATCGGTCACACGCAAGCCGCGGCGGGTGTGGCCGGGGTGATCAAGATGGTGGAGGCACTGCGGCGGGGCGTGCTGCCGCCGACACTGCATGTGGATGCACCGTCGTCGCGGGTCGATTGGGACAGCGGGCGGGTGGAACTCCTTGTCGAGCAACGGGAATGGCATGTCGGGGACCGTCCGCGCAGGGCTGCCGTTTCGTCGTTCGGAGTGAGCGGCACCAACGCGCACGTGATCTTGGAGCAGGCGCCTGCGGCGGGCTCGGCGATCCCCGATCCTGCCGATTCCGGAGGCTCCGGTGGCGGCGAGCTCTCGGTGGTGCCATGGGTGCTGTCGGCGCGGAGTCACGAGGCTTTGGCGGCGCAGGCGGCACGGTTGTCGGAGTGGACCCGGCAAAGCTCGGATTCGACGCCCGCGGATGTGGGTTGGTCGCTGGTGACGACGCGGTCGCGGTTCGCGCACCGTGCGGTGGTGCTGGGAGCCGACCGCGCGCAATTGCTGTCGGGTCTGCGGGCATTGGCGGCGGGGACTCCGTCAGAACGAGTAGTGCACGGCGTGGTGGGCGCGCCGGGCAAGACTGCTCTGGTGTTTCCGGGCCAGGGGGCGCAGTGGCTTGGCATGGGTCGGAGCGTGTATGCGACGTACCCGGTGTTCGCGACCGCTTTCGATGAGGTTGTCGCGCGGTTGGACGTGGAGCTTGGTTGTTCGGTGCGTGACGTCGTCTGGGGTTCGGATGCGGGGGCGTTGGATGCCACGGTGTTTGCGCAGGCGGGGTTGTTCGCGGTGGGTGTGGCGTTGTTTCGGTTGTTGGAGTCTTGGGGCGTGCGACCGGATTTCGTGTGTGGTCATTCGGTGGGTGAGGTGGCGGCGGCGCATGTGGCTGATGTCCTGTCGTTGGACGATGCAGCGTCTTTGGTGGTGGCGCGGGGCCGGTTGATGCAGGCGTTGCCTGCGGGTGGGGCGATGGCCGTGGTCGCGGCCACCGAGGCGGAGGTGCTGCCGTTGCTGACCGATCAGGTGGCGGTTGCGGCGGTGAACGGGCCTCGTTCGGTGGTGGTATCCGGCATCGGGGATGCGGTGTCCGCCATAGTGGATCACTTCGCGCTGGCGGGGAGGCGGGTGAGTTGGTTGCGGGTGTCGCACGCGTTCCACTCGCCGTTGATGGAGCCGATGCTGGCGAAGTTCGCCGACGTCGTCGGTGGTTTGGCATTCGGCGACCCGGCCATTCCGGTTGTTTCGAATGTGACTGGTGCGGTGGCGGGTTCGGAGCTGCTGTCACCGGAGTATTGGGTGCGGCACGTGCGGGAGACGGTGCGCTTCGCCGATGGAGTACGTGCGCTGCGGGAGGCGGGCGCGACCAGATACGTAATAGTTGGTCCCGATGCAGGCTTGACCAGCTTTATCGAGCAGTGTGCCGATCGTGCGGATGTTGTGGTGGTGCCAGCCCTGCGCAAGGACCGTGTGGAGGCCTTCGCGCCACTGGCCGCGACGGCACGGCTGTTCGTGTCCGGTGACACTGTCGACTGGGACGCCGTGTTCGCGGGAACCGCACCGCGCCAAGTGGCCCTGCCGACGTACGCCTTCCAGCGGCAGCGGTACTGGCTGGTCCCGAAGGCCCGACCGGTGGACGCGGGGCCCTCGGCCGCCGACCAACTGCATACCGTGCGGTGGATCGAGATACCGGCGCCCGCGGACCCGGCGTCGAGGTCGTTCATCGAGTGGACCGAAATCGAATCCGCGACCGAGGAACTCGGCTCGGGCGTGCTGCCGCCGCTGGTCGTGCTCGACTGCCGACGTGGCGAAGCGGCCGATGTCCTCGCCGCCACGCACGTCACGACCCACCGGGTACTGGCTGTGCTACAGGCATTTTCGAGCGAAGAGCGATTCGCGTCGAGCACGTTGCTGGTCCTGACGTGCGGCGCGGCGGATGCCGCTGATGAGAATGTCACAGATCTGGCCGGATCGGCGGTCTGGGGTTTGGTGCGGTCGGCGCAATCGGAGGATCCCGGTCGGATCGTGCTCGCCGACATAGATGAATCAACGGGCCGCGCTGATCTGCCGGACATCGTCTCGGCGGTATCGGCATGCGGGGAGTCCCAGGTGGTCCGGCGCAAGGGTGCGCTGTATGCGGCCCGGCTGGTCCGAGCAGACGACCGCGATGGGGAGAGGGAGGCCGTCACGCTTGCCGGAGGGACGGTGTTGATCACCGGTGGCACAGGTGGTTTGGGCGCGGTGGTGGCTCGGCATTTGGTGGTCGAGTGTGGTGTCGAGTCGCTGATGCTGGTGAGTCGTCGGGGGATGGCTGCGGTGGGGACGGAGGAATTGGTCGGGGAGCTGACCGGGCTGGGGGCTCGGGTGGAGGTTGTAGCCTGTGATGTGTCGGATCGCGATGCGGTAGCACGCTTGTTGACCGAGGTTCCTGCTGAGTTGCCGTTGGTGGGTGTGGTGCATGCGGCGGGGGTGCTCGATGACGGTGTGATCGGGTCGTTGACGCCGGAGCGGATGGACGTGGCGCTGGCCGCGAAGGCAGACGCGGCGTGGTATCTGCACGAACTGACGCGGGATCTGGATCTGGCGATGTTCGTGATGTTCTCCTCGGTGGCCGCAGTGTTGGGCGCGCCGGGCCAAGGCAACTATGCGGCGGCGAATGCCTTCCTGGACGGCTTGGCCGCGCTCCGTCGGACACATGACTTGGTGGCCACATCCATTGCGTGGGGCCTATGGTCGTCGAGGATCGGAATGACCGGGCGTCTGGGTGATTCCGATACCGCGCGGATGACTCGTGGTGGTGTGCTCGGATTGTCGATCGGGCAGGGGCTGTCGTTGTTCGACGCCGCCCTGAACCAGCCTCGGGCCGCAGTTGTTGCTGCCCGATTCGATCCGGCGGCCCTGACCGCGCGGGCGGGAACAGTCGCGCCGCTACTGCGCGAGTTGGTACCCGAATCGGTACGGACGAACAACACTGAAACAGGCAGTCCTGAATCGGCATGGCGGGCACGGTTTGCCGGGTTGGCCGAGCCCGAACAATTGCGGGTGCTGCTCGAGCTGGTACGGAGCGAGGTCGCAGCGGTCCTGGGCCACACGGGGGCCGATGCGGTGGCAGCAGATCGCAACTTCCAGGAGTTGGGTTTCGATTCGCTCACCGCCGTGGATGCTCGCAACCGGCTCAAAACCGTGACCGGACTCGCACTTCCCACGACTCTCGTCTTCGACTACCCGACCGCCGCGGCCGTCGCAGCCTATCTGAACCGTCAGCTGACCGGACGGCCTGCGGACGCGACGACGGCGCCGATGGTCGCGGTCTCCACCGAGCCGGTGGCCATCGTGGGGATCGGGTGTCGCTTCCCCGGCGGTGTGACCTCGCCTGATGAGCTGTGGCACCTGGTGGCCGAGGGACGGGACGCGGTCTCCGGGTTCCCGGCCGATCGGGGTTGGGATGTGGCAGGACTGTTCGATCCGGATCCGGCGGCGGCCGGCAAGTCATATGCCCGGGAGGGCGGCTTCCTGCCCGACGCGGGCGAATTCGATGCGGCGTTCTTCGGGATCAGCCCCCGCGAAGCCGTGGCCATGGATCCGCAACAGCGCTTACTTCTCGAAACATGCTGGGAAGCAATCGAACACGCGGGCATCGAACCGGGCTCCTTGCGCGGCAGTAACACCGGCGTATTCGTCGGGGTGTCGGTCCAGGGCTACGGCAATGTGTGGGCAGGCACGGGCAGCGAGACCGGTGCCGAGGGCTACTTGTTGACGGGCACCGCGTCGAGTGTGGTGTCGGGGCGGGTGTCGTATGCGCTCGGCCTGGAAGGGCCCGCGGTGTCGGTGGACACGGCATGCTCGTCGAGTCTGGTTGCCCTGCACCAGGCCATGGCGGCGCTGCGCTCGGGTGAATGCACGCTGGCATTGGCCGGTGGGGTCACCGTGATGGCCACGCCGGAGCCCTTTGTCGAATTCTCCCGCCAGCGTGGCTTGGCCCCGGACGGCCGGTGCAAGCCGTTCGCGGAGGCAGCGGACGGCACCGGATGGTCGGAGGGTGTCGGCGTGCTGGTGGTGGAGCGGCTTTCGGATGCGCGGCGTCTCAGGCATCCGGTGTTGGCGGTGGTTCGGGGCAGCGCGGTGAATCAGGATGGTGCGTCGAATGGTTTGACCGCGCCGAACGGTCCGTCGCAGCAGCGCGTCATCCGTCAGGCCCTCGCGAATGCTGGTGTCGGTGCCGCCGATGTGGATGTGGTCGAGGCACACGGGACAGGGACTCGGTTGGGTGATCCGATCGAGGCCCAGGCGCTGTCGGCGACCTATGGGCGGGACCGTCCGGACGATCGGCCACTGTGGCTGGGATCGATCAAGTCGAATATCGGTCATACGCAGGCCGCGGCCGGCATGGCCGGGATCATCAAGATGGTGCAGGCCATGCGGCACGGCATAGTGCCCGAGACCTTGCATGTGGACGCACCGACACCGCATGTGAACTGGCGCGCGGGCGGGCTCGCGCTGCTGACCGAGCAGCGGCCGTGGCCCGATACCGGGCGACCGCGCCGGGCCGCCGTGTCGTCGTTCGGGATCTCCGGCACCAACGCACATGTCGTACTGGAACAAGCACCGGTCGATCCGGCGACTCATATTCCGGGCACCATCGAGAAGGACCACCCCGGCGATGAAGCGCACCCATTGCCTGTGGTGCCGTGGGTGGTGTCCGGGCGGAGCCGAGAGGCATTGGTAGCGCAGGCAAAACGGCTGTCTGCCTATCTGCTGGCGTGCCCTGAGCTGGGTTCGGTCGATGTGGGGTGGTCGCTGGCGACGACGCGGTCGCGGTTCGAGCATCGTGCGGTGGTGGTCGGTGTCGATCAGTCGGAATTGCTATCCGGGTTGGCGGAACTGGCCGAAGGCAGGTCGTCGACAGGGGTGGCGCTGGGCGCAGTGGATACCGTGGGGAAGACGGCGCTGGTGTTTCCGGGGCAGGGTGCGCAGTGGTTGGGTATGGGGCGGGGTTTGTATGGGGCGTATCCGGTGTTTGCTGCGGCGTTCGATGAGGTTGTCGGTCGGTTGGATGAACAGTTGGGGTGTTGTTTGACCGAGATTGTTTGGGGATCTGACGAAGAGCTGTTGAGTCGGACGGTATTTGCGCAGGCGGGTTTGTTTGCGGTTGAGGTTGCGGTGTTTCGGTTGTTGGAGTCGTGGGGGATTCGGCCGGATTTTGTGGTTGGGCATTCGGTGGGTGAGGTGGTGGCTGCGCATGTGGCTGGTGTGTTGTCGTTGGGGGATGCGGTGGTGTTGGTGGTGGCGCGTGGTCGGTTGATGGAGGGGTTGCCGTCGGGTGGGGTGATGTGTGCGGTGGCGGCGTCGGAGGCGGAGGTGCGTGCGCTGTTGGCCGATGGGGTTGCTGTTGCGGCGGTGAACGGTCCGGGTTCGGTGGTGTTGTCCGGTGTTCGGGATGCGGTGTCCGCCGTCGTGGATGGGTTGCAGGGCATGGGGCGTCGGGTGAGTTGGTTGCGGGTGTCGCATGCGTTTCATTCGCCGTTGATGGAGCCGATGTTGGGCGAGTTCGCTGAGGTGGTGGCGGGTCTCGAGTTCCATGAGCCTGCGATTGGGGTGGTGTCGAATGTGACTGGTGGGTTGGCTGGTTCGGAGTTGGTGTCGCCGCAGTACTGGGTCCGGCATGTTCGCGAAACGGTGCGCTTTGCCGACGGAATCCGGGCGCTCGAGGCAGCTGGGGCGAGCCGGTTCGTGGTGGCGGGTCCAGACGGTGGTCTGACGAGCCTGATAGAGCAGTGCCTGGAGTCCGCGGAGTTCGTGGTCCCAGCCTTGCGCAAGGACCGCACTGAAGCATCGACGGTACTGATGGCGGCGGCATGCGTGGACGTCGTCGACGCGTCGGGTGCACGGTGGCCGGCGGTCTTCGAAGGCGGCACGCCACGGCGGGTGCCGTTGCCCACCTATGCCTTTCAACGGCGCCACTTCTGGTTGGAGCGGGCGGCGGGCTCCGGATCCGACCTGTCGGCCACCGAGGACGCCATCGATAGCGAGTTCTGGCGTGCCGTCGACGGCGCCGACACCGATGTGCTCGGCATCGACCCGGATCGCCGCTTCGGAGAGGTCCTGCCACTGCTGTCGTCCTGGCGCTCGCGGCGCCGAAGCCGATCGGCGATCGGCTCCTGGCGTTACCGGATCGAATGGGCCCGACTCGCGGACCGCCCGCTCCAGCCGTCGGTCACATGGCTTGTCGTCGTCTCGGCCGGTGCTGCGCTCGACGGAGATCCGTTTGGGGCGCTTCAGGAGTCGGGCGTCGACGTGCGAAGGATAGAGATCGATGCCGACCGGATGACGCGGCACGAGGTCACCGACCTGCTCCGTCGCGAACATGCGGCGAGCGAACTATCCGGTGTCGTGTCGTTCGCCGCGTTGGATGATCGGCCCAGTACCCGGGCTACCGCATTGACCCGAGGCGTGCTGGGGAATCTTCTTCTCCTACAGGCTGCGAGCGATGTGGGTGTCGGTGTCCCGCTGTGGTGTGTGACCAGCGGCGCGGTCGCGGTCGGTCCCGCCGAGCGGGTCGACAGCACACGCCAAGCGCCGATGTGGGGCATCGGCCAGGTGGCAGGTCTGGAGCTCCCGGACCGGTGGGGCGGCATGATCGACCTGCCCGCCCAATGGGACTCCGCGCTCCTGCGCCGACTGCCGGGCTTGCTGTCACGCGATGATGGCGAAGATCAGATCGCGCTGCGCCCGTCGGGCAGCTACGGTCGGCGGATGATGCGGGCGCCGCTGCCCGAATCAGGTCTGAACCGATCATGGACGCCACGGGGAACGGTCCTGGTTACCGGCGGCACCGGCGGTATCGGCGCGCATCTCGCCCGGTGGCTGGTGCGGGGCGGGGCAGCGCATGTCGTGTTGCTGAGCCGACGCGGCCCGCGCGCTCCCGGCGCCGGTGAACTGGCGGCGGAGCTGACGTCGCTCGGCGGCCGTGCCACGATCCTGGCCTGTGATGTGACCGATCGCGACGAGGTGGCCACGGCACTGACGGCAATCGATGACGGCGACATCCCCTTGACCGCCGTGATCCATGCGGCCGGAGTGGAATCGCAGTGTCGGATCACCGACACCGATCCGGCCGCGCTCGCCGCTGTCGCTGCCCCCAAGATCGCAGGCGCCCAGCACCTCGACGACCTGCTCGGCGAGCGTCCGCTCGATGCCTTCGTGCTGTTCTCCTCCGGCGCCGCGACGTGGGGCAACAGCGGCGGCGCCGGGTACGCCGCGGGCAACGCGTTCCTGAACGGTCTCGCCGAACACCGGCGTGCCCGCGGACTGGTCGCCACCGCACTGGCCTGGGGCGGCTGGGCGGGCGGCGGGATGGCCGAGACCACCGGCGCGGCCGATTATCTCGAACGCAGGGGCGTGCGGTTGATGGACCCGGATACCGCTCTGCGGGCACTGAGTCAGGCGGTCGGTAACAACGAAACCGTGCTCACCATCGCCGACATGGATTGGACGTTGTTCACCGGGCCCTACACGATGCTGCGCCATCGGCCGCTCATCGCGGACCTCCCCGACGTGCGGGCGGTGTTGCGGAACGAACAGGACGACACCGCGGCCACGGCGGAGTCGGAAGCCGTGTTGCGGCAGCGGCTGACCGGCTTGCCCGCGGCCGAACAGCAACGTCTGCTGCTCGACCTGGTGCGCGACCAGGTTGCGATGGTTCTGGGCCACACCGCATTCGATGTGGTCGCACCCGACCGCAATTTCAAGGACCTCGGATTCGATTCGCTGACCGCCGTCGATGCCCGCAACCGATTGAGGTTCGCAACCGGGCTGGCACTGCCGGCGACCCTGATCTTCGACCATCCCACCTCCCGGGCCGTCGCCGAACACCTCCTTCACCAACTAGGCGTCGGCGAGACCGATGCCGTGGCGAAGCGAGTGCTGCGTGCGGTGGACGAGCTGGAAGCCGTGCTGCTCGACACTCGCCCCGATAGCCCCGAACGCCGCGATGCCGCACAGCGTCTCGAACACCTCCTCCTGAAATGCCGTGACACGGTGGGGGTTCCAGGGATTGCGGATACCAAGGACGCCCTGCGGTCCGCATCGGCAGAGGAACTCGCGGACTTCATCCAGACGCAGCTCGGAAAATCCTGACGCGCGCACCGGCTTTCGACAGATAGGTCCAGATCGATGAACGACGACAAGATCCTCGAAAACCTGCGATGGGTCACTTCCGAGCTGTACGAGGCCAAGCAGCAGCTGCATGCGGCACTGTCGGAACCGGTGGCGATCGTCGGGATCGGATGCCGCTATCCGGGAGGTGTGTCCTCGGCGGCGGATCTGTGGGATGTGGTGGCGGCGGGCCGGGATGCGGTGTCGGGGTTTCCGGTTGATCGGGGCTGGAATGTGGCGGCCTCGCTGGAGGTGCGCGAGGGTGGATTCATCGATGGAGCCGCCGATTTCGATGCCGGGTTCTTCGGAATCAACCCGCGTGAGGCCATGGCGATGGACCCGCAGCAGCGGTTGCTGCTGGAGACCTGCTGGGAGGCACTGGAAGACGCGGGAATCGACCCGGAGACGTTGCGCGGCAGCGATACCGGCGTGTTCGCCGGGGTGACCGACCAGGGTTACGGCCCGCGCCTGCACCAGGTCGCCGACGCCGACAACGTCGCGGGTTATCTCCTGACGGGGACTACATCAAGCGTGGTGTCGGGCCGGGTGTCGTATGTGCTCGGCCTGGAAGGCCCCGCGGTGTCGGTGGATACGGCATGCTCGTCCTCCCTGGTCGCCCTGCACCAGGCGGTACAAGCCGTGCGGTTGAACGAGTGCACGTTGGCGCTCGTCGGCGGGGTGACGGTGATGGCCACACCTGCGGCATTCCTCGAGTTCTCCCGGCAGGGTGGCCTGTCGGCGGACGGGCGCTGCAGATCATTCGCGGATGCGGCCGACGGTACCGGATGGAGCGAGGGCGTCGGCGTGCTCGTAGTGGAGCGGCTGTCGCAGGCACGACGCCGCGGTCATCGGGTGTTGGCGGTGGTTCGGGGTAGTGCGGTGAATCAGGACGGTGCCTCGAATGGTTTGACCGCGCCGAATGGTCCGTCCCAGCAGCGGGTGATCCGCCGGGCTTTGGCGAACGCGGGCGTCGCCGCATCCGACGTGGACGTGATCGAAGCGCATGGCACCGGCACGACACTGGGTGATCCGATCGAGGCCCAAGCGCTGCTGGCGACCTATGGGCAGGATCGGCCCGCCGACCGGCCGCTGTGGCTGGGCTCGATCAAATCGAATATCGGTCACACCCAGGCGGCAGCCGGGGTGGCCGGGGTGATCAAGATGGTCGAAGCCATGCGGCGCGGCGTTCTCCCGAAGACGCTGCATGTCGACGGGCCGTCCGCCCATGTCGACTGGACCGCGGGCGCCGTGGAACTGCTGACCGAGGCAAGGGCGTGGCCGGCGACGGAGCGGCCGCGCCGGGCCGGAGTGTCGTCGTTCGGGGTCAGCGGCACGAACGCGCACGTGATTGTGGAGCAGGCGCCCGCGGCCGATCCCGAACCCGCCGAGGTCGCCGCGCCCTGCGAGATGGCGGTGGTTCCGTGGGTTTTGGGCGGGCGGAGCCGAGAAGCGTTGCTCGCCCAGGCGAAACGGCTGCACGACTGGATCATTCGACATCCGGAGTCGTCCCCGGTGGATGTGGGCTGGTCGCTCGCGACGATGCGATCGCGATTCGAGCACCGCGCGGTCGTCGTCGGTGCCGATCGTTCGGAGCTGTTGTCCGGGTTGGCAGCGTTGGCGGACGGGACGCCGACGACAGGCGTTACGTGGGGGAGAGCGGACGGCGCCGGGCAGACCGCGCTGGTGTTCCCTGGGCAAGGCGCGCAATTCGTGGGCATGGGCCGGGAGCTGTGCGCGGCATTTCCGGTCTTCGCGACGACATTCGACGAGGTCGCGGCTCGGCTGGAGGAGCGGCTGGGCGGTGCGCTGCGCAAGATCCTGTGGGGCTCGGATCAGGAGGCGGCAAACGCCACCGTGTTCGCGCAGGCCGGTCTGTTCGCCGTCGCGGTGGCCGCGTACCGACTGCTCGAATCATGGGGCGTTCGGCCGGATTTCGTGGCTGGTCATTCAATCGGCGAGGTGGCGGCGGCGCATGTGGCCGGTGTGCTGACGCTCGATGACGCAGCCACGCTGGTGGCCGCGCGCGGACGCTTGATGCAGGCGCTGCCGCCGGGCGGGGCGATGTGTGCCGTGACGGCGTCCGAAGCCGACGTATCGGCGATGCTGACCGACGGTGTCGCTGTTGCGGCGGTGAACGGACCGGATGCGGTCGTGCTGTCCGGCGCGCGCGATGCGGTTGCCGAGATCGTGGACCGGTTGCGGCAGCGGGGAATACGCGTCAGCTGGCTACCCGTGTCGCACGCATTCCACTCGCCGCTGACCGAACCCATGCTCGCGAAGTTCGCCGATGTCGTTGCCGGGCTTACGTTCAGCACGCCGTCGATCCCGATCGTGTCGAATATCAGCGGGAAGCTCGCAGGTTCGGAACTGGCGACGCCGCGGTACTGGGTGGACCACGTCCGCGCGACGGTGCGCTTCGGCGAGGGAATGCTCGCCGTGCGGCGAGCAGGAGCCACCAAATTCCTGATCGCGGGACCTGACGGTGGTCTCACCGCATTGATCGGCCGGAGCCTCGAATCCGTCGACGGGGCCGAGGTGGCGGCGGTGCCGCTGCTGCGCAAAGACCGGCCGGAGGTATCGACCGCGCTGACCGCTGTCGCGCAACTGGACGTCAGGGGCGTGGATGTGGACTGGGCTGCGGTGTTCGCGCCGGCCGCGCCCCGGCGGGTCGAGCTGCCGACATATGCGTTTCAACGGCGGCGGTACTGGCTGAACGCGACCACGGCTGCGGGTGAGGTGTCCGCGGCGGGATTGTCGGCCGCCGATCACCCGTTGCTCGGTGCGGTGGTGACTTCCCCGGATTCGGGTGGCGTTGTGCTCACCGGCACACTGTCGCTGAATTCCCAGCCGTGGCTCGGCGATCACGCCGCGGGTGGGGTGGTGCTGTTGCCCGGCACGGCATTCGTCGAGTTGGTGCTGCGTGCCGGTGCCGAGATGGGCTGCGCCACGGTGCGGGAGCTGACGTTGGTGACGCCGCTGGTGTTGCCGTCCGCGGGTGGGGTTCGCATCCAGGTGGTCGTGGCGGGCCCCGACGAAACCGGCGCGCGCGCCGTATCGGTGTACTCGTGCATCGAGGACGCGAATACCGACGAGGAGTGGACGGTACACGCGCAAGGCGTGCTGAGTCGGCAGGCCGCGGGCCACGGTGCAGCGGATCGGCTCGGTGACTGGCCGCCTTCGGATGCGGTACCGATCGACGTGAGCGGCGTCTACGACCGGCTGGCGGACGTGGGCTACGGGTACGGGCCGACCTTCCGCGGCCTGCGGTCTGTGTGGCAGCGGGACGCGGACCTGTTCGTACAGGTCGAGCTGCCGGAAACCGACACGGGTACAGCGGGTTTCGGCGTGCATCCGGCGCTCTTGGATGCGGCACTGCATGCGCTGGCGCTCGCCGAACCGGAGAGCGGGGACGGACCGTCCATGGCCATGCCGTTCTCCTGGCAGGACGTGACGCTGCACGCTACCGGAGTGTCGTCATTGCGCGCCCGAATCTCATCAGCACCGAACGGTACCGGCGCGCTGGCGATCGTCGCTGTTGACGAGAACGATCAGCCGGTGCTGACGGTCCGCTCGTTGACTACGCGGCCGGTGGCGGCCGAACAACTGTCCACTGCCGGATCGAATGATCGGTTGCATGCGGTCGAATGGAATCCGCTTGTCCCGCCCGTCGGCACACCGCCGGTTGTTGCGGATCTGATGTCGTTCTCCGACATCGGCTCGTTCCCGACCACGATCCGCCACGCACAGGACAGACCTGATGCCATACCCTCGGTTGTCGTCATCGACGTCCCGGGTAGCTGTGGGAGTGTCGGTGACGTCGTAGCGAGAATTCATACCGCCACCCGCGAGGCGTTGGCAGCGGTGCAGACGTGGCTGGGTGCGTCTCGATTCGGGACGAGCACGTTGGTGCTGATCACGCATGGCGCGGTCGGGCCGGCCGGAGAAGATGTGACGGACCTGGCGGGTGCCGCGATGTGGGGGCTGGTGCGTGCGGCGCAGTCGGAGGATCCGGGTCGAATTGTGCTCGTGGACAGTGATAGTGCGCCCGGTGACGTTGGTGTGGTGCCCGCGGTGCTCGCCTCGGGCGAGCCGCAGGTCGTCGTTCGCGGCGGTGTGTTGCATGCGGCCCGGCTGAGGCGTGTCCCCGCCACGGGCACCCGTGTGCGGCGAGGTACCAGGCGAGCGCTGACCGATGGGACGGTGTTGATCACCGGCGGTACCGGAGGGCTCGGCGCGGCGATGGCCCGGCATCTCGTGGTAGCGCATAGGGCCGGATCACTGATACTGGTGAGCCGTCGTGGACCGGCGGCACCCGGCGCAGCCGAATTGCTGCGGGAGCTCACCGATCTAGGGGCTCGAGTTCGCGTCGTGGCGTGCGACGTATCCGCGCGCGATGCGGTGGCGGAAGTGATTGCCTCCGTGCCGCAGGAGTCTCCCCTGGTCGGTGTGGTGCACGCGGCGGGCGTGCTCGACGACGGTGTGGTCGCATCGCTGACGCCGGAGCGGCTGGATGCGGTGCTGGCGGCAAAAGCCGATGCGGCCTGGTACCTGCACGAGCTGACCGGGAACCTGGATTTGGCGATGTTCGTGCTGTATTCGTCGGTCGCGGGGACGTTCGGTGGCGCCGGCCAGGGCAACTACGCGGCCGCGAACACGGTCCTCGACGGGCTGGCCGCACACCGGCGCGCGAACGGGTTGGTGGCGACGTCGATCGCATGGGGCATGTGGGCCTCGGACACCGGAATGCGCGGGCAGCTCGGCGCGGTCGACGCCACGCGATGGAACCGGACCGGGTTCCTGGAACTGTCGACCGAGCAGGGCTTGGCACTGTTCGATGCCGCCGTGGGGCAGGACCTCGCCGAGGTGGTCGCGGTTCGCTGGGACCCGATCGCGCTCGCGGCACAGTCCGGGACCGAAACCCTCGCGCCGCTGCTGCGGGAACTGGCGCCGCGCGCGCGTCGCGGTGCCACGGGAGCAACCGGTGTTTCGGCGGCGGATTCGGCGGCGGTGCTGCGTGAGCGGCTGTCCGGCCTCGCCGCGTCCGACCGAGCGCGGCTGGTACTCGCCCTGGTACGTGACCAGATCGCCACAGTGCTGGGCTACGACGGGCCGGCCGCCATCGAGGAGGGTCGCAATTTCGGAGAGTTGGGATTCGATTCGCTGACCGCGGTCGAGGCTCGCAACCGGCTCAGCGCGGTGACCGGCCTGCGGCTGCCTGCGACCCTCGTCTTCGACTATCCGACGCCGGATGCCGTTGCCCGCCTGATCCTTCGGGATCTGCTCGGTGAAGAGCCGGATACTCCATCTGGAAACGCACCTGCCCAGACCGCGGCGGAGCCGGTGGTGATCGTCGGCATGGGATGTCGCTATCCGGGCGGCGTGGGCTCCCCGGCGCAACTGTGGGATGTGGTCGCCGAAGGCCGGGACACCATCTCGGGATTCCCGGTCGATCGTGGTTGGGATGTGGCGTCGTTGTTCGACCCGGATCCCGCGGCGGTTGGGAGATCGTACGTTAGCAGGGGCGGATTCCTGTACGACGCGGCTGAATTCGACGCGGAGTTCTTCGGCATCAGCCCCCGGGAAGCCGCCGTGATGGATCCGCAGCAGCGGCTGCTGCTGGAAACCAGCTGGGAGGCACTCGAAGACGCGGGCATCGCGCCGGAGTCGTTACGCGGCAGCGACACCGGCGTGTTCGTCGGCATGATGTACCACGACTATCCAGGCAGTGCGGTCGCAGGCGCGATCGTGTCCGGGCGGGTGTCGTACGCGCTCGGACTGGAAGGGCCTGCGGTATCGGTGGATACGGCGTGCTCGTCCAGCCTGGTCGCCCTGCATCAGGCGGTGCAGTCGGTGCGTTCGGGTGAGTGCGCACTGGCCTTGGTGGGCGGGGTGACGGTGATGGCGACGCCGAGCACCTTCATCGAGTTCTCCCGGCAGCGTGGGCTCGCCCCGGATGGGCGGTGCAAGTCGTTCGCGGATGCGGCGGACGGCACCGGATGGAGCGAGGGCGTGGGAGTGCTTGTGGTCGAGCGGCTTTCCGACGCGCGCCGCCACGGCCACGAAGTGCTGGCGGTGGTGCGTGGATCGGCGGTGAATCAGGATGGTGCGTCGAACGGTTTGACCGCGCCGAACGGCCCCGCCCAGCAGCGCGTGATCCGCCGGGCCTTGGCGAACGCGGGACTGGTTGCCGCCGAGGTCGATGTGGTCGAGGCGCACGGCACCGGAACACGATTGGGCGATCCCATCGAAGCACAGGCGCTGCTGGCCACCTACGGCCGGGATCGGCCGGCGGATCGTCCGCTGTGGCTGGGATCGATCAAATCGAACATCGGTCACACGCAGGCCGCCGCCGGTGTCGCGGGCGTGATCAAGATGGTGGAAGCGATGCGCCGCGGGGTGCTTCCCGCCACCCTGCACGTGAATTCGCCGTCCTCGCACGTGGATTGGACGTCCGGTGCGGTGGCATTGTTGACCGAACCCATGGCGTGGCCGGAGACGAAACGGCCGCGGCGGGCGGGCGTTTCGTCGTTCGGGGTCAGCGGCACCAATGCGCACGTGATTCTGGAGCAGGCCCCGGTCGCCGATCACGAAGCGATCAGCACCGCGACTGTCGACCGGACCGGCGCAAGCGATGGTGCGGTGCCGTGGATTGTCTCGGCGAAAAATATATCGGCGCTCCGCGCACAGGCCCAGCGCTTGGTGGAATTCCTGGCCGAGCGACCCCGACTGGGTTCGGTCGATGTGGGATGGTCGCTGGCGACGACGCGGTCGCGGTTCGAGCATCGTGCGGTGGTGGTCGGTGCGGATCGGACGGAATTGTTGTCCGGGTTGGCGGAGTTGGCTGGGGGTAGGTCGTCGGCTGCTGTGGTGCGGAGCGTGGCTGGTGTGCCGGGGAAGACGGCGCTGGTGTTTCCGGGGCAGGGTGCGCAGTGGCTGGGTATGGGCCGGGGGCTGTATGGGGCGTATCCGGTGTTTGCTGCGGCGTTCGATGAGGTTGTCGGTCGGTTGGATGAACAGTTGGGGTGTTGTTTGACCGAGATTGTTTGGGGATCTGACGAAGAGCTGTTGAGTCGGACGGTATTTGCGCAGGCGGGTTTGTTTGCGGTTGAGGTTGCGGTGTTTCGGTTGTTGGAGTCGTGGGGGATTCGGCCGGATTTTGTGGTTGGGCATTCGGTGGGTGAGGTGGTGGCTGCGCATGTGGCTGGTGTGTTGTCGTTGGGGGATGCGGTGGTGTTGGTGGTGGCGCGTGGTCGGTTGATGGAGGGGTTGCCGTCGGGTGGGGTGATGTGTGCGGTGGCGGCGTCGGAGGCGGAGGTGCGTGCGCTGTTGGCCGATGGGGTTGCTGTTGCGGCGGTGAACGGTCCGGGTTCGGTGGTGTTGTCCGGTGTTCGGGATGCGGTGTCCGCCGTCGTGGATGGGTTGCAGGGCATGGGGCGTCGGGTGAGTTGGTTGCGGGTGTCGCATGCGTTTCATTCGGCGTTGATGGAGCCGATGTTGGCGGAGTTCGCTGAGGTGGTGGCGGGACTTGCTTTCGAGGAACCGGTGATTCCGGTGGTGTCGAATGTGACTGGCGCGTTGGCTGGTTCGGAGTTGGTGTCGCCGCAGTACTGGGTCCGGCATGTTCGCGAAACGGTGCGCTTTGCCGACGGAATCCGGGCCTTGCACCGTGCGGGTGTCGCCGGATTCCTTGTCGCGGGTCCGGACGGTGGACTGCCCGGACTGATCGAAGCATCCGTGGAATCGCCGGACGCGCGGGTGATCTCGGTGCTGGGAAAGGGACGTTCGGAGCCCTCGTCCGCGCTGGCGGCGGTCGCCCACCTGGATGGAGTGGATTGGGCCGCGGTGTTTTCCGGCCGCGCGGTGCAGCGAGTCGATCTGCCGACGTACGCGTTCCAGCGGCGCCGGTACTGGGCGGATCCGATGGCGGGTTCGGGGGATGCGCTGTCGTTGGGCTTGTCCCCCCTGAGTCATCCTGTGCTGGGTGCCGTCGTGGTCGCGCCGGAGTCGGGCGGTGTGGTGCTGACCGGCCGTCTGTCGCAGCAATCCCAGCCGTGGCTGGCCGATCACGCCGTGGCCGGGGTGGTGCTGCTGCCCGGCACGGGTTTCGTGGAGTTGGCGCTGCGCGCCGCTGCCGAGGTGGGCTGTGCGGTGCTGGCGGAATTGACCTTGCAGGCACCGCTGCTGGTGCCGGTCGAGGGCGCCGTTCGGATCCAGGTCGTGGTGAGCGGTCCCGAGCAGACCGGTGACCGTAGTGTGTCGGTGTACTCCACCACCGAGAACGGGAACGGGGAGTGGGTGTTGCACGCACGCGGCACCGTTGGGCCGGCCGCGAAGGTGCCGGAGTTCGACTTCGAGACCTGGCCGCCGTCGGGGGCATTGCCGGTCGACGTGGCGGGCGCCTACGACCGTTTGTCCGACCTCGGGTACGGCTACGGTCCCGCTTTCCGTGGTCTGACAGCGATGTGGCAGCGGGCGGAGGAGGTGTTCGCCGAGGTCGTCCTCCCCGGCGTGGCCGATGCGGCCGGGTTCGGCGTGCATCCGGCATTGTTCGATGCTGCGCTGCATGCCGGTGCGGTGCACGGAAGTTCGGGGTCGGATGGGGACGCGACAGCGGTGCCGTTCCTGTGGGAGGGTGTGTCGTTGTTCGCCTCGGGGGCGACACGGTTGCGGGTGCGGATCTCGCCGGTCGGCACCGACAGCGTCGCGGTGGAAGCGGCGGATCACGCTGGAGCGCCGGTGTTGTCGGTGCGGTCGCTGTCCGTGCGACCGGTGTCGGAGGAGCAGTTGCGGGGACCGGGTCGGGGAGATCTGCTTCGGATCGCGTGGCGGGCGGCTGCGGCCGCAGGTTCGGCGCCGTGGGCGCAGTGGCATGAGGTCGAAACCGGCGGTCAGGTACCGGATGTCGTGGTCTACCGGTGTGCGGCCGGTTCCGATGGGGTGGTGGCCGATCTGCATTCCGTCAGTGTCGACGTGCTGGAGGCACTGCAGCGGTGGCTGGCCGACGAGCGGTTCGCCGACACGACCCTGGCCGTGGTGACCGAACGAGCCGTCGATGTCACCGGCACCGACCTGGCTGCTACCGGCGTCGAACTGAATGTGGCGCATGCTCCCGTCTGGGGTCTGCTGCGCGCGGCCCAGGCCGAACACCCCGGACGGTTCATCGTGGTGGACGTCGACGGCGATCAGTCCTCGACCGCTGCCTTGTCGGCGGCGTTGGTCGCCGGCGAGCCCGAGGTGGCGATCCGGCTCGGCCGGGTCTGTGTCCCTCGGTTGGCACGCATCGCGCGGGCCGAGCTCGGCGAACCAGTCCGACTGGATCCCGATGGCACGGTGTTGATCACCGGTGGCACGGGTGGGATCGGAGCCGAAGTTGCGCGGCACCTCGTTGCGCGGCACGGTGTGAAACGTCTGCTACTGGCAAGCAGGCGGGGTTCGAGTGCTCCGGGCGCGACCGTTGTGCGAGACGAGCTCGAGGCGCTCGGCGCATCCGTCGATATCCTTGCGTGCGATGTGGCCGACCGGGCGGCACTGCAACGGTTGATCGAGGCGATTCCCGCGGCATATCCGCTCACCGGGGTGGTGCATGCCGCAGGGATCGGCGACACCGGCCTCGTCGACGCGCTGACCGCAGATCGGATGCACTCGGTGTTGGCTGCCAAGGCGGATTCGGCTTGGTATCTGCACGAGTTGACCGCGGGAATGCCGCTTGGTTTGTTCATGATGTTTTCCTCGGTGGGCGGCTTGGTGTTGGCCGAGGGGCAGGGCAACTACGCGGCGGCGAATGTGTTCTTGGATGCGCTGGCCGCGTATCGGCGAAGCAGTGGACTTTCGGCTGTGTCGGTGGCGTGGGGTTTGTGGTCCGGTGCGGGTATGGGCGATCTGCTGGGTGCGGCACGTATTCAGCGCATCGAACGCCAGGGCATCACACCGCTGTCGGTCACCGATGGGTTGGCGTTGCTCGATTCGACGCTCGGCGTGGCGGATTCGGTCGTCATGGCCACCCGCATCAGTACCCGAGCACTGGCCGAGCGCACCGACCCGGTGCCCGCTCTGCTACGTGACCTGGTTCCACCGGCTCGGCGGATGGCCGCGGGCGACACAGGTGATTCCACCGGACT
The DNA here is from genome assembly GCF_053602975.1 of Nocardia sp. NPDC004278. Classification (NCBI taxonomy): domain Bacteria; kingdom Bacillati; phylum Actinomycetota; class Actinomycetes; order Mycobacteriales; family Nocardiaceae; genus Nocardia; species Nocardia sp. NPDC004278. The sequence continues at coordinate 52,236 of NZ_JBSGEQ010000031.1, forward strand.
GCGCAAGCGGCTGACGGGTTCGACCCAGACCGAACAGATCCGCGTGGTCCTCGAGGTGGTTCGTACTCAAGTGGCGGTTGTTCTCGGACATGACGGCGCAGCCGATATCGATCCGGACCGCAATTTCCAGGAGCTGGGTTTCGACTCGGTGACGGCCATCGAGGTCCGCAATCGGCTCAACACCGCCACCGGGCTGCGCCTGCCTGTCAGCCTCATTTTCGACTACCCGAGCCCGGCCACCCTCACCGAATACCTGGTTCGGAAGCACCTTTTCACCGACCGACCCGGATCTCCCGATCCCGCGCAGGAACGACTACGGGACATTATCGGCGCGATTCCGCTCGACACGATCCGTCGCGCAGGGTTGCTGCCCGCGCTGCTCGAACTGTCCGAACAGGCGGCCGACACGGACATGGAATCCGACGGCGATGCTATCGACTCGCTCAGCGCCAGCGCGCTCATCGAGATGGCATTGGAGGACTGATGACCGCTTCGGACCAGACCCTGCTGGACGCGCTCAGGGCGTCGTTGAAGAAGTACGAGACGGTGCGCGCGCAGAACCGGCAACTGGTGGCCGCCACCAGGGAGCCGGTGGCGATCGTCGGGATGGGGTGCCACTACCCGGGCGGGGTCTGCACACCTGAGGACCTGTGGCGGCTGGTGGCCGACGGGCGCGACGTGGTGTCGGAGTTCCCGGCCGACCGCGGCTGGGACGTCGACGGGCTGTTCGACCCGGATCCCGATGCGACCGGGAAAACGTATGCGCGCGAGGGCGGCTTCCTGCATCGGGCAGGCGAATTCGACGCAGGGTTCTTCGGGATCAGCCCCCGCGAGGCCGTCGCCATCGATCCGCAGCAGCGGCTGGTGCTCGAGACATCGTGGGAGGCGCTGGAGCGGGCCGCTATCGACCCGAAGGCGTTGCGGGGCAGTGCAACCGGCGTCTACATGGGCGTGATGCATCACGACTATCCGCGCAATGACAGTGCAGGCTCGATCGTTTCGGGCCGGGTGTCGTATGCGCTCGGGCTGGAAGGGCCTGCGGTATCGGTGGATACGGCGTGCTCGTCGAGCCTGGTCGCGCTGCACCAGGCGGTGGCGGCGCTGCGGTCGGGTGAGTGCACCTTGGCCTTGGCCGGCGGCGTGACGGTGATGGCGACTCCGGGACTGTTTGTGGAATTCTCGCGGCAGCGGGCGTTGTCGGCCGACGGACGGTGCAAGTCGTTCGCGGAGGCCGCGGACGGTACCGGGTGGTCCGAGGGCGTCGGGGTGCTGGTGCTGGAACGGCTTTCGGATGCCCGGCGCCATGGCCGCCGCGTGCTGGCGGTGATTCGCGGTAGTGCGGTGAATCAAGATGGTGCGTCGAATGGTTTGACGGCGCCGAACGGACCATCGCAGGAGCGGGTCATTCGGCTGGCGTTGGCGAATGCTGGGCTGGCCGCGTCCGAGGTGGATGTGGTCGAGGCGCACGGGACCGGTACGGCACTGGGTGATCCGATCGAAGCTCATGCGCTGCTCGCCACTTACGGTCAGGATCGTCCCGTTGACCGCCCGCTGTGGCTCGGATCGATCAAGTCGAACATGGGCCACGCCCAAGCCGCGGCCGGTGTGGCCGGGGTGATCAAGATGGTCGAGGCATTGCGGCGGGGGGTGCTGCCGAAGACACTCCATGTGGATTCACCGTCGTCGCAGGTGGATTGGGACAGCGGCCGAGTGGAACTGCTTGTCGAACACCGGGATTGGGACGAACTGGATCGGCCGCGACGTGCTGCGGTGTCGTCGTTCGGGATCTCCGGAACCAACGCCCACCTCATCCTCGAGCAGGTCGCCGAGCATGATGCCACCGCCGACCCGACGGGTTATCGGCCTGCGCTGGTGCCGTGGGTGTTGTCGGCGCGCAGTGCGCAGGCGATGACCGACCAGGCGGGCCGACTGCTGGACTGGGTGTCGTCGCGTCCGGAGTCGGATCCGGCGCATATCGGATGGTCGCTGGCGACGACGCGATCTGTATTCGAGCATCGAGCCGTGGTGCTCGGGCCGGATCGCGACGGCTTGCTGACCGGCACCGTAGCGTTGCACGAGGGTGCCGATGCGGCCGCCGTGATCCGAGGTTCGGTACAGCCCTCGGGCGGCACGGCATTCGTATTCCCAGGGCAGGGGGCGCAATATCTCGCGATGGGCCGCGAACTGCACGGCACGTTTCCGGCATTCGCCGCGGCATTCGACGCGGTGGTGAGCGCCGTCGATGCGCACGGTGATCAGTCGATCCGGGACGTGCTGTGGGGGGAGGACCGGAACACGCTGGACCAGACGTCCGGTGCGCAGGCGGGCCTGTTCGCCGTGGGCGTCGCACTGTTCCGGCTACTCGAATCTTGGGGTGTGCGCGCCGATTTCGTCATCGGGCACTCCGTCGGTGAGATCACCGCCGCACATGTGGCCGGCATGCTGTCGCTCGACGACGCCGCCGCATTGGTGACCGCACGAGGTCGGCTGATGCAGGCGCTGCCCTCCGGCGGCGTGATGTACGCGGTGCAGGCGTCCGAGGCGGAGGTGCTGGCGCTGCTGGTGGACGGAGCGGCGCTGGCGGCTGTCAACGGCCCGGAATCGGTTGTGGTGTCGGGTGCGGCGCAGCCGGTCGCGAAGGTGGTCGACCGCTTGGCCGAAATGGGCCGTCGCACTGGTCGGCTCGCGGTATCACACGCGTTCCATTCGGCATCGATGGAACCGATGCTGGCCGAGTTCGCCGAAGTTCTCGCGGGACTGGACTTCGCCGAGCCCACCATCGCGATCGTGTCGAATGTCAGTGGGAAATCGGCTGGCTCCGAGATGACCGCACCCGAGTACTGGGTGCGGCATGTCCGGGAGACCGTGCGCTTCGCCGATGGGGTGCGCACACTCGCCGCGGCCGGGGCGCGCCGGTTCGTGGTGGCAGGTCCGGACGGTGGGTCGACGGGACTGATCGGGCAGTGCCTGGAGCCCGCCGATCCGGTGGTGACACCGATGCTGGTGCGGGATCGTTCGGAGGCATGGTCAGTGCTTGCCGGCGTGGCGCATGTGTTCGTGACCGGAGTAGACGTCGACTGGAGCGCGGTGTTCGGCGGATACGGCCGACACGTCGATCTGCCGACCTACGCATTCGAACGGCAGCGGTTCTGGCTGGAATCGGTGGGGGATTCGGCCGACGTTTCGCGATGGGGACTGGTGGGCGCCGATCATCCGTTGCTGGGTGCGGTTGTGCAACATGCCGAGTCAGGGGACGTGGTGTTCACCGGTCGGTTGTCCGCAGGCACGCAGGCGTGGCTATCCGATCACGCTGTCGGTGGTGTGGCGCTGCTGCCGGGGACCGGTTTCGTCGAGCTGGCGCTGCGGGCGGGGCAGCAGGTGGGTTGCGGCGCCGTGGAACAGTTGACCGTGCAGGCTCCGCTGATCCTGCCAGCGGCGGGCGGGGTGCGGGTCCAGGTGGTCCTCGGTCGTCCCGAGGAGGGCGGCGGGCGTTCGGTCGCGGTGTACTCCTGCGCAGCGGACGAGGATGTCGATGGAACGTGGGTGCTGCACGCGACAGGTCGGGTGCACACCGGGGTAGCAGATACCCTGCCGGACTACGTATTCGAGACATGGCCACCAACGGGGGCGACGGGCGTGGACATCGCCGGAGCCTATGACCGCCTGTCCGACTTGGGATATGGCTACGGTCCCGCCTTCCGGGGTTTGACGGCGATGTGGCGGCGAGGGGAGGAGGTGTTCGCCGAGGTCGTGCTGCCGGAAGTGGCGGACGCGGCCGGGTTCGGTGTGCACCCTGCCTTGTTCGACGCGGCATTGCACGCGAGCGCGCTGGCAGATTCAGGACCGGACGGACAGGCCACGGCGGTGCCGTTCCTGTGGGAGGGGGTGTCGTTGTTCGCTACCGGGGCGTCCCGGCTGCGGGTGCGGATTGTGCCCATCGGCTCCGGCGCTATGTCGGTGCAAGCAGCTGACGGTGCAGGGGTTCCGGTGGTGTCGGTGCGGTCGCTGTCCGTCCGGCCGTTGCCGCCGAAGCAGCTGGCACAGTCCACACCGGGGGAGCTGTTCCGGGTGCAGTGGCGCGCAGTTCCCAGCGGCGAGCCGGTCTCTGTGGTCGAGTGGGGAGAGGTGGCGCTTTCCGGATCGGTTCCGGAAGTCGTTGTGCTGAAGTGTGATACAGAGGTCGGCGAGGTGGTCGCGGGTCTGCACTCGGCCGCCGTCGCTGTCCTGGCGGTGTTGCAGCGCTGGCTGTCGGATGAGCGGTTCGCCGATGCGACGCTTGCGGTGGTGACCGAGCGGGCGGTCGACATTCCGGGGACGGACGTCCAGGTGGCACACGCCCCCGTGTGGGGCCTGGTGCGTGCGGCTCAGTCCGAGCACCCGGGCCGCTTTGTGCTGGTGGATGTCGATGGGGCCGAATCGTTTTCGGAGCTGCCTGCCGTGCTGATGTCCGGCGAGCCGGAGATCGCGATTCGGCGGCGCGCGGCGTTCGCACCTCGGCTGGCTCGGATCACACAGACCCCACCGCGGGAGCCGGCGCTCGATCCCGATGGCACGGTGCTGGTGACGGGTGGCACGGGTGGGATCGGGGCCGAGGTTGCCCGGCACCTCGTTGCGCGGCTCGGTGTGCAGCGTCTGCTGCTGGCAAGCAGGCGGGGTCCGGATGCTCCCGGTGCGACCGCTTTGCGGGAGGAGTTGTCCAGGCTCGGTGCGCATACCGACGTCGTCGCGTGCGATGTCTCCGATCGCGGATCGCTCGCGCGGTTGCTCGCGGGAATCCCGGAGTCGTCTCCGCTGACCGGGGTCGTGCACGCGGCGGGGATCGGCGACAGCGGTCTGGTCGAGGCACTGACCGCTGATCGGATGCATTCGGTGCTGGCCGCGAAGGCGGATTCGGCGTGGTATCTGCATGAGCTGACCGCGGGTATGTCGCTGGGTGTGTTCATGTTGTTCTCGTCGGTCGGTGGTCTGGTGCTGGCCGAAGGACAGGGCAACTATGCGGCGGCGAATGTGTTCCTGGATGCGCTTGCCGCTCATCGCCGAGGTCTCGGTCTCGCGGCTGTGTCGGTGGCGTGGGGTTTGTGGTCGGGTGCGGGTATGGGTGATGTGCTGGGTGCGGCACGTATTCAGCGCATCGAGCGTCGAGGCATCACCCCGCTATCGGTAACCGAGGGCCTTGCCATGTTCGACGCGGCGTTGTCCGCGCCCACCGCGCAGGTCGTAGCGACACGCATCGACCCGCAGGCGCTTTCGCGACGATCGACCGAACTACCAGCTCTGCTCAGGGAATTGGTGACGATCCCGCGGCGCCGAGTGGTTGGCGACTCCGACGACTTCGGCATGCTGCGTCGGCGCCTGGCCGGTGTGAGCGAGGCCGAACAGCGGCGGGCGGTCCTCGACGTAGTGCGCGCCCAGGTGGCCACGGTCCTCGGACACCGCGACGCCAGCGCTGTCGATCCCGACCGTAACTTCCAGGAACTGGGTTTCGACTCGCTGACCGCCGTCGAGGTCCGCAACCGACTCGCCGCCGCCACCGGGCTACGACTGCCAGCAGCCCTCGTTTTCGACTATCCGACACCTACGGCACTCGCCGAGTACCTCCACCGGCACATGGTGGGCGAGGCTCCCGGAGAATCCATTCCCGCGGCTGCGTCATCCGGTGCGGTCGCGGAGCCGGTGGCCATTGTCGGGATGGGGTGTCGTTTCCCCGGAGGTGTGTCCTCCCCGGAGGATTTGTGGCGGCTGGTCGCCGAGGGACGGGATGTGGCGTCGGGGTTTCCGTCCGACCGCGGCTGGGATGTCGCCGGATTGCCCGTGCGCGCAGGTGGTTTCCTGTACGACGCTGGTGAATTCGACGCGGGATTCTTCGGGATCAGCCCGCGCGAGGCGATCGCGATGGATCCGCAACAGCGGCTCATGCTGGAAACCTCATGGGAGGCGCTGGAGCGGGCCGGCATCGATCCGACGTCGTTGCGGGGCAGCGACACGGGCGTCTTCGTCGGCGTGATCAGCCAGCCGTACGGTCTCGGCGCTGACGATGCGGCCGCGGGCGAGGGCTACCTGATGACGGGGACGACACCGAGTGTGGTGTCGGGCCGAGTGGCGTATGCCCTCGGTCTGGAAGGGCCTGCCGTGTCGGTGGATACGGCATGCTCATCGAGTCTGGTCGCGCTCCATCAAGCGGTGCAGTCGGTGCGCTCGGGTGAGTGCGCGCTCGCACTCACCGGCGGTGTGACGGTGCTGGCGACACCGGCGATATTCGCCGAGTTCTCCCGTCACGGCGGGTTGGCGACCGACGGGCGGTGCAAGGCATTCGCGGCGACCGCGGATGGTACCGGCTGGTCGGAGGGTGTGGGAGTGCTGGTGCTCGAGCGGCTCTCCGATGCGCTGCGCCATGGTCACGAAGTGCTGGCGGTGGTGCGCGGGTCGGCGGTGAATCAAGACGGTGCGTCGAATGGTTTGACCGCGCCGAACGGTCCGTCCCAGCAGCGGGTGATCCGGCGGGCGTTGGCGAACGCGGGTGTCGCCGGCACCGATGTGGACTTGGTCGAGGCGCACGGCACCGGAACGACGTTGGGTGATCCGATCGAGGCGCAGGCACTGCTCGCGACATACGGGCAGGACCGGCCGGCCGATCGGCCGCTGTGGCTCGGATCGATCAAATCGAATATCGGCCATACCCTGGCCGCCGCGGGGGTGGCGGGCGTGATCAAGGCGGTGGAGTCCATGCGACGCGGCATCATGCCGCGCACCTTGCATATCGACGCACCGTCGCCGCACGTCGATTGGGACAGCGGTCGGGTGGAACTGCTTGCCGGGCAACGGGAATGGGACACCGTCGGTCGGCCTCGGCGCGCCGGGGTGTCGTCGTTCGGTATCTCCGGTACGAATGCCCACGTCATCATCGAACAAGCCCCCGAACCCGAGACGATCGATCCCCGGAGTACCGAGGAGCCCGGCGCTTCGCGTGCCGTGCTGTGGATGATTTCCGCGAAGAGCGAATCGGCCATACCCGCCCAGGCATCGAAGTTGCTGGAATGGGTATCCGCGCATCCCGAGCTGGATCCGGTCGATGTCGGATGGTCGCTGGCCGGTACTCGGTCTCGGTTCGATCATCGCGCAGTGGTCGTCGGGTTCGAGCGTGCGGAGTTGTTATCCGGGTTGACCGCCCTGGGGGCGGGGGAGCCTTCGGGCGCTGTGGTGCGCGGGGTGGCGGACACCTCGGGCAGAACCGCATTCATCTTCCCAGGCCAGGGGGCGCAGTATCGCGGCATGGGCCGGGAGTTGTACGACGCGTACCCGGTGTTCGCGGCGGCCTTCGACGCGGCCGCGGATCGGCTGGACGGATATCTGGAGTGCTCGCTGCGCGAGGTCATATGGGGCGACGACACGGACACCGTGAATGCCACGGCGTTCGCGCAAGCGGGATTGTTCGCCGTCGGAGTCGCCCTGTCGCGGCTGCTCGAATCATGGGGTATCCGACCGGATTTCGTTGTGGGTCATTCGATCGGTGAGGTCGCGGCCGCCCATATCGCCGGCGTGTTGTCCCTCGACGACGCGGCCGCGCTGGTGGCGGCACGCGGCCGGTTGATGCAGGTGCTGCCGGACGACGGCGCGATGTGCTCGGTGGCGGCAACGGAGACCGAAATCATGCCGCGGTTGACCGCCGACGTCGCCGTCGCCGCCGTGAACGGCCCGGGCTCGGTCGTGGTGTCCGGTGCTCGAGCGGCCGTACAAGACGTGGTGAGCCACTTCCAGGGCATCGGCCGCGCAGCGACGTGGCTGCGGGTGTCGCACGCGTTCCATTCGCCGTTGATGGAACCCATGCTGGCGGAGTTCGCCGATGTGCTCGCGGGGCTGTCGTTCACTGAACCGGTCATCCCGATCGTGTCGAATGTCAGTGGGGAACTGGCCGGTTCGGAGTTGGCCGCGCCAGAGTACTGGGTGCGGCATGTCCGTGCGACGGTGCGCTTCGGCGACGGGGTGCGCTCGCTCGAGCTGGCCGGGGCGAGCCGTTTCGTAGTGGTCGGCCCGGATGGCGGATTGACGGATCTGATCGAGCAGTCCGCGGGCGGGACAGCGGTACCGGTGCTGCGCAAGGCTCGCCCTGAGTCGTCGACGGCGGCGGCAGCCGTTGCGCAGCTGCACGTGACCGGAGAAACCGTCCACTGGCGTGCCCTGTTCGGCGAAGGCAGGCGCCGGGTCGGGTTGCCGACGTATGCGTTCCAGCGCCAACGATATTGGCTCGGCGGCACAGCCACGGCACAGCGGCCCGGCCGCGACCGGATCGACGGTGAGTTCTGGGCCGCGGTCGAACGCGGCGACGTGCGCGCGTTGGGCGTTGATCCCGGTCGACGGTTCGACGAGGTGCTGCCGGTGCTGTCGTCCTGGCGGCAGCGGCGCCGGGACGAGTCGGTGATCGACTCGTGGCGGTATCGGATCGAATGGACGTTGCTGGCGGACAGTGCGACCCAGCCGTCCGGGAACTGGCTGGTTGTCGCCCCATCCCACAGCATGATCGCCGATGAGGTTGTCGAGACGTTCATCGAATCGGGTGTATCGGCGCAATCGGTGTCCGTCGATGTCGACGGGATGGACCGCGCCGCGATCGCCGATCTGATCCGGGCAACCCGAGTGGATGAGCTGCACGGTGTCGTATCGCTGCTCGCCATCGACGATCGAGCCGGTGCGGTCTCCTCGGTATCTCGCGGCGTGCTGGGGAATCTCGCGCTGCTCCAAGCACTGAGCGATCTGGCACCGGGCGACCCGGCGCATGGCGTGCCCATCTGGTGCGTGACCAGCGGCGCAATGGCAGCCGTTCAGTCCGATCGCATCGCCGACCCCAGACGTGCCCAACTGTGGGGGATGGGGCAGGTGGCAGGCTTGGAATTCCCCGACTGGTGGGGCGGAATGATCGACCTGCCACCGGAATCGGATCGGACCTCGCTGCGGCGGCTGCTGTCCGTGTTGTCCCGTGACGATGGCGAGGATCAGCTCGCGATCCGCGAAACCGGTGTCTACGGGCGGCGAATGATGCGCGCCCCCGCGCCCCGCACAGCTCGGACCTGGACACCGCGCGGGACCGTGCTCATCACCGGTGGAACCGGTGGAATCGGCGGGCACCTCGCGCGCTGGTTGGTGAAAGCTGGTGCCGAACATGTCGTTCTGCTCAGTCGGCGAGGCCGCCACGCTCCCGGCGTGGCGGAACTCGAAACCGACGTCGGCGTCTTGGGCGGCCGCATCACGATCCTGGCCGGTGATGTGACCGACCGCGGCGCTGTGGCCGCGGCGCTGGCGCTGGTCGACCGCGACGCCGACGCGTTGACCGCGGTGATCCATGCCGCGGGCGTCGCTGCGCACCATCCGCTCACCGAGATCGTGCCCTCGTCCATGGACTCCGTCCTCGCCGCCAAGGTGCTCGGGGCCGAACACCTCGACGACGTGCTCGGCGACCGTCCCCTGGACGCGTTCGTGCTGTTCTCATCCGGTGCCGCGACCTGGGGCAGCGCCGGCGCCGCCGAATATGCAGCCGCGAACGCCTTTCTCGACGGCCTCGCCGAGCAGCGGCGGGGCCGCGGCCTGGTCGCCACCACGCTGGCCTGGGGCGGCTGGGCCGGTGACGGTATGGCCAGCACCGGGGACGCCGGGCAGTACATGACCCGGATGGGTGTCCGACTGATGCGACCCGAACTGGCGATGACCGCGCTCGCCAACGCCATCGGTGGCGACGACATCCGGACCACCATCGCCGACATCGACTGGGACCTGTTCACTGCCGTCTACACCATGGCGCGGACACGCCCGCTGATCGCCGATATTCCGGACGTGCGAGCGATTCGGGAGGCGGATCGACATGACCCGGCGGGCGCGGCGTCATCGGCGTTAGGGCAGACACTGACCGCGATGCGGGAATCCGAACAGCGACAAGCCATTCTCGAGGTTGTCTGTACGCAGATCGCCGCGGCACTCGGCCACGACGGCCCCGGGGACGTCGAGCCAGGCCGCAACTTCCGTGATCTCGGTGTGGACTCGCTGACCGCCGTCGAAACCCGCAACCGGTTGCAGGCGGCCACCGGGCTCACGCTGCCCGCGACCCTGCTCTTCGACTACCCGACACCACAAGCCGTCGCCGAGCACATACACCGGCAGCTGGACCTCGGCGCAGGCTCGGACGGCGATATCGATCCGGACGAGCGCGAAATCCGGCGCCGCCTGGCCACCGTGCCGCTGGCGCATTTGCGTGAGATGGGCATCCTGGACGCCTTGCTCCACCTGGCCGACACCGACCATCCCGCGCCGCTCTCCGACCGGACCGGCGCGCCGGAGTCGATCGATGCGATGGACTCGGAGAGTCTGGTCGCCCACATCATGAGCAACCGGCTCAGCTGAGAGTGAGGAAACAGCCGATGGCTCTGTCTATCGACGAACTTGTTGCGGCGCTGCGTGTTTCGGCCAAGGACAATGCCGTGCTGCGGCAAGCGAACGACAAGCTGGTGGCGACGATGTCGGAGCCGGTGGCGATCGTCGGGATGGGCTGCCGCTTCCCCGGCGGGGTGTCCTCGGCGGCGGATCTGTGGGACGTGGTGGCCGAGAGCAGGGACGTGATGTCCGGCTTTCCGGCCGATCGAGGTTGGCAGGTCGCCGCGTCGCTGGAGGTGCGCGCGGGCGGATTCGTCCATGACGCGGACCGGTTCGACGCGGGATTCTTCGGGATCAGCCCGCGCGAGGCACTGGCGATGGATCCGCAGCAGCGGGTACTGCTGGAAACCTGTTGGGAGGCAATCGAACACGCGGGCATCGACCCGAACTCGTTGCGCGGCAGTGACACCGGCGTGTTCATGGGAGTGGCGGGATCCGGCTACGGGCTGGGGGCGACCGAGGACGACGGCGTCGAGGGCTACCTGCTGACCGGGACCGCGTCGAGCGTGGTGTCGGGCCGGGTGTCCTACGTGCTCGGTCTGGAAGGTCCCGCGGTGTCTGTGGACACGGCGTGCTCATCGAGTCTTGTCGCGCTGCATCAGGCGGTGCAGTCGGTGCGCTCCGGTGAGAGCTCGCTGGCGCTGGCGGGCGGTGTGACGGTGATGGCCACCCCGGCAGTTTTCACCGAGTTTTCGCGGCAGGGTGGCCTGTCGGCCGACGCGCGGTGCAAGGCCTTCGCCGACGCGGCGGACGGCACCGGATGGTCGGAGGGTGCCGGGGTCCTGGTCGTCGAGCGGTTGTCGCAGGCGCGGCGACGCGGCCACCGGGTGCTCGCCGTGGTGCGCGGGTCGGCGGTGAACCAGGACGGTGCGTCGAACGGTTTGACGGCGCCGAATGGTCCGGCACAGCAGCGGGTGATCCTGCGGGCGCTGGCGAACGCCGGTGTGCCCGCGTCCGAGGTGGATGTGGTCGAGGCGCACGGGACCGGCACCAGATTGGGTGACCCGATCGAGGCGCAGGCGTTGCTGGCCACCTACGGCCAGGATCGGCCCGCGGATCGGCCACTGTGGCTGGGCGCAGTGAAATCGAACATCGGCCACACCGTATCCGCGGCGGGAGTCGCCGGAGTGATCAAAATGGTGGAGGCGCTGCGCCGTGGCGTGCTGCCAGCCACCCTGCACGTGGATGCGCCGTCGACACAGGTGGATTGGTCCGCCGGTGCGGTGGAGTTGCTTGTCGAACAACGGGAATGGCGCGTCGACGGTCGGCCTCGGCGGGCCGGGGTGTCGTCGTTCGGGATCTCCGGCACCAATGCCCACGTCATTCTCGAGCAAGCCCCCCAGATCGAAATCACCGACGACACCGTCACATCCGAGGTGGGGCTCGCCGGGGTGCCGTGGGTCCTGTCGGCACGCAGCCGGCAGGCATTGGCGGACCAGGCGTCGCGGTTGTCGGCATGGGTGCGCGAGCGCCCGGACTCGAACCCGGTGGATATCGGCTGGTCGTTGGCGACCACCCGGGCGCGATTCGAGCACCGGGCAGTCATCGTGGGTGCGGATCGCGCGCAGCTGCTGTCCGGGCTGGCGGCGCTGGCCGACGGCGAGCCGTCACCGGACGTGGCCAACGGCGTCGCCGGTGTCACCGGAAAGACCGTGCTGGTGTTCCCGGGCCAGGGCTCCCAGTGGGTCGGAATGGGTGTCGAGCTGATGGATTCGGCACCGGAGTTCGCGCGGATGATGACGGAGTGCGCCGAAGCGCTTGCGCCACTGGTCGACTGGTCGCTGCTCGAGGTGCTGCGCGGAGCGCCGGGTGCGCCGTCGCTGGACCGCACCGATGTGGTGCAGCCGGTGCTGTTCGCGGTGATGGTGTCGCTAGCGGAATTGTGGCGCTCGCTCGGGGTGGTGCCGGATGCGGTGGTCGGCCACTCACAAGGCGAGATCGCGGCCGCGTATGTGGCGGGAGCGCTGTCGCTGGGGGACGCCGCACGGCTGGTGGTCGTCCGTTCCAGGGCGTTGACCGAAGTGTCCGGCGCCGGTGCGATGGCCTCGGTTGCCTTGCCCGCCACCGCTATCGGCGCGCGATTGGCCGGGCGGGACGGGCTGGCGGTGGCCGCGGCGAACGGGCCGCGCACGACGGTCGTGTCCGGCGCACCCGAGCAACTGGAGGAGTTTCTGGCCGAGTGCATCGCGGATGGCATCTACGTGGGCCGGATCGCGGTGGACTACGCGTCGCACTCGCCCCAGGTCGACTCGTTGCGCGCGGAGCTGCTGGACGCCGCGCGCACCGTCACGGCGCGGTCGTCGCAGGTGTCGTTCTATTCCACGGTGACAGCCGCGGCACTGGACACGGCCGAATTGGATGCGGCGTACTGGTTTCGGAATCTCCGCGAGACCGTGCGGTTCGAGGAGGCTGTGCAAGCCTTGCTTGCCGACGGATACCGCACATTCGTCGAGGCCAGCCCACATCCGTTGCTGACCTTGGGAATCGAGCAGTGCCGCGAGGCGGCGGCCGCGGACGAGAAGACCACGATTGTCGGATCCCTGCGGCGCGGCGAGGGCGGGCTGACCCGGTTCCTTGCGTCGGTGGCGCAGGTGGATGTGGTCGGTGCGGCGAAGGTGCGGTGGGACGCGGTCTTCGAAGGGCACGCGCCGGAGCCGGTGACGTTGCCGACGTATGCATTTCAGCGGCAGCGCTTCTGGCTGTCGCCAACTCCTGCCGATACCGCCGACGGTCTGCATGTCGTGCAGTGGCGTGCGATACCGGCACCGCGACGACCGCACCATATCTTCTTCGCGGACTGGACCTCCATCGATGGCGATGCGGTGCCACCGGTGCTGGTTCTCGATTGCCGGGTCGATCGTGGTGGCGATGTGCCCGCCGAGACGCGGCGGACCATGCACGAGACGCTGGAGGTGTTGCAGGCGTTTTCGCGCGAGCCGCGATGGGCATCGAGCACGCTGCTCATGGTTACTCGCGGCACCGTGAAGCTTGCCGGAGAGGACGTTCCGGATCCGGCGGGATCGGCGGTCTGGGGGTTGGTGCGTTCGGCACAATCGGAGGATCCGGGCCGGATCGTGCTCGTGGACAACGACACCGAGGGCGCCCTACCATCGGAGACCGTCGCCGCGGTACTGGCATCCGGGGAACCACAGCTTGCCATTCGTCATGGTGTGCTGCATGCGCCGCGGCTGATGCGGGCCGGGGCAAGCGAGGGCACAACCAGAGCGGGTATCAAAGCAGCTCTGGCCGCTGGGACGGTCATGATCACCGGCGGCACAGGTGGTTTGGGCGCGGCGGTAGCTCGGCATCTGGTCGCCGAGTGGGGTGCCGCGTCGCTGATGTTGGTGAGTCGGCGCGGAATGGCTGCGGTGGGGGCAGCGCAGCTGGCCGGGGACCTGACCGATTCAGGGGCTCGGGTACAGGTGGTGGCATGTGACGTGTCGGATCGCGACGCGGTGACAGCGGCGATCGCCGCAGTGCCCGACGAGTTCCCCCTGGTTGGTGTGGTGCATGCGGCGGGTGTGCTCGATGACGGTGTGCTCGGGTCACTGACCCCGGAGCGGATCGATTCCGTGCTGGCGGCGAAAGCGGATGCGGCGTGGTATCTGCACGAGCTGACGCGGGACCTGGATCTGGCGATGTTCGTGCTGTTCTCGGCGGCCGCCGGAATCCTGGGAGCGCCCGGGCAAGCCAATTACGCTGCGGCGAATACGTTTCTGGACGGGCTGGCCGCGCATCGTCGCAGCACCGGCTCGGTCGCGACGTCCATTGCGTGGGGTCTGTGGGAATCGAGTACCGGAATGACCGGGCACCTGGGGAGTTCCGATGCCACGCGGCTGAGTCGTGCTGGTGTGCTGGGGTTGTCGACCACGCAAGGATTGGCGTTGTTCGATGCAGCCGTGGATCAGGCCCGCGCGGGAGTTGTCGCGGTTCGCCTGGATCAGCGGGCGCTGGCGGCGCAAGCTCGGGCCGGGGTGGTCGCCCCGTTACTGCGCGAACTGGTGCCGGAGTCACCGCCCGCGGCGGACGCCACCGCCGGTCCCGCGAAGCTCGCACTGCGGCAGCGGCTCTCGAGCCTGACCAGCACTGATCGGATTCCGGTCGTGCTCGACCTGGTGCGCGCCCAGGTTGCCGGGGTACTCGGTCACACGAGCGCAGCCGACATCGACCCGGACCGCAATTTCCGCGAGCTGGGATTCGACTCGCTCACCGCGGTCGACGCCCGCAACCGGCTCGGTGCCGCAACCGGGCTCAGGCTGCCCGCGACCGTAGTTTTCGACTATCCGACGCCGCATGCCGTCGCGCGATTCGTCCTCGGTGAGTTGTTCGGCGACCAGTCGGATGGCGAGACCGGATCGGTTGCTCCGGCCACCACGGCGGGACCAGCGGATCCGGTGGCGATCGTGGGGATCGGCTGCCGCTTCCCGGGCGGCGTTTCCTCGCCGGAGGACTTGTGGCGCCTGGTGGCCGAGGGACGAGACGTAGTGTCCGGAATTCCCGCCGACCGGGGCTGGGATATCGCGGGATTCGCGGTACGGGAGGGTGGATTCGTCCGCGACGCGGGCGATTTCGATGCCGGATTCTTCGGGATCAGTCCACGCGAAGCCCTGGCGATGGACCCCCAGCAGCGGATGCTGCTCGAAACATGCTGGGAAGCTGTGGAACACGCCCGGATCGACCCACGTTCGCTGCGGGGGAGCGACACCGGTGTGTTCATCGGTGTCGCGGGATCCGGATATGGCACAGGGGCAACCGAGGAAGACGGCGTCGCAGGCTACCTGCTGACCGGGACCGCGTCGAGCGTGGTGTCGGGCCGGGTGTCCTATGTGCTCGGTCTGGAAGGCCCTGCGGTATCGGTGGACACAGCGTGCTCGTCGTCATTGGTGGCGCTGCACCAGGCAGTGCAAGCCGTGCGTTCGGGCGAGTGCCGACTGGCGTTGGCCGGCGGAGTGACCGTGATGGCGTCGCCGGGGGTGTTCGTGGAGTTCTCGCGACAGGGCGGGCTGGCCCCGGATGGTCGGTGCAAGGCATTCGCCGATGCCGCGGACGGCACCGGATGGAGTGAAGGCGCCGGGGTACTGGTGGTCGAGCGGCTGTCCGACGCGCGGCGTCGCGGCCATCACGTACTTGCGGTCGTACGGGGCAGTGCGGTGAATCAGGATGGTGCGTCGAATGGTTTGACCGCGCCGAATGGTCCGTCCCAGCAGCGGGTGATCCGCCGGGCCCTGGCGATTGCGGGGATCGCCGCAGCCGAGGTCGATGTGGTGGAGGCGCACGGTACCGGCACCACCTTGGGAGATCCGATCGAGGCACAGGCGTTGCTGGCCACCTACGGGCGGGACCGGCCGAGGGACCGTCCGCTGTGGCTGGGCTCGATCAAATCGAATATCGGTCACACGCAGGCCGCGGCCGGAGTGGCCGGGGTGATCAAGATGATCGAGGCGATGCGGCACGGGTCACTGCCCGCGACCTTGCACGTGGATGCGCCGTCCGCGCATGTGAATTGGTCTGGCGGTGCGGTGGAGCTGCTTGTCGAGCAACGGGAATGGCACGCGGTGGATCACCCGCGTCGCGCCGCGGTGTCCGCGTTCGGGGTGAGCGGCACCAACGCGCACGTGATCCTGGAACAGGCTCCGGTCGGTGAGTTCGGCGCTTTCGATAATGCAGGTGGTGTCACCGCCATCGCCGAAAGGAACCTTTCGGTGGTGCCCTGGGTGGTGACGGCGCGCAGCCGCGCAGCATTGACCCAGCACGCAGGTCGATTGCTGGAATGGGCACGGCAGCAGCCGAATCTGGATCCCGCGAACGTTGGCTGGTCGCTGGCAACCACGAGATCGCGATTCGAGCATCGCGCGGTGGTGCTGGGTACCGACCACGCCGAGTTGCTGTCGGGATTGCGGGCGCTGGCCGCGGATGAGCCATCGGTCGGCGTTGTGCGAGGAGGCGCACCGGACTTCTCGGGTAAGACGGCGTTGGTGTTTCCGGGTCAGGGTGCGCAGTGGTTGGGTATGGGTCGGGGTCTTTATGCGGCGTTTCCGGCGTTCGCGACCGCTTTCGATGAGGTTGTCGCGCGGTTGGACGTGGAGCTTGGTTGTTCGGTGCGTGACGTCGTCTGGGGTTCGGATGCGGGGGCGTTGGATGCCACGGTGTTTGCGCAGGCGGGGTTGTTCGCGGTGGGTGTGGCGCTATTTCGACTGCTCGAATCCTGGGGTGTGCGCCCGGATTTCGTGAGTGGTCATTCGGTGGGTGAGGTGGCGGCCGCTCATGTCGCGGGGGTGTTGTCGTTGGACGATGCGGTGGTGTTGGTGGCGGCGCGGGGTCGGTTGATGCAGGCGTTGCCTGCGGGTGGGGTGATGGCTGTGGTTGCGGCTGCTGAGGCGGAGGTGTTGCCGTTGCTGACCGATGGGGTGGCGGTTGCGGCGGTGAATGGGCCGGGTTCGGTGGTGGTGTCCGGTGTTCGGGATGCGGTGTCCGCCATAGTGGATCACTTCGCGCTGGCGGGGAGGCGGGTGAGTTGGTTGCGGGTGTCGCATGCGTTCCATTCGCCGTTGATTGAGCCGATGCTGGCGAAGTTCGCCGAGGTGGTGGCGGGTCTCGACTTCCATGAGCCCACGATTGGGGTGGTGTCGAATGTGACTGGTGCGGTGGCTGGTTCGGAATTGTCCGCACCGCAGTACTGGGTCCGGCATGTTCGCGAAACGGTGCGCTTCGCCGACGGAATCCGGACCCTAAAGCAGGAGGGAACCACCACATTCTTGATCGCGGGCCCGGACGGCGGCTTGGCCGCATTGATCGTCGAGTCCCTGGAACCGGCGGATGCCGTAACGGTTCCGGTGCTGCGCAAAGACCATTCGGAGCCGTGGACGGCGTTGCAGGCAGTGGCCCGCGTATTCGTCGCTGGATCGAACGTCAGGTGGGACGCGCCCTTCGGGACAGGTAGGCAGCGAATCGCGCTGCCTACCTATGCCTTCCAGCGCCAGCGGTACTGGCTGGACGGTGCCGGTCGCGCGGACCGTGCCGGAGACCTGATCGATGACCAGTTCTGGACAGCTGTCGACCGCGGCGATACCACCCCGCTGGGAATCGATCCGGAACTGCAATTCAGCAAGGTCCTACCGCAGCTGTCGCGATGGCGCCGTGATCGCAAGGACCGTTCGGCGCTAGACCTGTGGCGCTACCGGATCGAATGGAAACCCTTGGCCGACAGCCACGCAATGTTGTCGGGGACGTGGCTGCTCATCGATTCGCCCGCCGACCCGCTGCCCCAGGACCTTGTGCTGGCCCTCACCGAATCAGGTGCCCGGACACGAACCGCGACGATTGATGCCGACCGAACAACACGCCTCGAACTCGCTGCGTTGATCCGATCGGAAAGCGCGTCCGGCGAACTGTCCGGCGTGCTGTCGTTTCTCGCCTCGGATGATCTGCCCAGCTCCGCTGCCCCGGCGATGTCCCGCGGCGTCCTGGGGAATCTCCTTCTGCTACAAGGCCTGATCGATGCCGGAGCCGCGGTGCCCTTCTGGTGTGTGACCACCGGCGCGGTTGCGGTGCACCCGTCCGAGCACGTCGGCAGCACCAGACAGGCCCAGATGTGGGGGATCGGCCAGGTGGCGGGTTTGGAATTGCCGGATTCGTGGGGCGGTCTGGTCGACCTTGCGCCCGACCGGGACCACACGCTGACTCGCCGACTGGTGAGCGCGCTGTCCCGCACCGACGGCGAAGATCAGCTCGCGGTCCGGGCATCGGGCGTGTACGGCAGGCGAATGATGCGAGCGTCATCGCCGAACTCCGGTTCGACGGAACCTTGGATACCCAGCGGCACCGTGTTGATCACCGGTGGCACCGGCGGAATCGGTGCACAGCTCGCACGCAGGCTGGCACACGGCGGCGCGGAACATGTGGTACTGGTGAGCCGCCGCGGACGGCATGCACCCGGCGCAGCGGAGCTCGAGCGGGAGCTCGCGAGTCTGGGCGCCCGAGTGACGATCCGCGCGGCCGATGTCACCGAACGTAGCGATATGGCAGCGATTTTGGCCGCGATAGATGCCGGGGACACACCATTGACCGCGGTCGTCCACGCGGCCGGGGTCGCAGCGCAGTGCCCGATCACCGAAATCGAGCCATCGTCACTGACGGCGGTGTTGGCCCCCAAGGTCATCGGCGCCGAGCACTTGGACGAATTGCTCGGCTCGCGTCGGCTGGACACGTTCGTCTTGTTCTCCTCCGGCGCCGCCACCTGGGGCAGCGCGGGCGGGGCCGGATATGCCGCTGCCAACGCGTTTGTGAACAGCCTCGCCGAGCGCCGACGCGCGCGCGGTCTGGTCGCCACCGCGCTCGCCTGGGGCGCCTGGTCGGGCGCGGGCATGGCGCAAGCCGCCGACGCGCGGCAATACATGAACCGCAGCGGCCTGCGATTGATGGCGCCGGAGCAGGCGATGCAAGCGCTGGAGATGGCAGTCGGCGCCGACGAAACACTGCTCACCATCGCCGATATCGACTGGGAACTGTTCAGCTCCGTCTACACCATGGCCCGGCGCCGCCCCCTCATCGCCGACATCCCCGACGCAGGCCGCGAAACCGCCGAGCATCGCACAGCCGATGTCACGGAACCCGCACTGCGGCAGCGCCTCACCGGACTGACCGAGCCCGACCAGGTGCGGTTGATCCTGGACGTGGTGCGCACCCAACTCGCACTGGTGCTCGGCCACGACGGGCCGGACGCGATCGATGCCGACCGCAGTTTCCAGGATCTGGGTTTCGACTCCCTGGCCGCGGTCGAGACCCGCAACCGGCTCGGTGAGACCACGGGGATCCGGATGACACTCGCGACGCTGTTCGATCACGGCACCCCGGCAGCTGTGGCCGGACACATTATGAAAGAGCTCGCGGCAAACGACTCTTCCCGTATCCCCGGGGCATCTCGCGCGGCCGTCGACAAGCCGCCCGTGGCAGGCGAAACGCTCGTCGATCTGTTCAAAGACGCGGTGGCGTCGAACCGGGTGAACGCCGGATATGGCTTGCTGCACGCAGCGGCGCGGCTGCGCCCCGTCTTCGAATCGGACCAGGCGGCGACGGCAACCGCTGCGGTCCGGCTCAGCGAGGGGACGGGCCCGCATCTCGTCTTCCTCTGCGCACCAACATTTACCGGAGGAATCCACCAACACCTGCGCATCGCCGCCGCGTTCAGCGGCCGCAGGCGAGTATCCAGCGTCCCCCTGCCCGGGTTCGACTCGGCCGACCCCCTGCCGTCCGGCCCGGCAGCCGCGGTCGCCGCACTCGCCGGGGCGGTACTAGAGATCACCGATGACAATCCCATAGTGCTGGTCGGCCACTCGGCCGCCGGATACCTCGCCCAGGCCACCGCGGCCCACCTATGCACAGTGCCGGGCATCGAACTGGGCGGCCTCGTCCTGCTGGACACCTTCGATATGGGCACCGAGGTGCCACGCGCGCAACAGGTTGAAGCCCTGCTCGAGATGGACGTCGCATGGGGCGAACTAACCGGCGCCGGCCTCACCGCAATGGTCGCATGGTCGGAACTGTTACCTGCCCTGAACTGCCACCCCCCGACCAGCCCGACCCTGCTCATCACGTGCGCCAAACCCTACTTCTGGCGCACATCGCCTACCGGCGACCGCGAACCCTTGCTGGCCCGCCCGTGGTCGAGTTCGCAGACGCTCCGCATGCTCGACACCGACCATTTCGCCATGGTCGCGGACGATTCGCACCTGACCGCACGCGCCATGGACGACTGGCTGGACCGACTCTGGAACGAGAGGCCAGGTCAGGCCGTATGAGCCGACCACCGATCTGGGTCGAATTGAGGTGGCATCGGCGAAGTTGCGTGAGTTGTTGGCGATGAGTGAGGAGCAGCGGCAACGTCCTTGGATCGAGCACCGCGAGCAGTACCACGCGGCGGCGGGGTAGCGGCTGGCAGGCGGGCAAGAGCTAGAGCGGCGATTGATGTGCCGGGATGCCGGTCAGCAGCCGCTTGAGCACTTTTCCGGTGTCCCCGCGCGGCAGCGCCGGCAGGAAGGTGACATCGCGTGGCACCGAGTACCGGCTGAGTCGATGCCGGATGTAGGTGCGGATCATGTCCGGATCCAGGCCGGAGCCTTCGCGTTTGACGATGAACGCGGCCAGCCGCTGGCCGAATTCGTGATCGGGCACCCCGATCACGGCGACATCGGTGATCTGCGGCAGATGCGCCAGCGCCTCCTCCACCGGGCGTGGGAAGACGTTCTCACCGCCGGAAATGATCATCTCGTCGTCGCGACCGGCGATGAAAAGCCGCCCGGCGGCGTCGAGGTAGCCGAGATCGCCGGTGTCGAGCATGCCGTCGGTCTCGGCCGGTGGCGCCGAATTGACGTAGCCGTCGAAGAGCATGTGGTTGCCGACGTAGATGCGGCCGGTCGCGCCGATCGGCACCGGCTGCTGATCCGGGCCCAGCAGCGCGATTCTCGTGCCCAGCGGCGGGCGGCCGGCGGTGGTGGGGGAGATACGCAGATCCTCGGGCGTGGCGATGGTGGCCCAGGACACCTCGGTGGAACCGTAGATGTTGTAGAGGATGTCGCCGTGGGTGTCCATGAACTGCAGAACCGTAGCGCCGGCCAGTGGGGCGCCGCAGCTGGCCACGATGCGCAGGCTCGTGGTGTTGTGCCGGGCCCGCGTCGTCTGCGGCAGGTCGAGGATGCGCTGCACCATGGTGGGCACTGCCACCATGGTGGTGACCTGGTTTTCGGCGATCAGACGCAGGGTGTCGCGGGCGTCGAAATGTTCGGTCAGCACCACGGCGGCGCGCAGCGCGGTGCTCAGCTGCAGGGCCGCCAGCCCCCAGGTGTGGAACAGCGGCGACGGGATGAGCATGGTCTCGTTCATCTGCAATGGGATGCGCGACAGCAGCGCGGCCACGGTGGCGAACCCCTTCGGCTGTGGGCGGCGCGCGCCCTTGGGGGTGCCGCTGGTGCCGGAGGTGAGTACGATCAGCCGGCCGGGACGGGGTGGGCGGCGGAAGTCATTGTGTCCCTGGTTGATCAGGTCGTCGATGGTGGTGCGGCCGGGTGTCGGGTGGTGCGGGTCGGTGCCGAAGCGGCGGATGCCGGGGTGCAGGTAGTGCACGAGCTTTTCCAGGTCGGTGTCGACGAACAGGTGCGCCAGGCGATGGTGCTGCACGATCTCCTCGATCCGCCGGGCCGACAGGCCCGCGTTCAACAGCACTACGTCGACGCCCAGCTTCCCGGCGGCGACCATGGTTTCGACCATGCCGGCGTGGTTGTGCGCCAGCAGCCCGATCGCGTCGCCATATCCGAGCCCGAGCGCGGCCAGCGCGCCGGCCAGCAGCTGGCTGCGCTCGTGGACCTCGGCGAAGGTGCGGCTGCCGTGATCGTCGACGATCGCGACCCGCCGCGGTGAGTGCGCGGCCGCGGCAGCGTAGCCGCCGGCCAGGTTGAAACCCCACTTTGCCAGGCGCGCAATTTGTTTCACGCCAAGGTCGAGGCGATAGGTGCGCCCCACCCCGGTGCTGGCGATCTGCCGGGCCACGTCGGCACGCCGCCGCACCGGAGCGTCCTCGCCGTTGACGACCACCGAGGTTGGTGTGCCCGCGAGCAAGTCGCCCAACCGGCGCATCCCCGCCTCGAGCCATGCGGTGACGACGGATTTCCGCAGCCCGGCCACACCGGGGTGGATGCGGTCGGCAGCGAAACAAGTCACACTGACGTGAGTGCCCGTGGTGGTGTCCCGAGTGGCACCCGTGGCGGTTTGTCTCCCGGCGCCCTCCCCGAAGTCGCGCAGCCGCATCACGACGAAGCTGCCGGTGGCGGCGCAGTGCAGTCCGATGGTCTTGCGGCCGCGTTCGGCAACGAGAGTTACGGCCAGTGTGTGGATCCCGGTGTCCCGAGTACCTATCCGGAACTGCCACAGCGGACGATCGGCGATGATTCCCAACTGGTCGCACGCGCCGATGCCGGTGAAAACTCTCGAATAGCTCTGTGGATCCGTGAGGAGATCCCAAACAGTATTGCGTGCAGCCGGTAATTCTACCGCCGCATCGATCACATCGATAGCCAATTTCGCATACTTCTCGCGGGCCGGTCCGGGGCGCTGGACCAGCGGTAACTTCTTTGTAACCGGTGCGGTGGACGCCGGTCAAGAAAAGTCTCGCGAGCACTGGCTCCGGTGCGAAAACGGTGTACCTGCGCTGTATTTGAAGTGCATTTTAATGGCTTCAGAACTAATTTCCATGCCAGTCCGGCAATTATTGTGATACTTCTCTGCCATGGAATGTCAGAATTTGTGACATCTATGGGAGGCGGCATGGTTGCCGTGGGAATGGGTTTGCCGAGCATCGCGCAGACGGCGACGTCCACGAGGGCTTGGTCGGCGGTGTGGGTTTCAGGTTCGGCCAGGCCGAATACGGCGGCGGTGAAGACGACGGTGCGGTGACCGGTGTCGTCGGTGTAGCTCTGGCTGGAATAGCCCGGCACCTGGCCGACGTGGCCCCACACCGGCGAATGCAGTTCCGGTCGGTGTGCCGGGCGGGAGCAGCGCGGCCAGATGGGCAGCGTCGGGTTTGTAGCCGTGCGCGAGCAGTGGCTCGGGTCGGCGGGTGGCGGTGGGCAGGTAGGTGTAGGTCAGGTTCAGCGGCGGATAGCCCACCAGCGCGAATCGCGTCGCGCCACAGCGCTGGGCCATCGCGCTGACCAGGCCACGGACATTGTCCAGGGCTTCTCGTTTCGAGCGGCCTGACGCACAACCGACGCCTCGGGCCATTGTCCGAGATGAGCTACACCTCGACGTGAGCGATCACAACGTACTAAACGGTGACTCCTTGACACGGGGCGAATGTTCGCGCTAACAATGTTCGCGTTAACATTGTTAGGAGCGTCACAGTGGTGGACGAGTATGTGGTCGGTGTCGACTTCGGCACGTTGTCCGGGCGTGCGCTTGTGGTGAGGGTGCGGGATGGGGCCGAGTTCGCCAGTGCGGTAACCGAATACCGGCACGGGGTCATCGATCGGAGCCTGCCGGTTACCGGTGCCGAACTGCCTCCGGATTGGGCGCTGCAGGATCCTGAGGACTATCTCGATGTGTTGCGGACGGCCGTGCCCGCCGCGCTGGCCGAATCGGGGGTCGACCCGTCCGATGTCATCGGGATCGCGACGGATTTCACGGCGTGTACGGTGCTGCCCACGCTTGCCGATGGGACGCCGTTGTGTCAGGTGCCCGAGTTCGCGGGGCGGCCGCACGCTTATCCGAAGTTGTGGAAACACCATGCGGCACAACCGCAGGCGGATCGGATCAATGCTCTTGCCGATCAGCGAGGTGAGCCGTGGATCAACCGGTATGGCGGCAAGATCTCGGCGGAATGGGAGTTCGCCAAGGCGCTGCAGATCCTGGAAGAGGATCCGGAGATCTATGCCCGGGCCGAGCGTTTCATCGAGGCGGCGGACTGGATTGTCTGGCAACTGTGCGGTCAGGAGACACGAAACGTCTGTACAGCTGGTTACAAGGGAATTCACCAGGACGGAAGTTGGCCGAGCAGTGACTATCTCGCTGCGCTCGATCCGGACTTCGCCGATTTCGCCGTCGACAAGTTGGTCCACCCGCTGTCCCCGCTCGGTGGTCGTGCCGGCGGCCTGACCGAGCGAGCAGCGGGCTGGACGGGGCTGCGGGCCGGGATCGCGGTCGCGGTCGGCAACGTCGACGCGCACGTCACCGCACCGGCCGCGCAGGCCGTCGACAACGGGCAACTGCTCGCGGTGATGGGCACCTCCACCTGCCATGTCATGAACAGCGATCACCTCGCCGAGGTGCCTGGTATGTGTGGCGTGGTCGACGGCGGAATCATCAGTGGCAGTTGGGGATACGAGGCCGGGCAGAGCGGCGTCGGCGATATCTTCGCGTGGTTCGTCGACTCGTCACTGCCGGGTGCTTATCACGCAGAGGCCGCCGCGCGCGGCATGGACGCCCATGCCCATCTGAGCGACCTGGCGCAGCGGCAGCGGGTCGGCGAGCACGGCCTGGTCGCGCTGGACTGGCACAACGGAAACCGCTCGGTGCTCGTCGACCACGATCTGTCCGGGATCCTGGTCGGCCTAACCCTCGCGACGAAACCCGAAGACATCTATCGCGCATTGCTGGAGGCCACCGCCTTCGGCACCCGCACCATCATCGAATCCTTCGACACCGCAGGCGTTCCCGTTCGAGAACTCGTGATTGCCGGTGGCTTGCTGAAGAACTCGTTGCTGATGCAGATCTATGCCGATGTGACGCGGCTACCGCTGTCGATCATCGGTTCCGATCAGGGCCCGGCGCTCGGCGCGGCCATCCACGCCGCCGTCGCCGCCGGGGCCTACCCGGATGTCCGTACCGCCGCCGCGGCGATGGGCCGGGTACACCGCAACGCCTACCTCCCCGATCCCGACCGCGCCGCCGCCTACGACGCCATCTACGCCGAATACCAAGCCCTGCACGACCATTTCGGCCGCGGCGGCACCGAGGTATTGCACCGGCTGCGGCGCATCCGTAACCACGCACGAAGGGAAGTCGCCACCGCATGAACGAGCGCAGCGAGCGAACAGTAGGCACAGCTGAGCCAACGGTCGCGGCCGTGATTACCGACCTGCGTGCGCAGCTGGTCGATCTGCATCGAGAACTGTTGCGTTGGGGTCTGGTGGTCTGGACCGCGGGCAACGTATCCGCCCGGGTTCCCGGGGAACAGTTGCTGGTCATCAAGCCGAGCGGGGTGTCCTACGACGAACTCACCCCGGATTCGATGGTGGTCTGCGATTTCGACGGCAAGCTGGTCGAGGGCAATCTGTCACCGTCCAGCGATACCGCCGCGCATGCCTACGTCTACCGGGAGATGCCCGAGGTGGGCGGTGTGGTGCATACCCATTCGACCTACGCGAGCGCGTGGGCCGCACGCGCGGAACCGATTCCGTGCGCGCTGACCGCGATGGCCGATGAGTTCGGCGGCGAAATCCCGGTCGGCCCCTTCGCGCTCATCGGCGACGACGATATCGGCCGGGGTGTGGTCGCGACGTTGTCGGGCCACCGCTCCCCGGCCGTCCTGATGCGCAATCACGGCGTCTTCGCGGTCGGGCGCGACGCCCGCGCCGCGGTGAAGGCGGCTGTCATGTGCGAGGACGTGGCTCGCACCGTGCATATCGCGCGCCAGCTCGGTGAGCCGGTCCCCATTGCGCAGGCCGATGTCGACAGCCTGCACGACCGCTACCAGAACGTGTACGGCCAGCACTGAATTCCGGCCGCCGACAAAGGAGTACGTCCTCGATGAACCCGAAACCACGCATCGGCCTACTCGGCATCATGCAGGCCCTTTACGACGACATGATCCCGGGCATCGCCGACCGCCAGGACCGCTACGCCCACGATATCGCCGAACAACTCGCCGATCTCGCCGACTGGACCGTCGGCCGCCCCGTCAAGGACCGGCGCGACGCCGAGGCGGTAATGCGCGAATTCGTCAATGCCGATCTCGACGGCGTCATGGTGGTGATGCTCACCTACGGCCCGGCTATGCGGGTGGCCCGGTTGTTCAACGAGAACCGACTTCCGGTGCTACTGGCCAATATTCAGCCCGAACCTTCCGTCACCCCGGCCTGGGATATGGCGGATATGACCTACAACCAGGGCATCCACGGCGCCCAGGACACCGCTAACGCGATGGTGCGCGCCGAGCGTCCGTTCACGGTGGTGACCGATGGTTGGCGCACACCGGAATTCGCTGCGCGCGTTGACCGTTGGGCGCGGGCCGCGCGGGCAGTCACCGCATGGCGGTCGCTGAAAGTCGGCGTATTCGGCTACGCCATGAACGATATGGGCGATATCCGCGTCGACGAGAACGCGCTGTTGCGGGCGCTCGGCCCGGAGATCAGCTTCGTCGCACCTGGCGACCTCTACCGCGGCAGCCAGGCGGTCACCGATGACGAGGTGGCGGCACTGATGGCATGGGAGGACGGGGAATTCGCGATCGATCCGGCACTGACCGGAGCGGAGCGCGAAGACCACGCCCGGATGCAGATCGCCATCGAACGCATTCTCACCGACCGTGGCTACGGCGCCTACTCGACGCACTTCGACGCGATCGGCGAGGATGGCCGGTTCCAGCGGTTGCCGCTGGCGGCGGCATCGAGCCTGATGGCCAAGGGCTACGGCTATGGCGCCGAGGGTGATGCGATGGCGGCCGCCATGGTCTACGCGGGACATCAGCTGATCGGCGACGGACATTTCACCGAAATGTACGCGATGGATTTCCCCTCCGACTCGATCCTGATGAGCCATATGGGCGAAGGGAATTGGCGGATCGCACGCACCGATGAACCGGTCCGGCTGATCCGGCGCGAACTCGGCATCGGCAACCTCGACGAGCCGCCGACCTTCCTGTTCCGCTACCGGCCGGGACCCGCGACGCTGGCCTGTCTGGTTTCGCTCGGCGGCGAAAAGTTCCGCATGGTGGTGGCCGAAGGCACGGTGCTCGACAGCCAGCAACTGCCCGCACTGGAAATGCCCTACGGCCAGTTCCGGCCCGCGAACGGCGTGCGCGAATGCATGGATGGCTGGCTCACCGCGGGCGGGCCGCACCACCAGGTCATGAATATCGGCCACCACGCCGCCGACTGGCAGGTCTTCTGTCAGCTCACCGGCATCGAGTTCGTCCAGGTCTAGTCAAGGAGTTGTGCCATGCCCACCATCAACCGTCGCGGACTCTTCGCCGGCGCCGCCGGTGTTGCCGCACTGTTGGCCGCCGCCGCGTGTTCCGTCGAGGACAGCGGGAATTCGTCCGCTTCCGGCGGCATGATCGGCATCGCCATGCCGACGAAATCCTCCGAACGCTGGGTCGCCGACGGCAACAATATCGTCAAGCAGTTCAAGGACCTCGGCTACGACACCGATCTGCAATACGCCGAGGACGTCATCGAGACGCAGGTTTCGCAGATCGAGAATATGATCACCCGCGGCGTCAAGGCCCTGGTGATCGCGGCGATCGACAACAAGTCGCTCACCGGCGTACTGCAGCAGGCCAAGACGAACAAGATCGCGGTGATCGCCTACGACCGGCTCATCCGCGACACTGCGAATGTCGACTATTACGCCACCTTCGACAACTTCAAAGTCGGTGTGCTGGAGGCGAATTACATTGTGGACCGGCTCGGTCTGCGCGATGGCAAGGGCCCGTTCTCGATCGAACTGTTCGCCGGTTCCCCCGACGACAACAACACCTACTACTTCTTCAACGGCGCCATGTCGGTGCTCCGGCCCCATCTCGACTCGGGCAAGCTGGTGGTCCGCTCCGGACAGACCGCCATCGATCAGGTGACCACGCTGCGCTGGGACGGCGCCACTGCCCAATCCCGGATGGAGAACCTGCTCAGCGCCAACTACTCCACCGCGAATATCGATGCCGTGCTGTCCCCCTACGACGGCCTCAGCATCGGCATCGTCTCGGCCCTCAAGGCGGTCGGTTACGGCAGGGGCGATAAGAAGATGCCGGTCGTCACCGGTCAGGATGCCGAGAAGGCGTCGGTGAAGTCGATCATCGCGGGCGAGCAGACCATGACGGTCTTCAAGGACACCCGTGACCTCGCCAAACGCGCCGTGCAGATGGTCCATGCGATTCTGACCAGCGGCACACCGGAAACCAATGACACCACCTCCTACGACAACGGCGCCAAGAAGGTGCCGTCGTATCTGCTGCAGCCGGTGCCGGTCGATAAAGACAACTACCGGAAGGTGCTGATCGACTCCGGCTACTACTCCGAGCGTGACTTCGCCTGACGATCCGGAAGAACGCCCCGCATGGCCGAGTCAGGGCGCGAAGGAGGCAGCCTGCGTAACCACGGAGGGCCCCTCGGGCACGCAGAGAAGGACACAGTATGACCAAGCACATTCTCGAAATGCGCGAGATCACGATGGAATTCCCAGGTGTGAAGGCGCTGGACGCGGTGGATTTCGCGGTGGCCGATGGCGAAATCCACGCGCTGGTCGGCGAGAACGGCGCGGGTAAATCGACGCTCATGAAGGTGGTCAGCGGCGTCTATCCGCACGGTTCTTACAGCGGACAGATGCGCATGGACGGTACCGATGTGGCGTTCAAGGATATTCGCGGTAGCGAGGCGGCGGGGATCGCGATCATCCATCAGGAATTGGCGCTGGTGCCGCAGCTTTCGATCGCGGAGAACATCTTTCTCGGCAATGAACGGCTGCGCAGCTGGACCGTCGACTGGCACGAGACCAATCGGCAGGCGATGTTGCTCATGCGGCAGGTCGGTCTCGTCGAGGATCCCGAAACCCTGGTCGCCGCCCTGGGGGTCGGCAAACAGCAGCTCGTCGAGATCGCCAAGGCGCTGTCCAAACAGGTGCGATTGCTCATCCTCGACGAACCGACCGCGGCACTCAACGAAACCGACAGCGCGAGTCTGCTCGTGCTGCTGCGGCAGCTGCGCGAGCAGGGCATCACCTCGATCCTGATCTCGCATAAGCTCAATGAAGTTCTGGCAGTCGCCGATTCGATCACGGTGCTGCGCGACGGCCGGACCATCGAGACCTTGGATGCAGCGGCCGAGGCGGTCACCGAGGATCGCATTATCAAGGGCATGGTCGGGCGCGATCTCGACCACCGGTTTCCGCCGCGGGCCGATCCGCAGATCGGCGAGGTGTTCTTCGAAATCGCCGATTGGAATGTTGACCACCCGACCATTGCCGATCGCCGGATCGTCCGGGACGCGGCTCTGCAGGTCCGGCGCGGTGAGATCGTCGGTATCGCCGGATTGATGGGCGCCGGGCGCACCGAATTGGCGATGAGTGTCTTCGGCCGGTCCTACGGTCGCAATATTCGTGGCACGATTCGCAAAGATGGTGCGGTACTGCGAGTTTCGTCGGTTCGGGATGCGATCGCTGCCGGGATCGCCTATGTCTCGGAGGACCGTAAACAATACGGGCTGATCCTCGACGAGGACATCCGGCGCAATATGACCCTCGCCAATCTTCCCGCGGTCTCCCGGCACACCGTCATCGACACCCACCGCGAGATCGTCGAAGCCGAGCGCCTGCGCACCCAGCTGACGGTGAAGACACCGACGGTATTCCAGAAGGTGGGCAACCTGTCCGGCGGAAACCAGCAGAAGGTCGTACTCGGCAAATGGATCTTCACCGAACCCGATCTGCTGATCCTCGACGAGCCGACCCGCGGCATCGATGTCGGCGCCAAATACGAGATCTACCTGATCGTCCACCAGCTCGCCGCCGCCGGAAAGGGCGTGCTGATCATTTCCTCGGAGCTGCCGGAACTGCTCGGCCTGTGTGACCGCGTCTACGCGATGAGCCAGGGCCGCATTACCGGCGAACTCCCGAAACACGAAGCCACACAGGAGGCTGTCATGAAACTGATGACACGCGGAACCACCATGGCCGAGGTGGTACCCGAATGACGTTACTGGACAAGCTGGAAGACGGCGACGACACCTCCGCCGAGGCTATCGCGAAGGCCGTCGAGCAGAAACAGGTCGGCGCGCTGGCGGCTCTGCGCCGCGCACTGCGCGGCAATGTACGCCAATACGGCATGATCGTGGCGCTCGTGGTGATCACGCTGCTGTTCCAAATTCTGACCACGGCAAAGCTTTCCGACGGTGTCAGCCTGCTGACGCCGCTCAATGTCACGAATGTCATCCTGCAGAACGGCTACATCCTGGTGCTGGCCATCGGGATGATGCTCGTGATCATCAACGGCCATATCGACCTATCGGTGGGATCACTGTGCGCACTGGTCGGTGCGGTGACCGGCATCGCCATCGTGCAATGGCACTGGCCGTGGCCATTGGTCGTGCTAGCGGCCGTCGCGATGGGCGCGGCAATCGGTGCCTGGCAAGGGTATTGGATCGCCTACGTCAAGATTCCGGCATTCATCGTCACCCTGGGCGGCATGCTGCTGTTCCGCGGTCTGGCACAGCTGGTGCTCGAGGGCCAGTCGATCGGTCCGTTCCCGCAGGGGTTCGTGAATATCGCGGCCGGGTACCTCCCGAATTGGCTACCGCTGCATGCCGTTCAATTCGCCGGGTTCAACGGAATCGCCATCCGGCTGCGCGTCGGTGAGCTGAACGGTTTGACGCTGCTCATCGGCGTACTCGCGGTGGCGGCCCTGGTGTGGTCGCAATGGCGGGTGCGCCAGCGCCGCCATTCCTACGGTCTGCCTGCCGGACCTCGCTTGCTGTTCATCGCCAAGTTGGCGGCGCTCGGTGCGGTCATCCTGGCATTCAGCTTCGTTTTGGCGTCCTACAACGGGATTCCGATTATCGGCGTCATCCTGATCGTATTGATCGTGCTGTATTCGTTCGTAATGAACCGCTCGGTAATCGGGCGCCGGATCTACGCCGTCGGCGGCAATGAGAAGGCCGCGCAGCTGTCCGGGGTGAATACCAAGGCCAATACGTTCTGGGTTTTCGTGAATATGGGCGTGCTCGCGGCACTGGCGGGTGTCATCTTCGCGGCCCGGCTCGGTGCGGCAACACCCAAGGCGGGACAGAACTTCGAGCTCGACGCCATCGCCGCGGCATTCGTCGGTGGCGCGTCGGCCAGCGGCGGAATCGGTACCGTCGTCGGCGCGATCGTCGGGGCGCTGGTGATGGGTGTGATGAACAACGGCATGTCCATGCTCGGCGTCGGCAGCGACTGGCAGCTGGTCATCAAGGGTCTGGTGCTGCTGGCCGCGGTGGCATTCGACGTCTACAACAAGAAGCGCGCGGCGGCGTGAGCCCGCATCACCGCTGAACCGGTGCCGCGGTGCTGTCGCGCGTGACCAGCGTCGGCACCACCGAAGGCGATGCCGGTTCGGCGGTGGTTCCGTCGAATTCCAAGAGCCGCAATAACATCTGCATACTCCGGCGGCCCACCTCGTCGAAGTCCTGTCGGATGGTCGTAAGCGGTGGCGAAAGGTAGGCGGCCTCCGGAATATCGTCGAAACCGACCACCGAAATATCGGCGGGCACCCGGATACCACGTTCGGTGAATGCGCGCAGCATGCCGAGCGCCATCTGGTCATTGGCCGCGAATACCGCGGTCACATCAGGTTGCGCGGCTAGGAGCAGGCCCGCTTCGTATCCGGAGCGCGCACTCCAATCCCCGCCGATGACCGGCGGAACCGGCGCGCCAGCGGCCTCCAGCGTGCGTCGCCAACCCTCGATGCGGTCGCGTGCCTCCAGCCAGTCACTCGGACCTGCGACCTGCCATACCGTGCGATGTCCCAGGTCGAGCAGATGTTGCACGGCCATCCGGGCACCTTCGATCTGATCGACCGAAACCGATGGCAAGCCGCTGTCCTGTCCGGCCTCGACCGCGACGGCCAGCAGGCGTTCGGGCAGATTGTGCAGTGCCGCGGCGGCGGCCATCTGCGGGGCGATGACGATGATCCCGTCCACGCCCTGATCGGCCAGACTGTTCGCGGCCGCCAACACACTGGAGCGGTCCACCGTCTCCAGCGCGAAGATGCTGACACCGTAACCCGCTGTGCGAGCGGCACGTTCGATGCCGAGCAGGGTGCACGCCGGTCCGTACAGGATGGTGTCGAAGCTGACCACGCCGAGCATATTCGAGCGCCTGCTGACCAGCCCCCTGGCCATGGCGTTGGGGCGGTAGCCGAGTTGTTCGACGGCGCGCAATACCCGCTCGCGGGTCTCCGGACGCACATTCGCACTGCCGTTGAGCACCCGCGACACGGTCTGATGGGAGACTCCGGCGAGTTTGGCGACATCGGTCATGACCGCCGGGCGCGCACCCGTCGGCCGAACCGCCGTTGAGGTATCCGCGGCGGCAAATCCGTCCCTGTCCCTCACATCCCACCTTCCAACGTCGCCGATCAGTCGTTCCGGTCCTCATAGGTTAACGCTCACACAGCCGAGCGCCGCATCGCGCCCGGACTGCCGCGCTGACCTCCACAAGGGATGTCCGGTCGTGGCCACCGGATTACGGCTGTGCGAGCTCTTGACTAGACGAATGTGAGCGCTAACACTATCAGGACTACTGCACCTCGGTGCGACACGTTTCACAATTCGAGGGAGAGCCCGATCGTGTTGAAGAGGCTTCTGATCACCGCCAGCGCACTTATCCTCACCGCAGCAACGGCCGCCGGCTGCGGCAGTTCGGGAAGCGACCAAACCGTACTCGGGTTCTCCCAGGTAGGCGCCGAAAGCGGCTGGCGCACCGCGAATACGAAATCCATCCAGGACGCCGCGGCCGCAGCCGGCATCCAGCTGAAATTCGCTGACGCCCAACAGAAACAGGAGAACCAGATCAAGGCGATCCGCACCTTCATCCAGCAGCGCGTGGGCGTCATCGCCTTCTCCCCTGTGGTCGCCTCAGGATGGGACACGGTCCTGAAGGAGGCCAAGGACGCCAAGATTCCGGTGATCCTCACCGACCGCGCGGTGGACTCGGCCGACACCTCGCTGTATGTGACCTTTCTCGGCTCGGATTTCGTCGAAGAGGGCCGCAGGGCGGCAAATTGGCTCGTCGAGGCGTCCAAGCACTCCAACGACACCGTGAATATCGCGGAGTTGCAGGGCACCACCGGATCCGCACCCGCGACCGACCGGAAGAAGGGTTTCCAGGAGGTCATCGGAGCCGACCCGAAGTTCAAGATCATCGCATCGCAGACCGCGGAGTTCACCCGCGCCAAGGGCAAAGAGGTCATGCAGGCATTCCTCGCCGCCCACCGGGATATCAACGTGTTGTACGCACACAACGACGATATGGCGCTCGGCGCGATCCAGGCGATCGAGGAGGCCGGCTTGAAGCCGGGTAAGGACATCAAGATCATCTCGATCGATGGGACCCGAGATGCCTTCCAGGCCATGGCCGACGGCAAGATCAATGTGGTCGTCGAATGCAATCCACTGCTCGGCCCGAAGCTGATGGAGATCACCAAGGACGTCGTCGCGGGTCGTCCGACGCCCAAGCGGATCGTCACCGACGAAGGCGTCTACACCCAGGACCAGGCCGCCGCGGCGCTGCCCACCCGGACGTACTGAGCCGGAGCAGTGCATGTCGGAACCGACTGTCACACCCGCACTTCGGATGTCGGGCATCGTCAAGCGTTTCGCCGGGGTCACCGCACTGTCCGAGGTGGACCTGCGACTGTTCCCCGGTGAAATACACGCACTGGTCGGCGAGAACGGTGCGGGCAAATCCACCCTCATCAAGGTGCTCACCGGAATTCACGACGCCGATGCCGGCACCATCGAACTCGATAGTCGCCCAGTGCGTTTCACCGGTCCGCAGCAGGCGCTGCGGGCCGGTGTGAGCACCGTCTACCAGGAGGTGAATCTGTGCCCGAATCTGTCGGTCGCGGAGAACATCTACATCGGACGGGAACCACGGCGGGCCGGTTTGATCAGCTTCGCCGCGCTGCGTCGCGATGCCGCCCGGCTGCTCACCAGGCTGCATCTGAACATCGATGTGGCGGCCCCGCTCGGCTCGTATTCGCTTGCGGTGCAACAGCTCATCGCCATCGCCCGAGCCGTCGACCTGGATGCGAAGGTCCTCATCCTGGACGAGCCGACCTCGTCGCTGGACACCGGTGAGGTCGGGCAACTGTTCGCGGTAATGCGCGGGCTCGCCGCCGAGGGCGTGGCGATCGGGTTCGTCACCCACTTCCTCGATCAGATCTTCGAGATCTGCGACCGGGCCACGGTGCTGCGCAACGGAACCCTGGTCGGCGAATATCCGGTGGCACAGCTGAGCCAGAAGGATCTCATCGCGCACATGCTCGGCACGGCGCTGAGCACGCTCGACGAGATCGAGCACGAGAAGCCGGATCCGGCGACGGTGGCGCGCCGCGATCCGCTGCTCCAGGCAACGGGGATCGGGGGCCGCCGCAATTCCGTTGCGCCCTTCGATCTCACTGTCCGTGGTGGCGAAGTCGTCGGATTGGCTGGGTTGCTCGGCTCCGGCCGCACCGAAGTGGCGCGACTGCTCTTCGGCGTCGACCGATCGTCCACCGGGGATCTCCGGGTGGCGGGCATGCCGACGGCACTGCGCTCGCCGCGCACCGCGATCGACCACCGGTTCGCCTTCTGTCCCGAAGATCGCAAATCCCAGGGCCTGATCCTCGACCTGTCGGTGCGCGACAACATCATCCTCGCGGTCCAGGCCGCGCGCGGCTGGGCCCGGCCGCTGTCGGCTCGCAAGCGCGACGAACTCGTCGCCGGGTACATCGCCTCGCTGCGGATCGTTCCGGCCGATCCAGATACGCCGGTGAAATTCCTCAGTGGCGGCAACCAGCAGAAGGTGCTGCTGGCCCGCTGGCTGGCCACCCGGCCGAAACTGCTGATCCTCGACGAACCGACCCGCGGCATCGATATCGGCGCCAAGGCGGAAATCCAGCGGTTGGTCATCTCGCTGTCCGAGGAGGGCATGTCGGTGCTGTTCATCTCCGCCGAACTCGAGGAAGTGCTGCGGCTCAGTCACAAGGTGGCGATCCTGCGCGATCGGCGGCTGGTCGCCGAACTGGTCAACGATGCCACCTTGACCATGGATCGGCTCACCGAAACCATTGCGAGCGGAGCGGTTTCATGACGATCATCCGAAACCACCTGTTCTGGCCCGCGATCGCGCTCATCGCGCTGCTGATCGTCAATGTGGCGTTCACGCCCGGATTCCTCTCGATCCGCATCCAGGACGGACACCTCTACGGCAGCCTCATCGATATCCTGCGCTACGGCTCGCCGCTGGTCCTGATCTCGCTCGGCATGACGCTGGTCATCGCGACCCGTGGCATCGATCTCTCGGTCGGCACGGTCGTGGCGATCGCGGGCGCGCTGGCCTGTCTGCACATCAGCACCATGCCGGATCAGGCCGATACCGGTGGCGTCGCCGTCGCCGTGCTGATCGCGCTCGGCGTGGCGGCCGTGCTCGGCCTCTGGAATGGAATTCTGGTGGCGCGCTTCGGGATTCAGCCGATCGTTGCGACATTGATCCTGATGGTCGCCGGACGCGGTGTCGCACAGTTGATTACGTCAGGCCAGATCATCACGATCAACAGTCCGCCGTACAAGGTCATCGGTGGCGGCTATCTGCTCGGCCTGCCGGTGCCCGTCCTGGTCGCCGTCGCGGTATTCGCCGGGCTCGCGGTGTTATTGCGGCGCAGCGCGCTCGGACTGCTGCTGGAATCGGTGGGCGGCAATGCCGAGGCGGCGCGTCTGGTCGGCATCCGGGCCGGAGGTCTGATCGTCGCGGTGTACGCGGTCTGCGCATGCTGTGCGGCGATCGCGGGACTGATGATCAGTTCGAATGTCTCCGCGGCAGACGGCAATAACGCCGGACTGTGGATCGAACTCGATGCGATTCTCGCGATCGTCATCGGCGGTACCGCGTTGACCGGTGGGCGATTCCAGCTCGGCGGCACCGTCCTCGGGGCGCTGGTGATCCAGACGCTCACCACCACGATCTACACCGTCGGGGTACCACCGGAGACGACACTGGTTTCCAAGGCGGTCGTGGTGATCGCGGTATGTCTGATCCAGTCACCGGCGTTCCGTGCCAAGGTCTTTCGCCGTCCCCGCCAACTCCGAGCCGTCATCATTTCGACACCGACGGAGGCGAACACATGAATGTGCTGACCCAAGCCCGTGCCGTCCGACCTGTGTTGCGTCGACCCATGATGCGCGGTCACCGCAGCCGGTACATCCCGGTGCTGGCTACCGCGGCCCTGTTCGCCGTCATCTATGGGGTCGGGGTGATCCGATATCCGGCATTCGGCTACCCGCAGGTTTTCGTGAACCTGTTCATAGACAACGCCTTTCTGCTCGTCCTCGCCGTCGGGACGACCTTCGTGATACTCACCGGCGGCATCGACCTGTCCGTCGGCGCGGTGCTGGCGTTGTCCACGGTGGTCTCGGCATGGCTGGTGACCGCGCACGGGTGGCCGCCCCTGTTGGTCATGCCGCTCATGTTGGTCGGCGGCACACTCTTCGGAGCCGCAATGGGCGCGGTTATCCACTACTTCGAGATCCAGCCTTTCATCGTCACGCTGGCCGGTATGTTCCTCGCGCGCGGGCTGGCGTATGTGATCAGCACGGATTCGATCACGATCACCGATCCGGTGTATACGGATTTGGCGCAGCGTCGATTCCAGCTCGGCGGGGACGTGTTCCTGACGGTCGGCATGATCGTCGCGCTGGTGATCGTCGCCGGGGCCTTCGTCGTCCTGCACTACACACGACTGGGTCGCACGGCGTACGCGATCGGCGGCAACGAACAGTCGGCGCTCATGATGGGCCTGCCGGTGGCCAGGACCAAGGTCGGCGTGTATGCGATCAGCGGCTTCTGCTCGGCTCTCGCGGGCATCCTGTTCACGCTCTACACCCTGTCCGGCTGGAGCCTGCACGCCGTCGGGATGGAACTCGACGCCATCGCCGCGGTCGTCATCGGCGGTACCCTGCTGACCGGCGGCTTCGGATTCGTCCTCGGCTCGGTACTCGGCGTACTGACCCTCGGCGTGATCCAGACGATCATCAGCTTCGAAGGCACCCTGAGTTCCTGGTGGACCAAGATCTTCATCGGCGTCCTGCTACTCGCCTTCATCCTGCTGCAACGCACCATCGGAACCCGCGACGGATAAGGACTCCGACCGCCCGATCCTGGACTGGCACTTCATCGCGCACATGCCCTGATCGAACGCCCGCCGGATCGTCATATGCGCTGACCCAGGGGCTCATTCCGAACCGGAACGCCATCCCACGGCGACGTCGTCACGAACCGCTGCAGCCGCTGATGATCGGTCCCCAGCCGCTGCGCCATCGGCGATGCGAGCTCTGCAAGCGGACCGAGGATATCGAGGTCCATCACATCCGCAGGCTCGCCGGCCTCGGGACGACCGGTGACCCGCCGCCCTGGGCGAAGGCCATGGCAAACAAGGGATCGGGTCTGCGGTCCTACGCGAGGATTAGGCAAGGACAAGCCAGCATCGTTCTAACGTTTCCGCAGGTCACGATGCTTGAATAGGTCGTCTCGTTCGTCACTGCACAGGAACGCATCCAAAGATCAGCGATGACCGTTACTTCGTACCGACATCCGAGTCGCAACGGGAAAGTGGCGAATTGGCTGGGAGATCGGCTGGCGTGAGTCCGGCGGCATATTCGCGCAAGCCCACCGCTGAATGAGTTGGGTGATGGCCTCGAGCCTGCGCACTTTGTCCGGGATGTGCGGCACCCAGAAATGTCGACACTCTTCGAAAGGTAAGGAACTATGACTCGTCGTCTCGACGGAACCATCGCCCTGGTTACCGGGGCGTCCAGCGGAATCGGCCGCGCCACTGCGTTGGAGCTTGCCCGCCAGGGTGCGTCCGTGGCGGTGGTCGGCCGCCGCGAGGACCGCCTCACCGAGCTGGCGTCGGAGATCTCCGATGTGGGTGGTCAGGCCGTTGTCGTGCCCGCCGACATCACCGACGCAGAGGCCGCTGCCGACGCGGTCGACCGGACGGTCGAAAGTCTTGGCCGCCTTGACATTTTGGTCAACAATGCCGGTTTGATGCTGCTCGGACCGGCCTCGGGCGCGGAACTGAGTGACTGGCGGCGCATGGTCGACATCAACCTGATGGGGTTGATGTACTGCGCCCACGCGGCCATCCCGCATCTGGTCAAGGCGGCCGCTGATGGGCCACGTCAGGTCGCCGACATCGTCAACATCGGCTCGCTGGCCGGCCGGATGGCCTTCGGTATGTCAGCGGTGTACTGCGCCACCAAGTTCGGTGTCGGCGCCTTCAGCGAGGCGTTGCGTCAGGAACTGACGCGTCAACACGTGCGTGTATCGGTGATCGAGCCGGGCAGTGTCGATACCGAACTGCGTTCGCACAACGTGCCCGCCGTCCAGGAGCAGATCGCCGCCGGTATCGGCGGCATCGAACGGCTGCAGGGCGAGGACGTTGCCGACACCGTCGGCTACATCGTCACCCGCCCCCGGCACGTCGCCGTCGCTGAACTGCTCGTCCGTCCCACCGAGCAACCCTGAACAGCCGCGCGACGGCGAGCAAACCCGTCCTGGAATTCGTCCTCGGATGCGTCATCGTCCTCGCACACCTGGCGCACTAAACTCCGGCCCATGCTGCTCGACGAGCTCTGCATACTGTTGGCTCGCCATGCTCGAGACGACGGGCGACGGCCATTGAGGACCTGCTGGTCGGCCGGGAGGAGTCGGACTTGCCGGCACCGCCGTCCATGGCCAGAACGCGCATGACACTGATCGCCCAGGGCGCCAAACGTCTCGCCTACGGCGAGCAGGTCTACGACTACCGGGCCGGGCAATACCTGGTGACCTCCATCGCCATGCCCCTCAAGTGCCGATTCACCGACGCCACCCCGCAACGGCCGGTGCTCGGCCTGTGCCTGCTACTGCAAGCCTCGGAGGTCGCCGAGTTGGTGTTGCAGGCTGGCCCCGGCACCATTCCGGATACCGACGACACCGCGTCACCGGCAATCGCGTTCAGCACCGCCTCCGACGAACTGCTCGACGCCACCGTGCGGCTGGTACGCCTGCTCGACCAGCCACGCGACAGAGACGTCCTCGCACCGCTGGTGAAACGGGAGATCCTGTGGCGACTGATCACCAGCGAGCACGGCGCAACAGTCCGCCAGATCGGACTCGCCGATCCCAGGCTCTCCCCGATTGCCAAAGCCGTGCAATGGATCCGGCAACACTACCGAGAGCCATTCCTGGTGGAAGACCTCGCCGAACTCATCGGGATGAGCCCTTCGGCCTTCTACCGCAACTTCCGGACCGTCACCCGAACGACCCCCGTCCAGTACCAGAAGAAGATCCGACTTCACGAAGCACGACTCCTGCTGGCGGCAAATCCCAAAGACGTCACCAACATCGGATATCTCGTGGGCTACGACAGCCCATCCCAGTTCAGCCGGGAATACCGCCGCCTCTTCGGTGCACCACCCAGCCAGGACGCAATCGTATTCGCATCCCGCACCCGATCCGAAAGCGATTGACCTGCAGGTAATCCGCTCGGCAAGGACAGGCACGACTCCGCCATACGGGCCGCGACTGTGCTGGTCGAGATGGTGGCAGTCGGTCCAGGTACCGGGGCCTCGGCGATGACTGCCTCTGTCGCGGAACGCCTCGGGTCGTCGACCAGGCACCGATTCGGCGGTCAGGCTGTGGTGATTTCGATGCCTATGTTGCCGTAGCCGCAAAAGCAGCAGACCAGCTTGACCTGGTTAGGGAAACGAACCTTCCATTGATCGCATGGTCGAGCTAGCTCCGCACGGCCCAGGTCGCACCGTACCTGCTGCCGAGGCGGAATGGATGCGTACGCGAGAGGCGTGGATCCACGCCGTCGATCTCGCCGTTAGCCCTCGTTTCGGCGACTTGTCCCGGTAGTGCTCGACTCGCTGCTCTCCGGCATCTCGGCACTTCAGTCGCTGTTCAGCCGACCGCCATTGTGAACTATCACTATCGCTTGCTGACCGCTCTTGCCGAAATATCACGTTACCCGGAGTAAACCGTTCTCTCGAATCTTGTTCTGGTTACGCTGGTGCAATAGTGCAGTTAACGGGGATGGAAGGAAGTTCGACCATGTCTGTCACCTTCGCCGGACGGCAAGGACTTACTGTATCCGGCCGGCTCATGTCGTTGCCATTGAAAGACGTGCGGGCCTTGTCGCGGCAGATGGTCGGGCATTTTGTCGAAACCGTCGCCCCCTGCGGCACCTTGCCTGGTGACGCGATCCATGGCGACATCACCATCATCACCCGCGTGTGCTTGGAGCTGGCAGTCAGCATGCTGGACGGCAGCAACATTCCGGAGAAGACCGGGCAGCTCGAGGACGCTGCGGCCCAATGGGCTCGCGAAGGCGTGCCCATTGGTACCATTCACCACGCTATCCACGAGGGCTTCAAGATCGGCTTCGATCTGGTGGTGTCCACCGCCTTGGCCGAGCAGGGTGCCTCCGGATCAGCTGACACCGAGCCGATGCTCACCCTCAGCATGGCCGACTACCAAAGTATCCTCGACGGCGCCAAACTCGTCGTCGAAATGCTCGACACCATGACTACGGCGGTTTCGGCGGCCTATGTGCGCGAACTGCGCGCGGTCGTGTCGGAGCACCACACCGCGGTGCACACGCTCACCTCGGCGTTGCTCGGGGGACACCCCACCTCCACCATGGCCCGCGAGTGTGGCATCGACATCTCCGACCGCTATCGCGTAATAGCCCTCGCCATTCCGTCTCACCCGGACGAGTCCAACCCGATGTTGGACGCGAAAGTCGTTGCCCGCCGTAAACTCCGGCGCGTGCAGGCGGAACTGGCCACCCGCTGCGACGACACCGTGCTGTCGCTGCTGTCGGTCGACGGCGGCACCTTGCTCATCCCCGCCGATCACGTCACCGAGGGCACCCTGAAGGAACTGATCGGGCATCTGTCGCGGGCGGCCCGCGTGCACATCACCGCCACCGTGGTCACCGCCCCCACCGACACCGTGCCCACCGCCGCGGATCAAGCCCACGAACTGCTCGACATGGTCACCCGGCTGGGGTCGGTGCCGGGCCTGTATCGCTTCGATGATCTGGCTCTGGAATACCAGCTCACCCGCCCCGGCCCCGCCCGCGAACATCTCGGGTCGCTGCTCGATCCACTGGACGCGTATCCGGAACTGCTGGAGACCCTGCAGGTCCATATCGCGCACAACCTGAACCGCCAGCGCACTGCGCGGCTACTGCACGTACACACCAACACCGTGGACTACCGGCTCAAGCGGATCGGTCAGCTCACAGGGTTCGATCCCACCCAGGCAAGCGGGCTGTGGCACCTGCGTTCGGCGTTGGTTGCCCACACATACCGCAGGTGATCGGCGTGCGGTCGAGCGGGTGCGGAATTACTCCCGCCGATCAGCGTCCGCCGTACCCGCCCGCAGCACGGCGGCGCTCGCGCTGGCGAGCACCACCAAGTGCTTCCAAATTGCAGACTTGGCACGACCCGGTATGCCTATGAGTTGCGAATATAGGGATATGTTTGCGTTTTCTCACCCATGCCCGGACCGGACCCGATCGATAGTATTCGTGAAATAAGAATCAGCAGGTGGTCGACATTGACAATGGTCGAAAACGCTATGGAACAAAGTCGACGAGTTGGAAACAAACATGGATGATATCCGACGAACCGAAGTCGAAGGATTGCGGGCGACATGGCGGCTGTTTCAGGACCACCTGATCTCTATAGTCGCCGTCCACGAGGCATCCGGCGCCACGCCGATCGTATCCTTCGGCCCCGAGGACTTTCCGGATCTCGCGCGAGCACGAGAACTCCTTCCGGAAATGAGCAAGTTGTGGGACGCAGTACGCCACGACTTCTGGACCAAACTCATTCCGCCGCAACCACAGTGTCGACAATGGCGATGGACGTGATCTCGAAACCCCGCTCCCACTGCTGCGTGCTTATCGGGCTGTCCACCAACGGCCGCCACCATGTGGTTCAATGCGACGCGGCTGGAAAACCGGGCTCTCAGCGAACCGACGCTGATCTAGTCAGCAAGCCCGCTGATTCCGCCGCCGCAGATACCGGATTATGTTTCAGCGTTGCCCGCTCCGGGACTCGTTCGCCTGGCACAACGAACTAGCACCTGCAGCCTTGCCGCTGTATTCGGCCCCCGGTGCACTGATCATCGCGCGCACGCGACAGACCGACCCAGAACTGCACGCCGATCCAGGCTTTCCCGACTGCCCGTTTCAGGTGTGGGTGCTCGACACCCCGCCGTCCGGCAACGACGCCGATGACGGTCCACAATGGCGTGGACCTCGAAACGGGCGCTAGCCACAGTTTCCCTGAGTCGACGTCAGAGGCCTGAAATATCGATAACCTTTGCGCGTCCGCGCTCGAGAGCGTGACCAGATGATACCGGTTCACCTAATGGATTACATTCATTGCCATCTATGCGGGACAGAGTTGCCATCGACAATGGAGCGGTGCCAACATCTGCACTCCTCCTCCTGCGCCGGGGAGGGCGCTCCTACAGGAATGACTTCTGCCGATTGGGAGGCTGTCGCTTGTTGGCTCAACCCAGGCAGGAATCATCCGACAGGACAGATGGGATCGGAATAGTGGATCCGCGCACAAAGATCTGCCAGCCACGTTGGTTGCATCAGGCGCGGGCATTCTGGATGCGGATCTGTAACGGCAGGCAGGACGGTTCCGGCCAGGGCCAGCGATCGGCGGTGAGCGCGGGTTCGAAAGTGGTGCGGCCCATCAGCGCGGCCGCACAGCTCCGCAGGAATTCGGCGATGCCGTGGCTGCCCGGACCGTGCACCGGATCGATGACCTGAGGCGGCCAGCCGTCCGGAGTCGTCACATAGCCATCAGCAGTCATGCACAGGCGAGCCAGGATCTGCACGAGTTTGTCCCGGGCTCGGCCCGGCGTTGATCACCGCCCGCGACCAGTCGGTCAAGCCTTGGCTCCCAGCTCGTCCCACATTGCCCGAACCGGCGACAGGCCGTGGGCACTCACCCCGAACTGATCCGGGAGCATCCGCCACGCACAACCGCTGGTCAGCACGTAAACCACTGCCGTGAAGACCCGCCCGCTGCTCGACCGGAGCGGTATCGCCACCTTGGCGGCGAGCGGTGAAATCCGGCAACAACGACTCCACGATCTCCTGCAACTCGTCCGGCACCAGCCGGACCGACAACACATCAGCCACGCTCAAACAGCAACCAGTGCAACCCATCTCGTTGCACAACGTGAGACACGATCATAGGCCCGAACAGTTCGACCAGGACGCGCTGGAGGCGGCAGGAATGTGCCCAGACCGCTACCCGAAGTCCGCTTGGATTGAGACTCAGCTCAGGTCCGGTAGGAACGCGTGGCCGACATAGTCACGGAACAACACGATTTTCCCGTCGCGGATCCGGAAGACCTGAATACACGGCACCTCGAACGGCTGGTCGGTCGACGTGACGCGTCCGACGGAGGTCAGTTCGACGATCACGACCTCCGGATCGGCGGTCTGGTGGGTCTGGTGTACACGCAGTTCGTCGAGACGGAACCCACCGCGGTCGGCGTCGATCGCGTATGCCCGAATTGCCTCCTTGCCTGCGAGCTGGGCAGGCAATTCGCCTGCAGTGAACGGCATCTCGATCACGCCGTCCTCCGCGAACAGGTCCACGAACGCGTGCATGTCGTTGGCGAGGATCGCCTTGTTCCGCTGCTCCAAGATCAGTAGCGGGCTCTCAACACCTGGCCGGCTCATGTCAACCACCTTTCATTCAACGTACGTTGTATCAATGATTCAACGAGCGTAGAACGAAAAACCGCTTTGGTCAACGCCCGTAGAATGAACCGCGTGAGCAACCCCCCAGCGCCCACTTCGCGGGCCGAGCAGCGACGCAATACCGAGGCGCGGATCCTCGCCCACGCC
The DNA here is from genome assembly GCF_053602975.1 of Nocardia sp. NPDC004278. Lineage (NCBI taxonomy): Bacteria > Bacillati > Actinomycetota > Actinomycetes > Mycobacteriales > Nocardiaceae > Nocardia > Nocardia sp. NPDC004278. Next base: position 96,079 of record NZ_JBSGEQ010000031.1, read on the forward strand.
CGCACGTTATTCGCCGAATCCGGCTACGACCGCACCACCATCCGCGCGGTCGCCGCCGCCGCGGGCGTGGATCCCGGACTCGTCATCCACTATTTCGGCAGCAAACAGCGGCTGTTCCTGAGCGCTATCGGGTCCGGAACGGCACTGCTCGCCGGGGGCAGCGCTGCGGATGTCGCCGAGCAGTTGCTCGACAGACTGCGCGACTCACTGATCGAGGAACCGGTTACCTCGCTGGCGATGCTGCGGTCGATGCTCACCCACCCCGAGGCCGCCGAGGAGATCCGCACCTCCTCGCGTATCTATAAGGATCAGATCAGCGACGCCATACCTGGTGAGGAAGCCGATCTGCGCGCAGAGGTGGTCAGCGCCGCGCTGATCGGCATCGTCCTGTGCCGCCATCTCGTCAAGCTCGATCACCTCGCCGAGGCCGACCCGGACCGAGTAGTCGAGATTCTGCGCCCCGTCGTCCGCTCGATCACCAAGGCCGACATCGAAGACGCCGCCCCCGCGGACTGAACGCGCTCCAATATGCAGCATGCCTGCACGGCATTCCCCGAGCCAGCCGATCTGGCCTGCGACACCGATGTTCTAGGTGTAACCACGTAAGACACGGTCTTATGCGAAGCCGGGAGCGGCTGACTAGACAGGTAGTCGTCCAAGCCAGGATCCTGCTCCAGGGTGCGGACAGAAGCCGCACGCAGCTCCTGATTGAAGCTATGGACCGTATAGAAGACTAGAAGGAGTAGCGCGGGCAGGGGCGCGGCGACTATTACCAATGGCGTTGGTGCCGACGACTTTCCGATGAGCGTAGTGACGACCCCGACGACGCCCGAATTCTGCAACACCTATCACCACAACTGCGATGACCTGCGTCGGATGGTCGGTTATTTGCGTGGATACCACGTGGCGGCGGGGTGGCGGCTGGTGGGCGGGCAAGAGTGCGGTCGGGCCTTGGGCGGATGATTTGGTGTGGCGGCGTGGCCGGGAACCGCACGACGGAAATGCTGTTTGGCCCGGTGGGGTGTGGTTGCCGCAGGCAGCGTGCGTAAGCCGCTGGATGAGATCGAAGCGCCAACCTGTGAGCACGATGGTCAGCTCGGTGCGCTCGAATTCGTTGAGGGCACAGCGCATTCGCCCGCGCCATAGGATCATGAGGAGTCGTGGACGAATACGCCGTGCTGCGGGTACCGAGGTTCCGTGTGCTCGCCGACGGCATCGTGACCGACCCGGTGGCTATCGCACGCACACCGGAGTGCGTGGATGTTGTCGCGATCGATGACCGAAACCGGATCTGTCATCTCGTCGTAGCCGCCGGTACGGCAAGGATCGTCGAGCGGCTGGAACTGCCCGCCCCGCCCGTTGGCCGGCCGACCATCGGGTCCTGGGGTGCCGATCGGTTGGATGTGTTCGTCCGTGATGTCGAGACGCGGTTGTGGCATTGCGAATTCGACGGCCGCTGGGGGCCGCCGCGGCTGGCTCGGTCTGTGGGGGCGGTATCGGATGCGAGCTTCGTCAGTTGGAGCCGCGGCCGATTCGATGTCTTCAGCACAGGCGCGGACGGCGTGCTCGAACACTATTGGTATCAGCAGCCGATCGGGCTGATGGGACCGGAGAGTCTGGCCCGTCCTGTGGTCGGACAGCCTGCCGTAGTGGTTACCAGTCTGTATGGGCTGGAAGTTGTCGCGCGCGGCAGCTTCGACGGGGTGTTGCGGCGGCAGTATCACGTCCCCGAGGAGCGCACACACGAGTGGACCTCGACACCGATGCTGCCCGGCCGCACCACCTTCGATGTCGGTCCGGATGTCGCGCCCTCGACTGGGGAATCGCTGCGCTGTACCGGTGATCCGACCCTGGTGTGGTGCCGGGGCGTCGGTGCGGTCGAGAACCGCCTGGTCGCCTTTGCGCGGCAAGAGGATCGGCTTGTCCAGTTCGAACCCGGGCCCGACTGGCCGACCGGTCGTGGTAACCGCGTACTGACTGGGCCCGCGGTGGCCTCGGATCCTGTGGCGGTCTCGGCCCGGCCCTGTCGCGTCGATGTGTTCTTCGGTGTGTCCGAGGGAACGATCGGCTGGCTCACCTCCCACACTGGCGGTTCCTCGGCGCGCTACCGCGTGCTCGACGATGGAATCCGGTCGGTCGGCCGCCCCGCGGTGTGTTCGAGTCGACCGGATCGGCTGGAACTGTTCGTCCGCACGGCGGCGGGCGAATTGCGCACCGGACGGTGCGAGGTGAAGGGGGAGCAGTGGAATGCCTACTCCTGAGTGGCGGCGCGCGTTGGTCGCGATTCAGTCCGCCGATGGTGCGACCTTCGGCGCCGGATTCCTCATTACCGAGCGGCACGTACTCACCTGCGCCCACGTCATCAGCGATGCCACCGGAGCAGATGCTGCGGCCGATGCGGTGCCGACCGAACCGGTGCTGGTGGAGTTCACACAGGTACACGGCGGTGAACCGATCGAGGCGACGGTGGTGGCCTGGTCGCCGGTCGATGATGTACACACGGGTGATATCGCGGTATTGCTGCTTGCGAGCGCCCCGCCCGCGGTCCCGATCCGCCTGCTGGACTCGGATTCGATAGCGCTGTGGGGGCATTCCTTTCGCGTCTACGGATTCCCTGAGGGCCATGACGAAGGGCTGTGGGCGACCGGTGTGATCCGGGATCGGGTGGGTGGTGGCTGGTATCAGCTCGAGGATGTCAAGGTGCCCGGTTCGGCGATCGAAGGCGGCTTCAGCGGTGGCGCGGTGTGTGACGACCTGGCCGATGGTGTGGTCGGCATGGTGGTTGCTCGCGACCGTGCCGCGGCCCGCAAGATCGGCTTCATGCTGCCCGCGGCGCTCATCGCTCCCGTAGTGGCGCAGTTCGGCGTCGAGCTCGGGTCGGCCCGGCCGGCGATGGGTCTGCTGTCCAATGTGCCGACCTTGCCGACCCAGTTCGTCGTGCGGGCCGTGGCGTCGGAGGTCGTCGCCGCGCTACTGGCGCCGGCCGAGGACGGCGCGCGGGTCGCGGCGGTAGGCATGGGCGGTGTCGGGAAATCTGTTCTCGCAGCGGCCGTTTGCCGTGACGAGCGAGTCCGGGCGGCTTTTCCGGATGGCATAGTCTGGGTGGAGTTGGGCCCGAATCCGGTGACGCCGACCAGACAAGCGCAGGTGGCGGCCGCCTTCGGGCAGCAGGGTGTGGTCTTCGCCGACGCTCAACAGGGTAAGGCTCTGCTCACGCAGTTGCTGGCGGGGCGACGTTGTCTGCTGGTCGTCGACAATGTCTGGGCGGCACCGGATCTCGGCGATCTCGATATTGTCGAGGCGCCTGGACGGCTATTGTTCACCACCCGGGATACCGCCATCGTACGATCGGTGGGCGCGACCTGCTTCGAGGTGACCGGGCTGAGCATCCGGGAATCGCTGGTGTTATTGGCCCGGTGGGCGCGGCTCGCGGTGGAGGAACTACCGCGGGAGGCGTTGGAGATCGCGGCCGAATGTGGCTATCTGGCGCTGGCACTGGCGATGGCGGGCGCCATGATCGCTGGCCGCCCGGAGCGCTGGCCCAGAGTGCTGCGCCGATTGCGCCAGGCCGATCTCGCCAAGATCGCCCAACCGTTCGGCAACTATCCATACCCAGATCTTTTGCGCGCAATCAGCGTCAGCGTCGACGCCCTGGATCCTGCCGATCGCGCCCGCTATCTCGAACTCGCGGTCTTCAACGGCAGGAATCCGACCGCCGGTGCAGCACAGGCACTTTGGCAGCACGCTGGACTCGATGAACTGGACGTGGCGGAGCTGCTCGACCGCCTCGCCGACCGATCGCTGATCCAGCTCGGTAGCGGCGGCCGTTTCGGGATGCATGATCTGCAAATGGACTATGTGCGCCACCAGGTTTCAGAGCTGACGCACCTGCATCGGCGATTGGTCGAGGCATATCGGGAGCAGGCGCCGGGCGGTTGGCAGCATGGTCCGGATGACGGCTACTTCCATCGAAACCTGCCGCATCACCTTGCCGCGGCAGGAGCGGGCGAAGAGCTGCGCGCGCTGCTGTCGCACCTGGCGTGGTTGCAGACGATGCTGTGGGCCACCGACGCGACGGAGCTGATCGCCGCCTATCGGCTACTGCCGCAGTCGGATCCGGTCGCGGTCGTCGGCGACGCGTTGCGGCTGAGCAGCCATGCGCTGACTCGCGGTAGGGGGCAGCTGCCCGCCCAGCTGGTCGGGCGTCTCGGCGAGTCGGATCGGCCTCAAGTTCAGGAACTCGTTGCCGCTGCATGCGGCTGGCGCGGCGAATCCTGGCTTCGACCGCGAGCCGCAAGTTTGACGGCCCCGGGCGGGCCCCTGCTGTTCATGCTGGTCGGGCATACCAGTCCGATCCGTGATGTCGTGCTCACACCCGATGATCGGTATGCGCTGTCCGGCGGCTGGGATGGCGCGGTGCGCGTCTGGGATCTGGCGGACGACGGCCGTGAAAGGTATGTGCTGCAAGGGCATTCGGGTGGCGTGTGGAAGCTTGGGGTATCCATCGACGGCCGCTATGCGATGTCCGGATCAGCCGACGGCACCATTCGCGTGTGGGACCTCGCCGATGGGAGTACCCGGCATGTGCTGCGCGGTCACCAGGCCGCGGTGTGGTCGATCGCGCTCGTTCCAGGCAGCACATTGCTGGTGTCGGCATCGGTCGATACGACAGTGCGCGTATGGGATTGGGCGGTCGGCCGGGAGGTCGGAGTGCTGCACGGACATACAGGTATCGCGTACACCGTGCTCGCGGCGCGTGACGGACGGACGATCGCGTCGAAGTCCGAGGACGGCACGCTGCGCATCTGGGATCTCGGAACCGGCACGCAGACATGGTGTTTCGACAGCGGTCAGCGCGGTGTGCAGTCGCGCGCGATGGCGTTGACCGATCGACACGCGCTGTTCGCGGGCGACGACGGCACCGTGTACTGCTGGGATCACCGTGACGGATCGGTCGTGTGGATCGACCGGGATCCCGGCCGTGGGCAGGTGTGGTCCGTCGCGGCGACACCCGACGGCGGGCACGTGGTGGTCGGCTGTGCGTCGGGGGAGGTGCTATTGCTGGATCTCGAAACTGGCTCCCCCGCAGTCGAAGTCGGCCTGCACAGCGGGTGGGTCGAGATGGTGGCGGTGGCTCCGGATGGGTATCACGTGCTGTCAGGCGCCGACGACGGCATCCTGCGGTTGCGCGATCGCCGGATCGGGGATGAATCGGCGCGGACGCTGCGCGGCCATACGGGGTGGATCGCAGCCGCCGCGTTCAGCTCCGACGGAACACGCGTGGTGTCTGCCGCGAACGAATCCACCTTGCGGGTGTGGGATGTGACCGTTTCGCCGACTCAGCGCGGCGCTCCGATGCACGCCGCGTGGATCGGAGCGATTACTGCGGTAGCTGACCATACGGTTGCGGCCGCTGCGGATGACGGATCGGTCTCGGTCTGGGACATGGCGACAGGACGGCGATCGACAACTGTGTCGATGACGGCCACCGCGGTCGCCGTCGTCGAGGTGGCGAATCTCGGGTGGATGGTGTTGGACCAGCTGGGTGCCGCGACGGTACTGCCCGGTGCGGCCTTGGGCGATATGTCGAATCAGGCAGACATCGGCTCGGAGGTGCGGTTGTCTGCGATGGGCGAACCCGTCCCCGGGCAGGTGGTGCGCCGCGCCGTCGCCTGCGACGCGGTGCGGGGAGCCGTCGCCCTGGACGGATGCCTGGTGGTGGCGTCGACCACCGCGATGCGGTTCTTCCGCCCCGCCGATTCGATCCGGGACCTCGACCTGGGAGCGACTGACGCCCAGCTGGCGGAGCCACCACGAATGCTGGTGGTCGAAGCTGGTAGGCGCCACGTCGTGGTCGGCGGCATCCGGGGGCAAGTCAGCGTGTGGGACGTCACTGCCCGCCACCAGATCCAGACCTATCGAGGACGGGGCGGCCCGATCATCAGCCTGGCGATGGCCGTCGACCAGGTCCTGTCCGGCTGCGTCTCTGGGGTGCTGTCGGCTTGGCGACTCGGATCCCCGGAACTGGTTTGGGAGCAGCAGGCGCACGATTCGCTGCTGACCGGCATTCTGATCGTCGGGGACCGGGTCGTTACCGGTGGTGGCGACGGTGCGATCCGGTTGTGGCGACTTACCGACGGAGCGCGAATCGGCGTGCTCGCCGAACTCGGTGCACCCGTACGCGCCATCGCAGCGCTGCACGGGGGTCGGCGCATCGCCGTTGGGGCCGGTGACCTGCTGGCTGTCTACGACCTCGAATCCGGAATCGAGGTGGCCTGTTTCACCGGCGACGGCCGCATCACCGCGATCGCGCCCTTGCCCGACGGTGGTGTGGCATGTGGCGAGGCAGCGGGCGCCGTACACATACTCACGTTGTGCGAAGAGTGAGCCTCATGCCCCCGGCTTCCACGACAGCTTCACCGTCAGATGGCCCTCGACCGATGTCTTTGCGATCACCGCGCCGGCCTCGGCGTTGAGCTTGATACCGAACTCCAGATCGACCGCGTCCGGTTTCAGGCTGCCGTCCCGGAACACCGCCAACGCGGCCGCCGCGGCCCGCTGGACGTCAGCAAGCGCATCCTCGAAGCGGCGATTCACCTCTACCACACCACCGCGACCGACCCGCTGCACACCGGCATCGGACGGATCACCCTCGACCACGATCACGCCACCGTCGCCGGTACGGAAACGCAAGAGTTCGCTCATGGTGCAACGGTACCGATGTTCCCTTGCGGCGCACTATCTTTGACCCATGATCGGAGTGATGCTCGGACTCGGCGCCTATCGCGACACCGCGCGGCTGAGCGCCGCCCGGGCACAGCGCATGACGGGGCTGGAATTCGTTGTCATCGAACATCCGCCACGGAACTTCCCGCCCGAGGCCTTCCCCGGATACGCCAAACTGTCGCTGTTCGATCTCGTGGCCGCCGATCACATCTGCTATCTGGACGCCGACGCGGTCGTGCTGCGCGAGTGGCAGCCCGCCGCACTAACGGACCGTGTCGAGTTCATCTGTGTCCGCGACCAGTTCATCGAGCTCTACCCCGACTACGACGCTGATATCCCGCGGCCCACGTACTTCAACTCCGGCATGTTCATCGTGAATCGCCGCGCCCATCGCCCCGTGTTCGATCTCGCGACAAAGCTGTGGCGCGACAACGTGCGGCCGCTGCCGATCGAGGATCAGTCCGCCCTGAACTACGCGGTCCGCACCCTGGGCACCCCGACCTACTTCCTGCCCGACGAATACAACTATCTGCGTGCTCACCTCGACGGTCGCGCCGCGGACCCGGGTGTGGTGGTCGCCCATTACACCCCGTCCGGGATCGCCCACGCCCACCGCAAGCTCCTCGATCTACTGCGCGACCGATGAGCGTTCGCGAAAGCTGTTGGTCCGCTGTGAATCAGTGCGAGCCGACAAGGTCTCGCGACGAGAGTGTCCGTGGTACCCCAGAGTTCGAAGTCCTGCTCGTGGAAGCCGTTGATAATGTAGTTCATCCGGACGCAGTGGGCGAGCTGGCCCGGGGGCGGGGCGGCGGCGAACGTCGAGTTCGATCGCGGCGTCGACCAGCAGCGCGAGGGAGATGAGAAAACGCCCAGATCTGATGAGGGTTGGGCGCCGCCGAATCACCAGTCACTGAACACAAGTGAGATCTGGCGTTCGGGCGCAGCTGCTGTGGACGCCCATGTCGCGGTCGGTCCGGGGTGTAGTGGTCGATGATCGGGCATGGGGCTCACCATCGCAAGTAGAACGTGTTCCTGGTCGCTGCTGGAGTTCGGAGCTATGGGGCATGAGACCGCATGCGCGGCAAAGGAATTGGCGGTCGATCCATTCGAGCTGACTGATGACTTCTATCAGGATCCGTACACCGCGTATGACCGGTTGCGCAGTCGGGGTCCGGTGCACTACGTTCGGTTCCCCGATTCGAGCACTGCCTGGCTTGTCACCGACTACGAGGTGGCGAAGATCGCGTTCACCGATCCAACGATCAGTAAGGCCCTGAAGTCCACCGGAGCTCGGGCGGCGCTGGCGGCCAACGGCGGTGACCAGCACGTGCAAAGCGGCTTGTTCAAGGACATGATGGTGTTCTACGACCCGCCCGAGCACACTCGGCTCCGCACGTTGGTCAACCGGGCGTTCGGCAGCCGCGCTGTCCGCGACCTGGCGCCCAGGGTCGCAGAGATCGCTGATTCCCTGCTGGCTGCGATGGCAAGCGAATCGAATGCGGACCAGGATCTGTTGGACAGCTACGCGGTTCCGCTGCCGATGATGGTTATCGGCGCGCTGTTGGGGGTTCCGCATTCCGACCGCGACAGTTTCCGGGAATGGTCGACCATCCTGGTCTCGAGCGAACATTCCAACGACGCCAGAATGGCGGCTGTGCAAGAGTTCGTTGCCTATATTGACCAGCTGATTCGCACCAAGTCCGGGGCACCTGATTCCAGCCTGCTTTCCGAGCTTATTGCGGTGGGAGAGGACGGTGACCGGCTTACTCACCGAGAGCTGATCAGTATGGTGTTCCTACTGCTCGTCGCCGGGTATGAGACGGCCGTCAATCTCGTGGGCAATGCGGTTGCAACACTATTGGCCGACAACGACACTCGCGTGATGGTGCGCGATGATCCCAGCCGTATTCCCGCTCTTGTTGAAGAGGTGCTGCGCCACCGATCGCCGGCGGGCGAAGCAACCTTTCGTTACACAACGGAACCGATAGCTTTGGGCGGGATCGAAATCCCAGCCGGCGAGCTCATTGTGGTGTCGATGGCAGCGGCTGGTCGCGACCCGCGCCGTTTCACCGATCCACACCGAGTCGACATCGACCGGCCTGACAATCACCACCTAGCTTTTGGATACGGTATTCATCGCTGCGTCGGAGCCCAACTGGCGCGAATGGAAGCGACAATCGCGCTTACGCGGCTGCTCGGTGAATACCCTGACCTCGAACTCGCTGCCGGTGCTGAACTTGAATGGCGCAGAAGCCTCATCGTGCGCGGTTTGACCAAACTTCCTGTGCGGCTACACCCCTGAGATCGAGCATTGACCTGAAATACAGCGAGCGAGACCATCGAACTGAGCTGCATGGCGTACCGATCTCCCTCCATGTACGCGGACCAATGCGCCGAACAGCGTGATTGCGCGTAAATATCGCGTTGTGCTGATGTATGGCTCAACAGTCGAGGGCCGGCTGCAATGATGTGCGCATGCGCGTGTTCATGCCGGTTCCCGACCGCGACTTCGACGTCACCGAGGTCGCCGTGCCCTGGCGGATCCTGACCGACGCCGGACACGAGGTCGTACTCGCCACCGAGCGCGCGGGCACGGTGCCCGCGGCGGATCCGCGGCTGCTGACCGGAGTGATCTTCGGTCAACTCGGGGCTGAAGCCGAGCCCCGGACCTTCTACCAGCAGCTCACTGGCACACCGGAGTTCACCGCCACGGTCTCCTGGTCGGAGGTGGAGGTGGACGACTTCGACGGACTGCTCCTACCCGGCGGACATGCACCCGGCATGCGGCAGTACCTGGGCTCGGAGACACTGCAGCGGCAGGTCGCAAGGTTCTGGACCCTGGGCCGGCCGGTGGGCGCCATCTGCCACGGTGTCCTCGTCCTCGCCCGGTCCGAAGATCCCGCTACCGGCCGTAGCGTGCTCGCCCAGCGCCGCACCACCTGCCTGCCCAAGTACATGGAGCGCATCGCGTATTTCAGCACCGCATGGCGACTCGGCCGCTACTACCGCACGTATCCGGCCTACGTCGAGGACGAGGTCCGCGCGGCTCTCGACAACCCGGACACCCAATTCCAGCGCGGCCCAGTCGAACTCACCCGACGCGGCACCGCCACCGACGACACCCCCGCCTTCATCGTCGAAGATCGCAACTATCTCTCCGCACGCTGGCCAGGAGACGCCTATCTGTTCGGACGCCGGTATCTCGCACTGCTGGAAGGCACCGAGCGCTGACATCATCAGCGCAAGGTCGCCGACCGCCTCGAAGCCATTATCAACTCCGACGGCACCTACACCGACATCGACCGTGCCCGCCGCCTGTGTCGGCCGCGTGCAGGCCCGGACGTGGTGAGCGGTCCCCACAGCTGCTCGGCGGGTCTTCGGGTTGGTCGGCAACGCCATGCGCGAGGGCGTCGGGGCTGAGCTCGGGATCGCGCGTGCTACAACGCGGGCAGGGCTGCAGCCGTCGAGGAGCCGGCCCGGTCGGCGGTGAGTGCCCCGGCCAGCGCCCAGGTGCGGTACTGATCGTCCGGACCGGCCAGTTCCGTGGTGGTCAGCACGACCTCGGTGGCGCCCGCGTCGTAGTAGCGCTGGATCCCGGCGGCGATGGTCTCCTCGTCGCCGATGAGCGCCAGTTCCGCCGCCCGCGAAGCACCTTCGAGTTCGATGACCCGGCGATAGGACGGCACCTGCTCGTAGAACGCCAGGTGTTGCACCGCCGTCGCACGGGTGCCCTCGACATCGGAGGTGACGACTGCCGGGACGAAGGCGACGATGCGTGGTGCGGTTTCCGACGTCTGCGTGATCACCGGCACGATGTGCTCGCTCAAGGTCTTCGGGCCCGCCAGATAAGGCAGGGTGCCGTCTGCGAGTTCCCCGGCGACTCGTAGTGCTTGCGGCCCCATCGCGGCCACCAACACCGGTACGCGTGGTTCTGCACCGGGAACCGTGGTCGGCAGCGAGGGTGTGACCGTGAGCAGTTCGCCGTGGAAGCTGGCGGTGCCCGTGTCGAGCAATTCCCGTAGCGCGGCGAGGAACTCGCGCAAGCGGGTAATGGGCCGGTCGAAGGCTGTGCCGAACGCGTCGGCGGCGAGCGTGGAACCGACGGCCAGACCCAGGTGATAGCGCCCGTGCGTCGCGGCTTGGGCGGTCTGCGCCTGGGCGGACACCAGCAGCGGATGGCGCCCGACCACGGGGATGGCCGAGGTGCCGACCTGTATGCCCGGCACCTCCCGGCCCACGATGGCGGCGAGGGCGGGGGAGTCGTAGTCCATCCGCTGTCCGAACCACACCGACCCGATACCCAGCTCGGCGACCGAGCGGGCCTGCGCCACGATCTGGTCAACGTAGTTGCCCGAATTCGAGGCAGCGAGCGCAATTCCGAGAGTCATGCCAGGGGCAACCTGCGTGCGCGAACGCCTGTTCCCGAACGGCGAGATGAAATCAGCTCGAGCAGAAGGATTTTCGTCGTCCGGGAGTCGGTGGGCCGATTCGATGACGCACATCCAACGGTGCGAGGAGGTGCGTTACCCCGCGACCGCAGCGGCTTCGTAACGTCTGGCTGCCGCTGCAACTTCCGGGGCCGCAGCACAATGTCGCGCACGGTTTGTACTGCGAGCGACGCACGTTCGAATCACTTTCTCCGCATCAAGACAGCGGCAACTAGCCGAACCAACAATGCGGCGTAGCGACGAGGGAGCGAAGACTGGACATACCTACCGTAGCCACACTCGAGTGATGGCTGTCACATTTCCGATGTAGCGGAACATCATTTCCGCGATCGGAGAGGACGAGGTATGGGGATGTTGACTTGGCGTCGTGGCCGGGCGGACAGTGGACGACCGGAGGATGCAAGACACTCGCCGGGACAGTTGGCCGCCTATGGAGCCCAGCACATTCTGACGATGTACGGGGGTGTGATCGCCCCACCACTCATCGTCGGCGGCGCGGCCGGGCTATCCGCCACCGATATCGGACTACTGGTGACGGCCGCCCTATTCGTATCGGGCCTCGCCACGCTGCTGCAAACCCTCGGAATCGGACCGTTCGGCAGCCGATTGCCCATCGTGCAGGGGGTTTCCTTCGCAGGCGTATCGACCATGGTGGCGATTGCCACCACCGGCGGGTTGCGTCCGGTACTCGGCTCCATCATCGTCGCCGGGGTAATCGGCCTGTTGCTGTCATCGTTCTTTGCACAACTGGTGCGATTGTTCCCCGCGGTGGTGACGGGCACGATCATCACCGTGATCGGCCTTTCACTGATGCCGGTCGCCTTCAACTGGGCCATGGGCAACAACTCCACCGCACCCGACTACGGTTCCCTGGCCAACATCGGATTCGCCGGGCTGACGCTGCTGATCATCCTGGTGATCAGTCGCCTGTTCCAGGGCGCGCTGTCGCGACTGTCGATTCTTATCGGACTGGTGCTCGGTACCGTCATCGCGGCGTGCGCAGGCAAGGCCGATTTCTCCAACGTGGGCGCCGCCCGCTTGGTTGCGCCGCCGCAGCTGCTGCATTTCGGGTCGCCGACCTTCGAAATCGGGGCCATCGTCGCGATGACAATCGTGATTCTGGTGACCCTGATCGAAACCACGGCCGACATCCTCACCATCGGTGAAATCGTCGGGACCGACGTCGATGCCAGGCGGGTAGCGGACGGGTTGCGAGCCGACATGCTGTCGACGACGGTTGCCCCGGTCTTTGGATCCTTCACCTGCAGCGCGTTCGCACAAAACGTCGGCCTGGTCGCACTGACCGGAATCAAAAGCAGGTTCGTAGTAGCAACCGGCGGCCTGATTCTCCTACTGCTCGGTCTGCTCCCGGTGGTCGGCGCGATCGTCGCCGGAATTCCGTACCCGGTACTCGGCGGCGCCGGACTCGTGCTCTTCGGATCGGTTGCGGCAAGCGGGATCCGCACCCTGTCCCGGGTGGACTACCAGGACAACCTCAATATGATCATCGTCGCGGTCGGCATCGGCTTCGGCCTCATACCCGTTGCGGCACCGAAATTCTGGGACGCCCTCCCCGAAAAAATTACAGTGGTCCTGAACTCCGGAATCAGCGCCGCCGCAGTCGCCGCCGTCCTCCTCAACCTCGCCTTCAACGAATGGAAATTCGGCAAACGACCAGGTTCCTCTGTCCTCGCCGCCGCCGTCGACGAGCGTGACCGGCTCGACAACGACGCCAAGCCATGAGCACCCCGATCCTCATACGGTGACGCGATGGGGACTGTTGACCCGACATTCAGTATTCCCTGATCGAACAGGCCGTTAGGCCGAAAAATAGGCCCAGGCAAGGGAGTTCGGAAATCTCTCTGGCCTGGGTGCCGGTCACCACCAAAGAGCACTTGGGCGGTCCGCGCACTCGCGGACTGGCTCTGTCCGCGAACTGTGACGTCAGTTGTTCGCGAATCCTGGTGGCGTGTGGCTCTAGCTACATCACTTCGAAGATGTTCACGAATTACGACAGCAGGGGCAGGTCAGACTCAGCGAGCATCCACCGCCTCCTCGAACGTGTGGTAGTCAGCCGAATTCCGGACATGCGTCGATCCCCCCCGGCGGGGCCGAGCGGTTACTCCTAATCGGTGGCGCCGCATGCCAGTGGTGTGCGAGTGCCGTGCAAGAGCCCGGTGCAAAGGTGGACGGCATGACCTGGCATAGCGGCTATCGGGCCGATGGGAGAACATTTCTGGTTACCGGTGCGAGTGCGGGCATCGGATATTTCGTCGCCGAGCACCTCGCGGTCAGCGGTGCCACCGTGGTGGTGGGCTGCCGTGACACCGCCAAGGGCGACCTCGCGATAGGCGCGATTCGGGCACGGGTTCCCGGCGCTCGTCTGCGGTGCGTGCGTGTGGATCTGGCGGACCTGTCCGCACTGCCCGCGACAGTGGACGCCCTCGGTGTCGACAGCCTGGACGCGGTCGTGCTCAATGCTGGAGTCCTGCTGTCCGGTCCCGATCGCCGTGTGAGTGCCCAGGGACATGAATTGATGTTCGCGACAAACCATCTCGGGCACTTCGCTCTGGTTGCTCATCTGGCGCCGATGCTGACCGCAGCCGCGAACAGTCGGGTGATTACGGTGGGCAGTTTCGCCGCGCGGTCGGAGCGGCTGGATCTTGGCGATCTGCAATCCGAGCACGACTATCAGCCCAAACGCAGCTATGGGCGATCGAAACTGGCCCAGATGCTTTTCGGTTTCGAACTGGATCGCCGTCTGCGTGGACACAGGGCCAGCACCGCCAGCATTGTCGTCCATCCCGGTGGTGCCCTGGACTCGCTGACCCCGTCACGGCCACCGCTGTTCGTCCGCACCACCGCTCAGCGCCTGCGTGGGCTGCCCGCAGGCGTTGTGCTGCATGGTAAACACGCGGCGGCCGAGGGTATTGTCCGGGCCGTTCTGGACACTGAGATCACCGGCGGGCAGCTTTGGGGGCCAAGGGTTTTCGGTCTTCGTGGACAACCTCATAGGGAGGCACCTCGGGCGCATATGACCGACCACGACACCGCCGCCAGACTGTGGGCCATCAGTTCAGCACTCACCGGCGTCGATCCGCTCGTGTGCCCATCTGCACCGGTCCGGTCATGACAGGCCCTGTTTCGACGCCGCAACGTCCCGAATCGTCATGGCCGACGCCTCGCAATCCCGCACAGCTCGCGTTCGAACCCGGCGATCGTGCACGTTCGAACGAACGTCGACTCATAGCTCTAGTCGATGTATGACGAATTCGTCAACCGGGTTGTATCGAATATGTGGGCGCTGGGGGACGACGGCCCGGGCATCGGTGCCGAACTCGGGGCGATGACCTCCACAGCGCAGTTCGACGTGGTCATGCGCAGATAACCTGAAATTAGCTATATGGTGCCGGTTCCACGGAGTAGCCTACGGTCCATGAGCGCATGCGAGGTTTGCGGTAACGATTACGCTATGCCGATCGTCGTCGAGGCTCAGGGAATGCGGCACGTCTTCGACTGCTTCGAATGTGCGATCCACCGCATGGCACCCATCTGCGAGCACTGCAACTGCAAGATCATCGGCCACGGTGTGGAGTCAGACGGCCGATTCTTCTGCTGCGCGCACTGCGCCGTGTCCGAGGGTGCCAAAGGCTTGGTCGACCACGTGTAAGGGCGGTGTCCTCCCGGAACCGGTCAGTCGCATGGAGTTCGAGCTGCTCGGTGTCGGGGCGATGAACTCGCCGCGGTACCGTCCCGCTGGGCTGTTGTTGTGCTCGTCTGGGCGGCGGATCATGTTCGATGGTGGTCCGGGTGCCGTGCCCGACGGCCGTATCGATGCCTGGCTGATCACCGACAACCGTGCCGAGCTCATCGGGCAGATACGCCGCCTTGCGCGGGCGTACGACACCGAACCTGCGGTCGGCTCTTACTGTGATCGAGCACTGCGGGTCGACCCGTGCCCGGTCGTGCACACCGCCCATCCCACCTTTGGCTATCTCATCTCCTGTGGCAGCCGCCGGGTGGTGTGGGCGCCCGAGTTCTGGCAGTTCCCCCTGTGGGTGGCCGGTGACTGAACCGCCCCAACATTCTGGCCGCTTCCCAGTTCTCGTATCCGCGCCAGCAACCACTCGAGCTCGGCCAGCTCTACAGAACCTCTATCCGCGCGGGCTCGGGCAGCTCCTGTGGGCGCTCATCCGTATACCAGGCGTACTCGATTCCGCTGAGCCTGCCGTTCTCGACCCACAGGATGACCTCACCGACAGGTGCCCCGTTCCGGTCCGTGACCGCTCCGCTGGCAAAGATTCCGTCCGTCGACCCGGACGCCGGCACCGCACTGGGCAGCACCGACAGGTCAACGCTGGGTGAACCGACACCCCAGGTCGCCACGACCTGCGCGAACGGGATCTGCGACAGGAACTCGCCCGCACCGGCGGCACCGGACGACAGCAGCTTGGTGACGACGCCGGACTCGAGCTCGGTGAGCACCCGCAGCTGAATCGGTGTAATACTCATCGCATTCTCCTCGGTTCTCGCGCTACGTCACGGAATGTACGCGGTGCCGATTTGAAGACGCCATCGATCATGGCGCCGCGAATATGGACGGTCTGGCCGATGATCGTGCGCACCAGAGGATTCGACCCGTTGTGCACACCGTCCGGTACACCCTGAACGCTCTCGATGATCTTCTTCATCGTCGCCTCCTCGCCACCCAGCGACCGCACCAGCCCGTCCAGTTTGTGCTTCGGCACGAAGACGTGCCCCATCGCCTCTTTGTCGAGCGCGTAATCGTTCCCTGGTTCGGGATATTGCTTCAGTCACGCGATGGACGGTGTAGGAATGGGCAACTTTGACGTACAAGATCGATGGCTTGCGAGCCACGACACCCCTCCATTCGGCAGCAGCACCGACCACACGCACCCGATCAACCCGACACCCGGTTATCCCACCAACATTCCCGAATGATGCACTAGCACAGTGGTTTTAGCCTTGCATGCCACCGCTGTACCTCTCGCGGGACTGTAAATACAACGGTGTAACTCCCAAACAAGGAGTGGCACTTGATGTCTGATGTGGCGACGGCCGGTGTGGCCGATACTGCTGTGGTGGCGAAGCGCAAGGACGCGAAGAGCGCGGTGGATGCCGATCTTGTGGGCCAGCTGGTGGCCCAAGCCCGCGCTAGCGGGCTGCAGTTGACCGGTGAGGGCGGCCTGCTGGGGCAGCTGACCAAAATGGTGGTCGAGTCCGCTCTCGATGGCGAGATCACCGACCATCTCGGCTATGACCATAGCGACCCAGCAGGTCGCGGAACGGGCAACTCCCGCAATGGAACTCGGTCGAAGACGGTGGTGACCGATGTCGGGCCGGTGGAGATCGACGTGCCACGCGATCGGGATGCCAGCTTCGAGCCGCAGATTGTTCGCAAACGCCAACGCCGGTTGAACGGTGTGGAGAACATGGTGTTGTCGCTGTCGGCCAAGGGGCTGACGCATGGGGAGATCTCCGCGCATCTGGCCGAGGTGTATGGCGCCGAAGTATCCAAGCAGACGATCTCGACCATTACCGACAAGGTGATGGACGGGATGGCCGAGTGGCAGAACCGGCCCCTCGACAGGGTGTATCCGGTGATCTTCCTGGACGCCATCCACGTGAAAATCAGGGACGGCAAGGTCGCCAACCGCCCGATCTATGTCGCGTTGGCGGTGACTGTGGATGGCACCCGCGACATCCTCGGATTGTGGGCCGGTGACGGCGGCGAAGGAGCGAAATTCTGGCTGCAGATTCTCACCGAACTGCGCAACCGCGGAGTCGAGGACGTGTGCATGCTCGTCTGCGACGGCCTCAAGGGGCTCCCGGACGCGATCGGGCAGGTCTGGCCCGCTGCGGTGGTGCAGACCTGTGTAGTGCATCTGCTTCGGGCTTCGTTCCGATATGCAGCCCGCCAGCACTGGGACGCCATCGCCAAAGCCTTGAAACCGGTCTACACAGCGCCGACGGAATCGGCTGCGCTGGAACGATTTTACGAGTTCGCCGAAGCCTGGGGCGGCAAGTATCCAGCCATCGTCAAGCTCTGGGAGAACTCGTGGGCCGAGTTCGTGCCGTTCCTCGCGTTCGACACCGAGATCCGCCGGGTGGTGTGCTCGACCAATGCCATCGAGTCGGTCAACGCCCGCATCCGACGCGCCGTCCGGGCACGAGGTCACTTCCCCAACGAGCAAGCAGCCCTGAAGTGCATCTACATGGCCCTCATGGCACTGGACCCCACCGGCACCGGCCAGAAACGCTGGATCACCCGATGGAAAGCGGCGCTGAACGCCTTCGACATCACCTTCGACGGCCGCCTCACCACCGGACGAAAATAACCGAATCAAACCGAGTTACACCGTCTACTGGACAGACCCCCTCTCGCAGCAGATTGCGGAACGTGTGACGTCGCGGACTCGCGGAGGTAATCGGGGAGGAGCAGATTCGTGCGTGTCCATCATCTGGATGGCGGGGGACGCGGCCTCAGAATGGTGTTGTCGAGCGGTTCTTCGGCACCTTGAAGTACGAGCATCTGTTCCGTGGCGCGATCGCTGATGGTGACAAGCGAAACCGCTCGATAGGCGGCTACTTACAGGGCGTCGGCCAGGCCGCGTGATCGGTCTCCATTTGCGCTCAGTGTGACTGTCGCGGAGAGGTTTCAACCTTGGGTGAGCGCGGTCACGAGCCTGGTGTTCATGCCAGCCGAAGGATCAGTTTGCCGCCGGGTCGGCCGGACAGGCTCAGTTCCGCGGCCGCGCGCCAGTCCTCCAACGGGAAGGCGCGGGCGACCGGCACCGTGAACTTGCCCTCCGCCGCCAACTGGGCGTAATCGCCCAGCACGTGGCCGGGGTCGTGGATCGCATTGTCGCTGAACTGGGTTCGCACGCCCAGTTCGTGGGCCGCGGCGAAGTCGCTGACGGTCAGCACGTCTGCCGGTTTACCGACCGCTCGGACGACCTCGGGCAGGCAGTTGCTCACCGGTGCCGTGTCCAGGGCGAGGTCGACCCGGCCACCGGCCAACTCCAAGACCCGCTCGGCCATGCCCTCGCCGTAGGCGATGACCTGGGCGCCCAACGCACGCAACGCATCGGCATAGGTCTTGCCTGCGGAGGCGATGACCCGGGCTCCCCGCTGCAACGCCATCTGCACCGCGGCATATCCGACGGTGGTTCCCGCGCCATTCACGAATACGGTGATGCCGTCGGCCGATTCGGGGACGCCGA
>NZ_JBSGEQ010000032.1:0-93398 GCF_053602975.1 Nocardia sp. NPDC004278
GTGTACCCCGAAGGGCCTTACCGCTCGACTTGCATGTGTTAAGCACGCCGCCAGCGTTCGTCCTGAGCCAGGATCAAACTCTCCGTTGAAGACTCACAATCACACCCCGAAGAGCGCAATCAAAAGTATCTAAACTAGAGTCCGAAAACCTAGCAAATCAAACGCCAGCAAAAGTATTTGCTGACTTAAATGTCCAGCCCCACCACACGGGGGTATGAGGAGCCGGAACCAAAAAATATTTGGCACTGACATTCATCGACACACTATTGAGTTCTCAAAGAACAGGCGCACGCAGGTTGACCCTAGATTCTCACTGGGGGCTTCCTGAGGCAACTTTCCCAGCCTAGCCAATCACCCGAGCAGAGTCAAGCCACTCGTCCGATCCGGTCTTGCTGGCCGTCAGGCGCTCCTCGTCCTACCTCGTTTCCCAGGCCTTTCAGCTCCGGGTCGGTGTCCGTGTCGCTCTGACTTGGATAAAGTTACGCGGCGGAGAACGCCGAGTCAAATCCGCACTACAAGCATGTCATTTCGCAGGTCAGAGGCTATCTGAGCGTCCGAAATGCGGGCTCGGGCCACCAGAATGTGACCCGAGCCACGTGATCTTTATGCGCCCGCCCGCAGTACGCCAGCGAAGTTCCGCTTGCCGCGGCGCAGCACCAGCCAACGTCCGTGCAGGTAGTCGGCATCGGCGGGGGTCCATTCGAGATCGGAGATCCGCTCGTTGTTCACCGATGCCCCGCCCTCGTTCACCGCGCGACGTGCCGCACCGCGGCTTTCCGACAGACCGGTGGCCACCAGCAGATCGACGATGGTGTTCTGGGTTCCCGGTTCGACCTCGGCGACCGCGCCCTCGACGGCGGCTTCCCGCAGCGCCGCGCCCAGCGTCACCTCATCGAGTTCATGCAGATCGGCGCGACCGAACAACGCCTGACTCGCCAACTGCACGGCACGGGTATTCGCCTCGCCGTGCACCAGATTCGTCATTTCCTCGGCCAACTTGCGTTGCGCTTCCCGAGCGTGCGGGCGTTCGGCGGTGGCCACCTCGAGCTCGGTCAGCTCTTCGCGGGAGAGGAAGGTGAACCAGCGCAGGTAGCGCACGACATCGGCGTCGGCGGTATTCACGAAGTACTGGTACCAGGCGTAGGGGCTGGTCATCTCCGGGTCCAGCCACAGGCTGCCGCCACCGGTCGACTTGCCGAACTTCTTGCCGTCGGCCGAAGTGACCAGCGGCAGGGTCAGCGCATGGACCGACGCACCGTCGATCCGGCGGTTCAGTTCGACGCCCGCGATGATGTTGCCCCACTGATCCGACCCGCCGACCTGCAGCGTGCAGCCGTACTTGCGGCGCAGCTGCAGGTAGTCGTTGGCCTGCAGCAGCATGTAGCTGAATTCGGTGTAGGAGATGCCCTCGCCGTCGAGGCGGCGCTTGATGGTGTCGCGGGCCAGCATGACATTGACCGAGAAGTGCTTGCCGATATCGCGCAGGAAGTCGATGGTCGACAGCTGGCCGGTCCAGTCCATGTTGTTGGCGATGATCGCGCCGGTGGGTGAGTCGTCGAGATCGACGAAGCGCTCCAGTTGCGAGCGGATCCGGGCCGCCCACTCCGCAACGGTGTCGGTCGAGTTCATCGCGCGCTCGCCGACGTCGCGCGGGTCGCCGATCAGGCCGGTGGCGCCACCGGCCAGCACGATCGGGCGATGGCCCGCGCGCTGGAAGCGCCGCAGCGCGAGCAGTGGGACCAGGTGTCCGGCGTGCAAACTGGCCGCAGTGGGGTCGAAACCGGCATAGAGGGTCAGCGGGCCCGCGGTCGTCGCTGCGCGCAGGGTGTCCAGGTCGGTGGACTGCGCGATCAGTCCGCGCCAGGTCAGTTCGTCGATGATGTCGCCGCTCACGCCTGCGCCTCGCTGGCGCTCGGCTCCGCCGTGCGCGCGGCGCGCTGGCACATGGTTCGCTCACTTCGTTCGCTCACGCTGTCCTATCTTTCCGCACCGGTGCCCGCGACCGGCATGCCCCTCAGTGTCACCGTGCGCCGCTGCGCAGGTCGAACGAATTTCCGGGACCACCCAGCGGCGATGAACCGGCCGCCGACAAGGCCCACGAAAGCGGGTATCGGCCGGAACACGACAACGATCGGCAGACCGAGGTCTGCCGATCGTGTGGGTTATTCGGATATTCAGCGAGCCGACAGGTCGCGCACCGCGATGATGCTGTCGCGCCGCTGCCAGGCGATCCAGACCAGCGCCGCGCCCAGCACCAGCGGGAAGGGCGCCAGGGCGGGCGCGCCGAGCAGGAACACCTGGGTCAGCGCCGCGCACACCATGGTGATGGTCAGGCCGACGGCCGCCGGGCCGTTCAGGCGGGGCACCAGCAGGCCGATGCCGCCGGAAAGCTCGACCACGCCGGTGAAGTAGCGGAACCACTGTCCCCAGCCAATGGTGTCGAAGGATTCGACCGCCGCGTGTGCGCCCAACAGCTTCGGGGCGGCGGAGGCGACGATGAGGAACAGCGCGATCAGGATCTGTACGGTCCACAGCGCGATATTCATCTTCTTGCCGGGGACGGTGGCGATCGGGGCGGCGGAGGCAATGGCGGTCATGGTGTCTTTCCTTCGGGTCGGTTGCGCCGGGTGGAGCGCGTTCAACGGATAGGACGGACACCGCGGCGAAAACTCATCGCTCGCCCCGAAGAATCCTGTCACCAGGCGTTATATCGCCTCGATCGGCGCGCGCGGGCTGCGCCGGTAGACCGAGACGGCAGGCGATGCGAGCCAGAATCGCCACGCCACATCCGCCGCACTGCTGACGCCGACCCGCGGGCCGCTGGCGATCTCGGCGGGGTCGATCGCGCCGTTGAGTTCCAGCCGGATCGGCGACGCCGGATCGAATAGCGGAATTCCGTAGTCGCTCAGCGTGATTCCCAGTGCGCTACCGAGATTGCCTGGGCCCCTTGCCAAATCGGCATCGGTGCGGGCCGCGGGGCGTCGCGCCCGCGCCGTCTCCAAGCCGGCGACCACCTCGCCGGACCGGATGAGCACTGCGCTCGCCGTGCCGTCCGGCCCGCTGGTCACGTTCACGCACATGTGCATCCCGTAGCTGAGATAGACGTACAGCACCCCGGCGGGGCCGAACATCACCGCATTGCGCTTGGTTCGCCCGCGACCGGAATGCGATGCCGGATCCGGCCATGGTCCGGCCGGATCGCCGCCGTACGCCTCGGCCTCGACGATCCGCACGCCTACCGGTCCGGCCCACAGCGTCGAGCCGAGCAGTCGCCGGGCCGCGGCGGGCGGTTCGACCGCGAGTTCCTCACTACGCACGACTCACCATTGTTCCCGACATCAAACGTAGCGGCTGTGCTGGCCGGAGCGCAGGGTGATCAGATCGTCGATGATCACCGCGGCGTAGCCGACCGCGACCAGCACCGCGAGCTGCGCCCAGGCCACCGACGCGACACCGATCGGGATGGTCGCTGCCACCGCGGCGGCAGCGATGAGCCGCGACCACGGGCGCGGCAGACCGAGGGCGAGCCGGAAGCAGAATTGGCCGAAGAAATACAGGGCGACACCGCCGGAGAGCGCCGACGCGGCCGCGATGGAGGCGGGCTCGTTGCCGTGCGCGATGGTCATATTGATGCCGGCGGCGGTGACGGTGATGCCGATGAGCAGCGGGTAGAGCGCGTAGCCGTAGGCGAGTACCGCGGGACGTGAGCGTTCCCGGTCCGGGACCGCGGCCAGCGCGAGCTCGCCGCGGTCGTCATCGATACCGAAGTACGCCCACCACAGCACATAGGCCAGGCAGAGGCCGAGCGCGACGGTGGCGACCAATAGCACGGTGAGCTTCTCCCCCGCCAGACCGACGCCGATCGCGACCACCGACTCGCCGATGGCGACGATGATCACCAACCCGTTCCGCTCGCAGAAATGGCTGGCCCGCACCACGAAATCACGGGTGTCGGCCAGATAGGGGCTGAGCACCTGCACCGCAAACGCCGCGCACCAGCACAGGTACTGCGACCATCCGTGCACGAAACCGCCCGCGAGTACGAGCGCCGCGGCGAGCGCGTTCAACGGCGCGATGCGTTTGATCGCCTGCGTAGCCGATGCGCCACCGCTGACCCAGAACAGCACGGTGTGCACGGTATTGACCAGGACGTAGCCGAGCCCGAATGCAAGGCCGGTGCCGTGGAAGGCGTCCGGGATGGCCAGCGCCAGCACGAAGAATCCGAACATGCCGATCAGCAGCAGGGTGCGGCGCTGCGAACTGTTCGGCGCCACCTCGTTGGTGAGCCAGACATATCCGCTGTACATCCACCAGATGACCCCGAACAGAACCATTACCTGCGCCAACGACGCCCACCCCGGATGGTGGGTGAAAACATGGGTCAACTGGGTGATGGTGAAAACGAAGACGAGATCGAAGAAGAGTTCCAGGGTGGAAACCCGGACCTGTCCCCCGTCCACGTCGGTTTGCGCGGTCTTGCTGTTCACGGCACGAGCGTAGAACGGTGCGCCGGGTACGGCGCGCCGAGTGGCCGGGGCTTTGCCGGAGGCGAACGGTCAGCCGTTCAGGCGGTCTCAGCCGAGCGCATCCGTCCCCATGTACAGCCCCTTGAGCTTGTTCGGGTTGACCTGGAAACGCAGGTTGTGGATGTGGCCATCGATGATGTCGTAGGTGAACGCCGCCACCGGATTTCCGTCGATGAGCGCCAGCGCGCCGAGTTCGCCATTGATATGCGCCGGTTCGAGTACGACGCCAGCGACGGTCGGCTTGGCGAGTACACCGAGAACCCAGCGGGCCACGTGGTCCGGACCGTAGAGCGGACGCCGGGCCGCAGTGACCACACCGCCGCCATCGGACCAGGAGGTCACATCGGGGGCGAGCAGATCCATCAGCGCGTTGAGATCGCCCCCGTTACAGGCGGACATGAACTGTTCGGTGATATGCGCGCGCTCGGCCTTATCGGTGTCGAAACGCGGACGACGCGATTGCACATGTGAGCGGGCCCGGTGCGCGATCTGGCGGACGGTGGCCTCGGGCTTGTCGAGGGTGTCGGCGATTTCGGCATGGCTGTAGCCGAAGACCTCACGCAGCAGGAATACTGCACGCTCCACGGGATTCAGGGTTTCCAGCACCACCAGCATCGCGGTGGAGACGGTATCGGCCAATTCGGTCTCCTCGGCGATATTCGGTGATGTCAACAGGGGTTCGGGAAGCCATGGGCCGACGTAGGTTTCGCGTTTGGCCTTGGCGGAGGTGAGCCGGTTCAACGAAAGGTTGGTGACCGTGCGCACCAGATAGGACTTGGGATGCTGGACGGTCGACTGATCGGTTTCATTCCACTTCAGCCAGGTGTCCTGAAGGATGTCCTCGGCATCGGTGACGGTGCCCAGCATCCGGTAGGCGGTGGAGAAGAGCAGCCGCCGGTGTTCGATGAAGGGATCCTGCGCGTGCGTAGCGTCAACCATTGGGCTCATGCTCCTGATCCAGGTCCGGATCTGGAAATCGAGATGTCCGGACGAACGCGACAGCCGACCCTGCCGCCCGCCTGGGATGGCGGGCGACTGATCCGGGCCGGTTCCTCATGCGGTCTGGCGAGTCGCCTTGCCACCCGTGGACAGTTGGACCGAGACCGTCATCTTCTTGCTGAGCTTGAAGCTGGGTACCGGGCTGCTGCTCACACCTTCCTTGTACAGCACCGCGGCGCGCCCGGTCAGGTAGAACCGCCCCGGAGTGTCGTCGGCCTTGGTGAACTGGATGACCGCGTCCTGGCGGCCCAGGCTGACCGGCTGGTGGAAGTAGCCGAACCGGAACGGCTGCACCGACTTACCTTTCAACTGCCGCGCAATGGCATCGGCGGTGTAGGCGGCGGTCGGCAGGCCGGACTGGCAGGTGCCGTGGATCTGCCCCCAGGCCTGGCGCACCGCGGCGGCGTCACCGATGGCGTGGACAGCGGGGTGCGAGACCGAGCGCAGGGTCGGGTCGACCACGATCAGTCCGCGTGCGTCGGTTTCGATGCCCGCCTGCGCGGCCAGCGGCGAAACCCGGACGCCGGTGGTCCACAGGGTCAGATCGGCCGAGACCAGTTCGCCATCGGCGAGTTCGACCGCATCGGGCAGCACCTTGGTGACCGCCTGGCCGATCTCGCGGGTGACGCCGAGCCGGTCGAGCGCCTTGTTCAGATAGGCGCGGGCCTTATCGCCCATCATCGCGCCCGGTTCGGTGCTGCTGATCAGTGTGACCTTCGCGCCGGGAAAGCTTTCGGCGATTTCGGCCGCCGCCTCGATACCGGTCAGACCGCCGCCGCAGACCGCGACGGTGCCGCCATTGGCCGCGACCAGTGCAAGATGTTCGGAGAAACGGTGCGCGGTGCGCGGATCGTTCAGGGTCCAGGCGTGATC
Source organism: Nocardia sp. NPDC004278 (assembly GCF_053602975.1). NCBI lineage: Bacteria > Bacillati > Actinomycetota > Actinomycetes > Mycobacteriales > Nocardiaceae > Nocardia > Nocardia sp. NPDC004278. The sequence goes on from NZ_JBSGEQ010000032.1 coordinate 6,399, forward strand.
GGCGGCGCCGGGCACGATGCTGGTGTCGGTGCTACTGCCCAGTGCGTAGATCAGCTCGTCGTAGCACAAGGTAGCGGTGCCGTCGAGGTAGACCCGCTGGGCCTCGGGATCGATCGAACTCACCCAGCCCTGGACGAATTCGATGCCCGAGCCAGCCAGGATCTCCGGAATCTGATTGTCGGCCAACTCCTGGCCTGCGGCCACCTGGTGCATGCGCAGCCGCTCGGTAAAGCGCGACGACGGATTGACGATGGTGATCTGCACATCGAGTTTGCGAGTCCGCCGGGCCAGCCGGATGGCGGCCAGCATGCCGGTGTAGCCCGCGCCGAGTACGACGATCCGATGCGTGGTGGGCTCACCCGTCACCCGGCCGCCACCCCTCAACGAATCGCTACGCGATGCTGTATTCATAGTTGCTCCCATGGTCGGTGTCACCGGGGCAGGTTTCTCGGTTGGTGACGACCATGGGACAAACCACCTACCTTGGACGTGACAGTCGCATGATGTGACGCGCATCACGTGCTGTTGATACCGCTGATTTAGACCTCTACCAGCGGAAACATCGGGATCAATGCTTTCCGAGCGCCTCGGTTCGGATCAACTGGAACAGGCTCGGGTTGTCGGTCGTGGTGACCACGCTGACGATCTTGCGCGCGAACAGGTCGCCCTCGGCCAGTCGCAACAGCGCCGCGGCCAGGTCGACGCGCGCGGTGTACCGGTGATCGGCATGCCCCTCGACCATCGTGTAATCGGTGACGGCGGGCAGCGCGTACAACCCACCGGGACGCACCACCGTCCATTCCAGATCGCTGGCCGCCAACAGCGCCTCCATCCGCCGCATATCGTCGTAGAGCGTCTTGCCCATGACGCGCACGACGTAGGGCTGCAGCACCCGATTGAACAGGAACCCGGCCTCCGAGTAGCGCTTCGGATCGACCGCACTCGACGAGACGACCGCGATCCGGCGCACACCGTGCCGCCGCATCGCGGCGATGATGTGGCGAATCCCCTCGGAGTAGGTGGTGATCTGCTCCTTGCTGTACGGAACGCCCAATGCGGACAACACCGCATCGGCACCGGCGACGGCGGTATCGACCGAATCCGGTTGGTGGACATCGCCACCGAAGACCGTGAGCCGACCGTGTTCGATCGGGAACTCATCCGGACGACGGGTGACCGCGACGACGTCATGCCCCGCGGCGAGGGCCTGCTCGGTCAGCAGCCGCCCGGTGGGGCCATTGGCTCCGAAAACGATGATGCGCATGACTTACTCCTGATGTTCGATATGCCTTCGACGCCGATCCATCCGAGCGTCGTATCATATGGAAACCATAACAACTAGTTTTAGAGTCATACAATATGGCAGACGCAACAAGGCGGAGGCGCGGCGTCATCGGCAATCGGCCAAGGCGTCGCTGCGCGATCTCAACATCCAGCTGTCGCTGCTCAACCGGCAGTTCGGCACGAAGACGGCACTCGAGGACGCCGACTGGAACTGCCTGGACCTGATCAACCGGCACGGCCCGCTCAGCCCGGGCGCCCTGGCCCGGCTGGCCGGAATGCATCCGGCGACCATGACCGGCGTGCTCGATCGCCTGCAGCGCGGGGGCTTCATCACCCGGGAACGCGATCCCGAAGCCACCGACCGCCGCGCCGTCACCATGCGTGCCACCCGGTACCGCAACCCGGAGCTCACCGCATGCTCTCGGGCATGAACAGCCGCATGGACGATCTGTGCGATCGCTACTCCGAGGCCGAACTGGATCTGATCGCGGATTTCCTGCGCCGCACCGCCGCGGCCGGGTACGACGCGGCCACCGAACTCGCCGACGACTGACCCACCGGAATCAGGGAAGAAATCGGGATGCTCCCGGATGTGGGCGGGTAGCGCCGATCCCTACCGTCGTCGCATGTCTTCGGTTTCCCGGCCGCGCTGGCTGCGGCGGTTGCTCCTGATTGTCGCGGCGTTCGCAACGGTATCGCTGCTCTCGGTCGGCGGCTGCGTCACGTGGGTGTATCACAGCGCGGTCGTATCCACAGTCGGCAGTACCGATTTCAGCAATGAGCTCGCGATCCCGCCGCTGTCCCAGTCCCGGATCCGAGAAGATGGCACCCGCGTGTTCGAACTCGATATGCGCTCGGGGCGAAGGGAATTCCGTCCAGGGCAAGCCACCGAGACATGGGGGTTCAACGGCGACTATCTCGGGCCGACGCTGCGGGCCCGACGCGGCGAACGGGTGGAAGTCGAAGTTCGGAACAAACTTTCGGAGCCGTCGACCGTGCACTGGCACGGCATGCATCTGCCGGCCGCGATGGACGGCGGACCGCATCAGATGGTGCAGGCCGGTGGCATGTGGACACCGCAGTGGACCGTGGATCAGCCCGCGGCGACACTCTGGTACCACCCACATCCGCACGGCGCAACCGAACAGCACGTCCGGCATGGGCTCGCGGGCATGTTCCTGCTCGATGACGAGGTGTCCGAAGGGCTTTCGTTGCCGAAGAACTATGGCGTCGACGATCTGCCCATCATTGTCCAGGACGTGAAATTCCGTGGGAACCAGCTCGATTCGTCTCATGGCATATTCCGCGATATCGGTTTCCTCGGCGACCGGACCATGGTGAACGGCACCCTGACGCCGTATCGGAATGTCGGCGACGAACTCGTGCGGTTGCGGTTACTCAATGCGTCGACCGCGCGGGTCTACACCTTCGGGTTCGCCGACGACCGCCGATTCTCGCTGGTCGCCACCGACGGCGGCCTGCTGGAACGCCCCTTCGCGCTGGACCGGGTGCGATTGTCGCCGGGCGAGCGCGCCGAGATCGTGGTCCGGGTGCGACCGGGTGAGCGGACGGTGCTGCGCAGTACGAAACTCGATGCGGGGCTGGACTTCTGGGCGCAGCGCTTCGCAGGCGGTGACGACAGCTTCGACATCGTCGAGTTGCGCGCGGCGCCGACACTGCGGCCCTCGCCCGAAATGCCGGTGGCACTGGCACATCCGTCGACCCCCGACGGTTCCGACTCGGTGACCGAACGCAACTTCGAGCTGCAGTTGAGCGGAATCAACGGCAAGCCGATGGCAATGGACCGAATCGATTTCACCGTCACCAGGGGTACGGCCGAGACCTGGACGGTGCACAACAGCGACGGCATGCCGCACAACTTCCACATCCACGATGTGCAGTTCCGAGTCCTCGAACTGAACGGCGCGCCGCCGCCGGATGCGTTGACCGGACCGAAGGACACCATTTTCCTGCCACCCAACGCGCGGGCGAAAATCGCGCTGCGGTTCGACGGACCCGCCGATCCGAACTCGCCGTACATGTATCACTGCCATCTGCTCTGGCATGAGGACCAGGGCATGATGGGCCAGTTTGCCGTGGTCGAGCCGGGACAGTCGGCCGGAACTCCGGCACATAACCAAAGCCATCACTAGACGCGAAGCCCGCGGCGCGCTAAATTCATCACACAGTGAATTCAACACCCGATGAATTGAGGCGTCTCATGACGGACCTGCACTCATCTCCCGCTGTAGAGGTACGCAACCTCTGCGTGCGCCGCGGCGGCCGCGAAGTTCTGCACGATATTTCGCTGACGATTCCGCGCGGCTCCATCACCGGACTGCTCGGACCGTCCGGATGCGGCAAGACCACCCTCATGCGCAGCATTGTCGGCACCCAGATCGTGGAATCCGGTGAGGTCTCGGCGCTCGGCATTCCGGCGGGCGCGGCGGAACTGCGGCGCCGGATCGGCTACGTGACCCAGGCGCCGAGCATCTACCCGGATATCAGCGTGCGCGAGAACGTCGCCTACTACGCCGCGCTCTACGGCCGCGACCGCGATGACACCGACGAGGCCATCGCCGCGGTCGGCCTGCTCGAAAATGCCCGTCAGCGCGGTGACGAACTGTCCGGCGGCCAGCAGACCCGCGCCTCACTGGCCTGCGCACTGGTCGCGCAGCCCGAGGTGCTGATCATGGACGAGCCGACGGTCGGTCTGGATCCCGTGCTGCGCGTCGATCTGTGGAAGCAGTTCCACGAATTGGCCGCGAACGGGACAACGCTCCTGGTGTCCAGCCACGTGATGGACGAAGCCGAGCACTGCGACAAACTACTGCTGCTGCGCGAAGGCAAACTCCTCGCCCAACTCAGCCCCGACGAACTGCGCACCGAAACCGGTGAACAGAACCTCGAACAAGCATTCCTCACCCTGATCACGATGGGACGTGCGGCATGACTACCACCCTCGTACCCCCACGCCGGACGCCGACGCTGCGGCCGTACGCCGCGACAACCGGGCGCATCCTGCGCCAGTTGCGCAACGACCACCGCACTGTCGCAATGATTCTCGTGGTTCCGGCCGTGCTGATGACACTGTTGTACTTCATCTACCAAAACGCCCCGGCCAATCCGCTCAACCCGGTGCCGATCTTCGACCGCGTCGGCATCAGCATGCTCGGTATCCTGCCGTTCATCGTCATGTTCATCATCACCGCGATCGCCATGCAGCGCGAACGCACTACCGGCACGCTGGAGCGGCTGCTGACGACGCCACTGTCGAAGCTCGATCTACTCGCCGGGTACGGCACCGCCTTCTCGGTGGCCGCGGCCGCACAGGCGGCGGTGGCCTGTCTGGTCTCCTTCGGTCTGCTCGGCCTGAACGCGGCGGGCAGTCCGGCCTGGGTGGTGGTGATCGCGATGGTCGACGCGATCTGCGGTGTGGCGCTCGGTCTATTGGCAAGTGCCTTCGCGCGCACCGAATTCCAGGCCGTGCAGTTCGTTCCGGTGGTGGTCGCACCGCAGATCTTCCTGTGCGGGCTACTCGTTCCGCGCGGGCAACTGCCGGGCTGGCTGGAGGCGATCAGCAATGTGATGCCGTTGAGTTACGCGGTCGATGCGCTGCAACAGGTTTCGACACATCCGGAGGTCACCGGGCAGATGGTCCGGGATGTGCTGGTCGTCGCCGGATTCGCCATTGTCGCGCTATGCCTCGGCGCGGCCACCCTACGGCGGCGGACCGCGTGACCGAGGCGACCAACGGCGATCGCGGCACCCGCTCCGGGCGTCGGCCAGGACAATCCGGCGCCCGCGAGGCGATCCTGTCCGCCGCCCGCACCCGCTTCGCCGAGGGCGGTTTCGATAAGACCTCGATCCGTGCCGTCGCCGCCGACGCCGGGGTCGATCCGGCATTGGTCCACCACTACTTCGGGACGAAACAGCAGCTGTTCGCCGCGGTGGTCGAGCTGCCGGTCGATCCGGAGGCGACGCTGCGCCGGATCGATGTCGCACCGCTGGATCGGCTGGGGGAGACCATTATCGGCTCGGTGGTCGCGGTATGGGACTCCCCCGCCGGTCCCGGGGTGGTCGCGGTGGTGCGCAGTATTCTCGCGGGCGGTGACGACGCGCTGGCCAGGACCTTTGTGCTGGATATCGTGCTCGAACGGGTGCGGGTGCGGATCGCGACGCCCGAGGATGACGGCCGAGCCCGGGTCGCTCTGGTCGGCACCCAGATGATCGGGGTGCTGGTCGCGCGCAAGATTCTCGAAATCGAGCCGCTGGCGTCCATGCCGCTGGCCGATCTCGTCGCCGCGGTGGGGCCTACTCTCCAGCGCTATCTCACCGGTGAAATCGATACCGCCACAACATGATCGGCGTTCAGCGGGTACCGGCCGAGTTGGCGCCCGCTCGGCGGATCGCTGCCATCGTTGTGCGGGTCATACGAACGCCCGGTGGCACCCGCGATGGTGTGCCATCGAGCGCATGCCCGATCAGGCGTCGGCGTGCTGACTGGTGAAGGCGGTGTGCTCCGCGTCGGTGACATCGCGGGCCTCATCGATCAGCAACACCGGGATGCCGTTCTCGATCGGGTAGGCGCGGCGCAGGCGTGGGTTGTAGAGCGCGGTGGCGCCCTTGTCATCGCGGACCAACAGCAGCGGACCCTTGTCCTGCGGGCAGGCGAGCAGGCTCAACAGTGTGGCGTCCAAGGCGGTTTCCTCCGGCATGATCGATAACTTACCCGTCGCCTAGAACGGCTCCGCACCGGAACCGGCCGATGGCGACGGCTCCCGCCGGAACGAGATGTAGCGATGACCGAAATAGCTGGCGATCGCGACAAGTCCCATCACCACCACCGCCGACGGCTTACTCGGCAGGTGCAGTACCGAGACGGCCAGCGACAGCAACGCCATATTCATCAGCAGGCCACCGGAATTCACGCCGACGAACCGGAGGAAATCACGGATCACGTGGCCGCGCACCCGGAAAACCAACGTCCGATGCAGTACGAATGCGATCACGATGCTGATGGCGTAAGCCAGGACCACCGCGACCGCGGGTGGCACGCTCGCGCCGAGGATCGCCAACCACATGACGGTCAGCCCCATCCCCAGCGCGGTATTCACGACGCCGACGGCCGCGAACGCGATCTCCTGCCGCTTGACGATGCGCAGCAGCGGTCCCAGGTCCTCGGACTCCGCTGGCCTCGGCACCACCGCCTTCGCGGCGTCCGAGCCCACCGGATCTCCCGCGCCCGCATTCACCGAATTCGCCGCACCCGTGGTCACCGGATCGCGTCTGCCAGATCGGGCTGGGCCGTCGCCGGTTCCGGCGTCTCCGCATCCGCGGTCGCCAGGTCGGCGGGCTCGTCATCGGGCCGCCGACTCCGCAGATACAGCCACTGCAGCACACCCAGTCCGGCCAGGCCGAGCACCGCGGTAGCGCCGCCGATCTTCCAGCCGGGCGGACGCCAGCTCAAGACCAGGTCGCCGTTCTTGGTACCGGCCGGAACATCCACGGTCACAAAGATTTTCGCGACCACCCTGATCGGAATGTCCCTACCGTCCAGCGTCACCCGGTAGCCCGGCCAGCCGAGCCGCGCGAAGACGACCTGCCCGCCGTTCTCCGAATTCACCCGCACCCGGCTGGTCATATCCGATTCCGAGACCGACGTGGCGGTCACGCCCGTCGTATCGGCGACCCGGCCGTTCTGGGTGGAGACCAGCCCGTTCTCGCGCTCGAGCACCGCGATATAGCGCTCATGGCCCGGGTAGTCGACCCACTTCCAGCCGGGCGGCGCGGGTTGGTTGCGTGCATCCGGGTACAGCGCTCGTTGCAGCACCACCCGGTCCACCTTCATCAGATCGACGATGGTCCGGCCGGTGGTCGGTTCGGTCGCGAACGCGCGGCGATAGGCATCCGGGCAGACACTGGTATCCCAGCGCATGCAGAGCATGTCGCCGAACCAATAGTGCCCGTTCGGGGTGTAGCCGCTGACGTAGGTCAGCTCGAGATCCTTGGCGTAGTTACCGAATACCAGCGATCCGTACGCGCCCTGCAGTGTGCGCTCATTGGGCTGGATCAGTCCGCGATCAGCGAGTTGCAGTGTGGTGCCGGGGAATTTGGGGAAGGCGCGCTTCATCTCGGCGCGGTTCTCCGGCAGGTTCCAGCTCATCGGCGTCGGCTGCACCATATTCACCTGGAGGAATGCGATCGGGAACACCGCAACGACGGCCAACGCGCAAGCCGCGGCCGTCCCCCGGTTGCGGCCGAGCCACACCACAGCGGCTCCGAGCGCCGCGACGGCGGCCACCGAGACCAGATGCCAGCCGATGCGGTGCGGATCCGCCGAGAAGGTCCGCGCGAGTAGCAGTCCGAGCAGCAGCGCACCGGCAATGCCGCGCCGCCGCCAGTCCGTGAAGGTGGCATAGCGCCCGAGCAGCACGCACACCAGCACCAGCAGTCCGAGCGCCAGCATCGGCAGCACCCGGGCGGGCCAGCGCAGCGGGCCGATGGTGCCGGGTCCGGCGGTCCACATCAGCGCCATGATTGCGACCAACGCAGGCGCGGTCAGCTCGCGCGCGCCCGCGCGCGCCTTACCCCAATCGACGAAGGCCAGCGCCGGAATCAGGAACCACGCGATGTACACCACCGGCAGTGGTTGGATGTAGCCCCACCAGGAACTGTAGGCGGGCATGGTGGTCGGCAGGCTGGCGTTCAGCGACTCCGACCAGGGCACGGTCAGGAACTGGTCGTTATTGATCTGGGAGGTGCCGCGCCAGGTCACCTTTGCCGAGAGCATGCTCGGCAGATAGGTCGCGAGCCCGGCGAGCGCCGCGAAACCGGCCACCGTCAGCAGCCGCAGCGCGGGCTGCCACTTCTTCTGATAGACCAGTTCGCCGACCGCCACCGCGCCGATCATCAGCCCGGCCTCCACGGCCGGGAAGATGTACTGCACCGAAATGGCCAGATACAGAAAGACGAATGTCGGAATCGGACCGCTGCGGCCGCGTGCGTACCTGACACCGGAGGCCCAGGCGTGCACCATCCATGCGGTGCCGGTGAAGGCGGTGAACCAACTCGCCTCGTCGAAGAACAGCAGCCACCCGGTGAACGGAATCGAGACACCCGCGACCGCCGCCCACGCCGGCTTCGCGCCATAGACGAGGCAGATCCGGTACACGCCGAGGCCGAGGATGACCGCGAAGATCAGTTTGACCACGGTGGCGTACAGCGCGAGGTTATCGACCGAAGGCGCGATCAGATCGATCAGCAGCTGCGGCGGATTGAGCAGACCCGCCTCTTCGATCGTGTAATTGCCCGCCATCCAATGCTCGGGGACCAGCGCGGGCAGCTGTCCGTCGCGCAGCTGCCGCCCGAGCATCACCCATAGCGGGGCGTACTGCGATTCCGTGTCGTCGGTGTAGAAATGCCGGACGTTGGCCAGCAGTACCGCAACATATCCCGCGATCACCCCGAGCGCGGTAATGATGCCCCATTTGTACACGTCCCGCGGGGCAGGGACGCTACTTTCCACCACGAGTTCCAGACCCTACAGTGCAACACCGTTCGCTCGCATCGCCCGCTGGCCCGTGGCCCGAATCCGGTCGGCTCCGAACATGATCAGCGGGCCGACTGGGCGCGGTGGGCACCATGTTAGAGTTCACGACGGCTCGGGCTCAGCACCAGCGACGAGTACCGGCACGCACCGTCATCGAAAGTCGATCTCGCCAATGCCGATTCCCACCGCACGTACGCCCCGGCCGGTTCCGGGGACATCGAGCGAGCGTCCGTTTGCCCGGTCCCAGAGCGGCCACCGGCACTCGGTCTCCGTCGTCGTGCCCGTCTACCGGGGCGAGGACACGATCGCCGCGCTCGTCGCCGAACTCGACAAGTTCGCCGAGCCGACCATCACACCCGATGGCACCACCTTCATCGTCGACGAGATCATCCTGGTCCACGACAACGGCCCGGACCGCTCCGATGTCGTCATGCAGCAGCTCGAGCAGACCTACGAGCAAGTCAGGGCGGTGTGGCTGAGCCGCAACTTCGGCCAGGACGCCGCGACCATCGCCGGGATGGCGGCCGCGCGCGGCGAGTGGATCGTCACGATGGACGAGGACGGTCAGCACGATCCCGCCTTCATCGCAACCTTCCTGGACGCAGCGCTGGCCGAACGCGCCGACCTGGTCTACTCCAAGCCGACCAACACCCGCCCGCACGGCTTCCTGCGCAACCTCACCTCGCGCGGCGCGAAGATCGTACTCGCCACCATCTTCGCCTTCCCGGATTCGACACGGTTCGAGAGCTTCCGGCTGATCCGCGGCGATATCGGCCGTCAGCTCGCCGAGGTCGCCGCCAACGGCGCCTACCTGGATGTGGCTCTGACCTGGGTGGTCGGCAATACCGTCTCGGTGCCGGTGCTGTTGCGCGCCGAGGGCCGCGAGGAGTCCGGATACAACTATCGGCGGCTGTTCTCGCTGTTCTGGAAGATGGTGCTGTGCAGCGGAACTCGCGGCCTGCGGCTGGTCAGCCTGCTCGGCGGCACGCTGGCGCTTGCGGGCGGGATCATGGCAGCGGTGATAATCGTCCAGAAGCTGGCGGGCCATAACAACGATCCCGAGGGTTGGGCCTCGATGATCGTGGTCATGCTGCTGTGTTCGGGCGCGATCCTGTTCTCGCTCGGCCTCATCGCCGAATATCTCGGTGTGGCACTACACATTCTGGTCGGTAAGCCGCTCTATCTGACCGTGGACTCACCCACTCCGCGCCCGGCTACCATCGAGGCGCCGGACACGACCCATCGAGTCACCGACGCGGTACCGGCAGCCGCGGGTGAGAAGGGCAAAGGGGAGTGAACGAGCGCATCATCTTCAGTAGGCCGTTCCGCGCTGGCCGCGAGCTGGCGAACATCGAGGCCGTACTCGGCTCGGACCACAGCCATGGCGACGGCAAGTTCACCGCGTCCGCGACGGCCAAGCTGAAGGACATCACCGGGGCACCGCACGCGCTACTGACCACCTCCTGCACGCATGCCCTGGAATTGGCCGCGCTGCTGCTCGAACTCGGACCCGACGATGAAGTGATCGTGCCGAGCTTCGCCTTCACCTCGGCGGCCACCTCGATGGCGCTGCGCGGTGCGACGTGCGTCTTCGTCGATATCGATGAGGCGAGCGGCAATATCGACCCGGAGTCGGTCGCCGCGGCGATCACCGACCGGACCAAGGCGGTCGTGGTCATGCACTACGGCGGTGTCGCCGCCGATATGGCGCGACTGCTCGCGCTCACCGAGCAGCACGGCATCGCGCTCATCGAGGACAATGCGCACGGCCTCGGCGGCACCTGGCGCGGTCGCCAACTCGGCACCATCGGCACGCTGGGCACCCAGAGCTTCCACGACACCAAGAATGTGCACTGCGGTGAGGGTGGCGCGCTGCTGCTCTCCGACGAGATCCTGATGGGCCGCGCGGAGATCATGCGGGAGAAGGGCACCAACCGGGCCCGCTTCCTACGCGGTCAGGTCGACAAATACTCCTGGCAGGACATCGGTTCCAGCTATCTGCCCAGCGAACTGAACGCGGCCGTACTCGACGCGCAGCTCGATGAATTCGACGCGATCCAGGTGCAGCGCCACCGGGTGTGGGACACCTACGCCACACAACTGCCGGACTGGGCCGAACGCACGGGCGCGCGGCTGATGACGGTGCCCGAGGATCGGGAACACACCGCGCACATGTTCTTCCTGCAGATGCCGAGCGAAGAGTCACGTGACGGGCTCATCCGGCATCTCGCCGCGCAGGGCATCGTCGCCCCGTTCCACTACATCCCGCTGGATTCCAGTCCGGCCGGACTGAAGTACGGGCGGACACCGGTGCCGTGCACGCGCAGCGCGCGGTTCTCCTCGACGATTCTGCGGCTGCCGCTGTGGCCGATGCTGACCGAGGCTCAGCTCGGTCGCGTGGTCGAGGCCGTCACCGCCTATAGCCCGTAACCCGTCCCTACTGCTGCTGACGCTGCTGACGGGCGGCCTCATCGCGGATCTCGCGAAGTCTGGTCGCCGCATCCTTCGTCGGCCGGGCGGGTAGCGCGGGTGGTGTAGCCTGCGGCAGCTGCGGCGGCGTTTCGGCCTTGCCTCGGCTGGCGACGTAGAGCCGGAACGCGCCGTAGCCGAGCAGCAGTAGGACCACCACGGGCACCAGCGAGAAGATCACGCTCTGCACGAAGCCGACAATCATCAGCACGCCCAGCAAAGCCAGGATGCCGATGCCGAGCTGAACCTTCCACGACATCTCGAAACCTCCGTCGTCGTCGAGGACTTGGTATCCACGCTACGCACTTGCGGGCGTCGACGGCGGCATCCGGCGCGGGTTTTATCGCTGCGGTGAACACCGAATCCATGCGCCGGGTCCCGGCTTTCGCCGGGACGCCGGGCAACGGTCAGTCGGTGCCGAGAAGTGCGGCCGCCTCGGCTTCGGTGAGCACCTCGTAGGCGTCCGATTCCCGGTTGTACCACCAGGTATCGGGTCCGGGCCGCGGGTGACCCTGGGCCTGCACCGCGCGGGTGGACGGGCGGTAGGACGAGCTGCGCGGGATCTCACCGACGATGTACACGATGTCGGGGCGCTGGTCCGGATCGAGGGCCCGCACCGCCTCGGTCACATCCTTGGGTTCCAGCCGGAAGCCCTTACGGATGCTGACCGCCGCCACCGCCAGCGCGTGCTCGCCGACGGGCAGGCCATAGGCGACCTCCATATCGACCGCGGTGATGTCGTTGAGGGTATCGACGATCGGTTGGGTGAATACCGGTCCGCGGGCGCTGTGGATCACCGTATCCCGGCGATCGACCAGCCAGTAGTCGCCATCGCCATCGCGGCGGAACAGGTTTTCCGTCGGCATCCAGGCGTCGCCCGCCGTGAACACACCGCGCAGTCCGCCGTCGGAGAGGTCGATGCCCTCGGTCGCCTTGCCGAGCAGTAGACCGACCTCGTTATCGGCGCAGCGGCGCGCGAAGCCGGACGCGTCGGTCCGGATCTGCCCTGTCACCGGGTCGTAGGCGACCAGTTCCACCTTGGCGGTGCCCGGCACCGGGCGGCCCTTGCAGCCCGCCTTCACACCGGTCACATTGGCCAGCACCACATCGCCCTCGATGGACGCGTAGAACTCCAGCACCCGGGCTGGCGCGAACTGCTCGGTGGTGCGCCGCCACAGCCCGGCGGGCATGCCCGAGCCGATGAACAGCCGGATCGGATGCCACATGGGGGTGGCAGTCGACGGAGCCGACGGGGTGGGTGAGCGATACCCGGCCGGGAAGACCTCGGCGTCGAGGATGTCGCGCAGCATGGTCCAGGTGTAGGTGACCACCGTGACGCCGTAGCGGTGCACCTCCTCGCCGAACCGGGTCGGATCCAGCGATCTGGCCAGCGCGATCCGGCTGCCGCCGGCGATCGCACCACCGAGGCTCACCAGCAGACCGGACGAATGATGCAGCGGCGCAAGGCATAGAACGGTGTCCTTGCGATCCAGATCGGCCGAGGTCGCGGTGCCGAAGGCGGATAGGGCCCAGCGGTGGTTGGTGATGTACTTGGCCTCGAGCCGGTCGCCGGTGCCGGTGACGAGCACGAAGGCCAATTCGCGCGCCAGACCCGGATCCGGGCGGTACCAGGCGGGCAGCTGCACCCGGGTGGGATCGATCTGCTCGAGGTCGATCACGTTCTCGCTCACCGGAATATCGAGGGTGCGCGCATCACCGCCGCCGAGCACCAGCACCCGGGTACCGGTGGCCGCCGCGGACCGCAGGTTCTCCGGATCCGAGACCAGGGCCTTGATACCGGTGAGCTCGATGGCCCGGTCCAGTTCGCTGCCTGGGGCGAGCAGCACAGCAACCGCGCCGAGGCGCGAGAGCGCGGCGACGGTGGCCAGTGCGCTCGGCCGGGTCTCCATCACCACCCCGACCCGAATGGCCGGGCGGATGCCGACGGAAATGAGCCCGCGCACCACATTATCGATACGCGCGTTGACCGCCGCATTGGTGTGCACGCGATCGTCGAAGAGGAACAGATCACGCAGCGGAGCGCGGCGCGCCTGCTCGGCGACCAAGCGGCCCAATGAGATTCGGGTATGCGGCTGGATCATGCCGAGCCGGGTCAGCCGCGGCAACGTCCGTGCGGCCTCACCGGCCAGTTCGATGGAACCGCGCACGGTATTGCTGGCGATACCTTCCAGCGCCTTGCCGACACCGGCGCCCGCCTCGGCGAGGGTGGCCGCGGTATGTACGACGCGGGTGGCCGCCGAACTCGGCCGGTTGGTCGCGACATGTTCGGTCATCGGCGCGATTTCCGGCGGCAGTGGCTGATCGCCGTCCATCCAATCGATCCACTGACGCACCAGCGGCCAGGTGTGCCGGGTCGCCATGCTGCCCGCGACGAGGCCGAAATGTCCCGCCACCAAACTGGCTTCGTAGACCTCGGCATTGGGCGCGGCCCGCACGATGCCGCGCACCGCGGCGGGCTGGCCGATATCGTCTACCTCGCCGACGAAGGCGAGGATCGGGCACTTCAGTTCGGCCAGCGAAATCGGCTGATCCCGGATCACGAAGCCACCCAGCATCAGTCGGTTGTGCGCCACGAACTGCTTGAGCAGATCGGCCGCCGCCGGGCCCGCATACCCCACCCAGCCGTCACTGTTGAGGAATCGGCGCTGACGTTCCTTGGGCAGCAACGCCTCCCGATCGTGCAGCTGGCGCACGAAGTCGATGCGCGATTTGGCGGTCTTCATCGGGTCGAGCATCTGGAAGCCGAGCCGGACCATGGAATCGGTGATCGGCAGCCGGGTCACCACATGGTCGGCCAGGAACTCCGCGACGTCGGAAACCATGCCGTACGGCAGTCCGAACGGCATCCCCGCCACCACATCGACCGGGCTGCCGAAGGTCACGATGCTCTCGACACCCTTGCCGAACCGGTAGGCGGTGGTCTGATAGGCGAACATGCCGCCCTGGGAGTAGCCCATCAGATGCACGCTGCTGCCGGTCGCATCGCAGACCGTATCTATGGCGCTGTTGATCGCGAGGACATGATCGGCCAGATCCCGTTCCCAGCCGCCCTCCTCACTGGCGGGCGAACCGAAATCGACCACCCAGCAGTCGATTCCGCCGCGGTGCAGAATGCCGACCGCACCGTCCTCGGCGTTCACATCCCAGATGTCGGCGTTGACCATCAGCGGCGGCACCAAGACCGCGACCGGACGCCCCGGGGTCGTATCGTCCGGGAAGTAATGGCGCAGCCGATACATTCTGCGCCGTTCCACTATCTCGAACGGCGAACCCTCGACATCGTGGGTCAACCCGCCGAAGCGGATGACCTCGAGGCCGTTCTGGGCCGTCGCCATCAACCGCTGCACCGACCCGACCACACTCTTGGCATTGAACTTCACGATCGCTCCTGGCCCTACCCTGCAAAGTGACCCGCATCACACACCCCGATGTGCTCAGACGAGCTTCCCACACCGTGTATCCATTATGTGTCCGCTGTGACCGGTTCCATGCCAGGTGGGGCCGATCTTCCGAATGTTCGCCGCATGCGTATGGACACGGCGCGCAGAAAGATACCGACCGTTCAGACACGTCCCAGAAGTCCGGATTCATCCCAGGACGTTATCTGCGGTTGTCCGTATCGAGTTCATGTCGTAACCATCCAGAAAACAGACCGGCATACTCATGGCTTGTTCTCCGAAATTTCCCTGCGCACAGCATCTTTCGCGGTCTAGGATCGATGCCGTTCGGAACGCAATGTCGCGTAAGCCAATTCGCACGAGAGAGTCGGTCCTTTTTTCATGTCTCGGTCCGTTCTGTCTCTCGGCAACCACCTCGTCTCAG
Organism: Nocardia sp. NPDC004278; assembly: GCF_053602975.1. Taxonomy (NCBI): domain Bacteria; kingdom Bacillati; phylum Actinomycetota; class Actinomycetes; order Mycobacteriales; family Nocardiaceae; genus Nocardia; species Nocardia sp. NPDC004278. The sequence goes on from NZ_JBSGEQ010000032.1 coordinate 21,547, forward strand.
CCTCGACAGGCATGCCGCCTGTCGAATTGCTGTGAACAGCAACCGAATCTGAAGTGCCGTCGACTACCAGTGCACCATAATCGCCCGTCTCGGTGACCATCTCAGGTGAGGACAAAGCATGACCATCGAAATGCCAGTCCAAACAGAAAACAACGTTCGCAAGAGCCTCAGCACCGGTGCCGCCCAGCAGCTCGCGCACACCACCAAGTCCGAGCCGCAGATGCAGGGCATCACCTCGCGCTGGCTCACCCGCATGCTGCCGTGGACGCAGGTCAACGGCGGTATCTACCGAGTCAACCGCCGCCTGACCCATACCGTGGGCAACGGCGAGGTCGAGTTCGTCATCGACGGCTCGCACGCCAGGGTGATCCCGATGGAACTCACCGAACTTCCGCAATTGCGGGACTTCGACGACGAGGAGATACTGCGCGCACTCGCCCAGCGCTTCGAACAGCGTGATCTCGGACCCGACACCGTGGTCGCCGAATTCGGCAATCCAATGAATCAGGTCATGCTGATCGTGCACGGCAAACTGAGCAAGATGGGCACCGGAGAATACGGCGAGCAAACCAAGTTGGGGATGCTCGCTGGAGGGGATTTCTTCGGTGCCGAGGCACTCGTCGACGAGTCGGCTATTTGGCCGGTTACCGTCAAAACCGTCACTCAGACCACCATGTTGGTTCTCCCCCGGCAAACGCTCGACGAAATACTGGAATCCACCCCGGCACTCCGCGAGCAATTGTCCCGGGTGGCCGCCGCACCGTCCCGGCCGCAAAATACCAAGGGCGAGGCGAATATCGAGATCTCCTCGGGACACTCGGGCGAACCGCTGCTCCAGGGCACCTTCGTCGACCTCGACGCTGCCCCGCGCGAATACGAACTCAGCCTGGCGCAGAGCGTCCTGCGCGTGCACACCCGGGTCGCCGACCTGTTCAACGACCCGATGAACCAGGTCGAGCAGCAACTGCGGCTCACCATCGCGGCGCTCTACGAGCGTCGCGAGAGCGATCTGGTCAATAACCCCGATTTCGGACTGCTGCACAATTGCAACCTCGAGCAACGCATCTACAGCGAGTCCGGCGCGCCGACGCCGGACGATATGGATGAACTGCTCAGCATGCGGCGCAGCACGAAACTCTTTCTGGCACATCCGAAAGCAATCGCCGCCTTCGGTCGTGAATGTAGTAGGCGCGGGCTCTATCCCGATCCGGTCGAGGTGGACGGACACCGGGTCTTCGCCTGGCGCGGGGTCCCGATATTCCCGTGCAGCAAGATTCCGGTCAGCGATACCCAGACCACCTCGATCCTGGCCATGCGCACCGGCGAGAAGGATCAGGGCGTCATCGGACTGCATCAGACCGGCATTCCGGATGAATACGAGCCCAGCCTGAACATCCGTTTCAAAGGCATCGACGATCAGTCGATCATCTCCTACCTGGTCAGCTGCTACTACTCGGCGGCAGTGCTGGTGCCGGACGCGCTGGGCGTGCTCGACAACGTCCTGGTCGCCCGGCAGGCGGAATGACCGGGTGGTGACCGATGTCGGTGCTCTCGCGTGTCTCGGCACCGGCGGCCACGAGTGATGTGGCCGCCGCGGTTGCCGCGCTGTTATCGAATCTCGATGCCACCGCTCCGCCGACGTTACCGTTAGCGGCTCCGCAACCAACGGAGGCCGCTGTTACACCTGAAAGCACGGAAATACCCGAATGCACAGCATTACCCGAATCGAACGGATCATCCGAAGCCGAGGTGGTGGAAGCTGATTCGCCCGAGCTGGACCGGTCCACCGAACCTACGACACCTGCTCCGCGCCGCCTCCTCGGACCCAGCGGACTCGGCGCGGCTGCGCTCCTACTCCCCGCATCCGCGTCTGCGGAAGCGGGATTACCTACTACTGAGGTACCCGACCCCGCATGCACACCTACTATCCGGGCGGCTGGTTTCCAGCCGCCTCCAGTGGCGCTCGATGCCACATCGATCACTGTCGGCGCGGCGCAGGGGGCCGCGCCGACAGGATCGACGTCAACCGAGCAGAAATCCGCGCGGAGTCGAATTCCCTTCGGCCCCACGGGTTTGGGTACCGCGTCGGCCTACCTGCACGGCACCGCGGCACCGATTCCACCGCTGTACTGTCCGCCGCCGCTGCGCGACGACCCGGCATTGGCCGAACTGGTCAATGACGGGCTCATCGCCTGGGCCGGGGATATCGGCCTCTACGCCGGGCGACTGGATGAACTGCGCGATGCCGACTTCGGCCGCCTGATCATGCTCGCCCATCCGGACAGCAACGATCCCGACCGGCTGCTCGCCGCCGCCAAATGCGCGGTCTCCGAATGGGCGGTCGATGACTACTACTGTGATGCCGGAGCCGATGACACCGCACCCGACGGCACACCCTCCAGCGCCGAGACCGAACTCGGTCCGCGGCTCGAATTGGCCGCCGCCGCAATAGATCCTGTTTATCTGCCAGCGCGCTACGCGCCCCAGCTGGAACGGGCCATGCAGGCCGATCCGATCCTGCGCGCGTTTCGCACGTCCTTCGAGCATTTGTCCCGGTATGCGACCCCGGCTCAACTCGCCCGATTGCGCACCGAGATCGCCGGATGGTTCATCGCGCTCGGTGCGGAAGCCGGTTGGCGGGCCGCACACCGCATGCCACCGGTATGGGAGTACCTCGCCAACCGGCAACCGCACAGTTTCCTGCCGTGTATGGCACCGATCGATGTGGTCGGCGGATATGAGCTCCAGGCCGCCGAGTACACCGATCCGCGGGTGCGCCGGGTGGTCACCACGGCCGCGCTCGCCAGTCAGATGGTGAACGACCTGTACTCGATGGCGCGCGAAGACCGTTCGGAAGGTAGGGAATTCAACCTGCCGACGGTCTTGGCGGCGGAGGAGCGGTGCTCCCGGCGCGAGGCGGTGGTGCGCACGGCCGCCATCCACGATGAGCTGGTGCACCGATTCGAACAGGAGGCGGGGCCGCTGGCGGCCGGCGGATCGGCCGAACTGCGCCGATTCCTCGGCGGACTGTGGGCCTGGATGGGCGGCAACCGCGCCTGGCACGCCGCGAGTAAGCGCTACCACGAGTCGAATTAGCCAGTACCGCAACGAAATCAGTAGTAACGCAACAAGACGAGAGGATGATCAGGCATGACCATGCTCAATCCGGACACGGGGTCCGTCCTGCGCACCAGCTACCAGAAGGCCGTTGCCGAGTACTGGAACAACAACCCGAACGACGACCGGGTCAATGTCAAACTCGGGGAGGTCGACGGACTCTTCCACCACCACTACGGCATCGGCGAACCCGATCAGGCGGCGCTGGCCGGATCGGAGGACACCCGCGAGGAGCGGATCGTCAAGGAACTGCACCGCCTGGAGACCGCGCAGGCCACGCTGCTGCTGGACCACCTCGGCGATATCCGGCCGGGCGATCGGCTGCTCGATGGCGGATCCGGCCGCGGCGGCACCAGTTTCATGGCCGATCAACGGTTCGGCTGTCAGGTCGACGGCGTCACCATCTCCGAGTATCAGGTCGGCTTCGCCAAGGGTCAGGCCGCACACCGCGGTGTGGCGGATAGGGTGCGCTTCCACTTCCGGAACATGCTGGACACCGGCTTCGACACCGGATCGATGCGTGGCATCTGGACCAACGAAACCACCATGTACGTCGATCTCGCCGAACTGTTCGGCGAATTCTCCCGGCTGCTCGAACCCGGAGGTCGCTACGTCTGCATCACCGGCTGCTCCAACGATGTCAGCGGCGGGCGCTCGTCCTCGGTCAGCTGGATCGACGCCCACTACGGCTGCATGATCCATCCGCGCAGCGAGTACTTCCGGGCCATGGCCGACCACAATCTGGTGCCGATCAATGTGATCGATCTGACCGCCGCAACCATCCCCTACTGGGAGCTGCGCACCGAATCCGAGCTGGCGACCGGTGTGGAGACGCCGTTCCTGACCGCCTACCGGGAGGGCAGCTTCCAGTACCTGCTCATTGCCGCCGATAAGGTGGGCCGGTGACGGAAACGCTGACCAAGCCGATCACCGACCGCGAGGCCCTGCCCGTCGAACTCGTCGACGACGCCGGGTACGCGGTCGGTGCGTGCCCGGTGGCGCAGGCTCATACCGCGCCGGGACTGCTGCACCGCGCGTTCTCGGTGCTGCTCTACGACGGCGCGGGGCGGGTGCTTCTGCAGCAGCGTGCCGCGGTGAAGACGCGGTTTCCGCTGCTGTGGGCCAATACCTGCTGTGGGCATCCGGCGCCGAATGAGCCGGTGGCGGCGGCCGCCGCGGTCCGGCTCGGTGAGGAGTTCGGGTTGGCCGCCGCACTTACCGAGGTCGGCATCTTCCGGTATCACGCCGAGGATTCCGCGACCGGTCGCGTGGAACACGAATGGGATCATGTGCTCATCGGCCGGTTGAGTGCGGAGTTCTTGCAGAGCGCCGCGCCGCGACCCGATCCGGCCGAAGTCGCCGACTACGCGTGGATCCAGCCGGATGCCCTACGCGACGCAATCGCCGACCATCCCGAGAGCTACACGCCGTGGCTGCTGGGTGTGCTCGAGATCGCGGACGAGGCGGTACGGGCTATCTGAGCAGTCGGTCCCGCTGGCCCGGCCCATGCCGGTACGCGGGCCGCGGCCGAGGCAGCCACCGATCACCTCCGGCGTCATCTTGTAGTCGGTGTTGATCCACGCGTGTGGCTGCCCGGTCCGGACTCGCCGCCCGTGCGGTTGCCAGCAGGTGGCAGTGCGGATGCTGGACCAATGCCGTGTGGCGAAAGACGGAAAGCGATTCCCGCGCACGCGCTGGCCGCATCGTGGCGTGGTCTTTGCGAGTACAGACCACGGTCGCAATCCGAGCTTCGTCACCTCTTTGGGCGGTAAGTCGAGCTGAGCACGAGCCGGCCCCTCGCCTCTTTGCTGTTCCTTTGGATCGACACATGCGGGTCCGGCCGCAACCACTCCTTCCTGTCGTATTTCATGCTTTAATGCGCATATCTACGTTTCGGCAAATATCTGGACTCGCATCCCGCCGATACGGTGCTTGTCACACTGCACAAACCTTCGAGAACTCACAGGAACGGCACAGCGTCCAGCCAGGTCCGACTTGCATCCTCGATCGGGTACGAGCTTGTGAAATTAGTGAGGTGCACGATGGTCGAACTCGAAGTCGCGGACGATAAGGTGACGGTTCGCGTACTCGGCGGGCACCGTCTGCTGGCGCTGCGCGAGCATGTGACCTTCGAGCTGGCCGATATCACCGAGATCACCACCGCACCGGTCGACCTGCGCCCACCGTGGGTCCGCGCGCCCGGCACCTTCTTTCCCGGCGTGATCGCCGCGGGCACCTACCGAGGTAGGGGCCGAAAAGAGTTCTGGGACACCAGATTCGACGGCCAGGCCATTCTCATCGACCTTGCTGGCCCCGGCTTCACCCGTCTGGTCGTCGATGTCGACGACCCCGATGCCGCCAAGCGAGCCCTCACCGCGGCCACCGCCTGACCGAATCCCTTCCCGCACTCATGGATTCGAGCCGAACGACCGCAGCGGCCCGGTGTACGGCTTGGGTGGCGGAGTGGCGAACTCTCCCCTACCCGATTTGCGCAGGCCGAGGGTGATCAGCGACTGCACGGTCAGGGTGGCGGCGGCGACGCCGTCGATCACCGGGACGCCGATCTCGTCGCGAATGTGGTTGCACAGGTCCGCCATTCCCGCACAGCCGAGCACGATCGCGTCGGAACCGTCGGCGTCCACGGCATCGCGGCAGGCCTCGGTGACGATTTTGCGGGCGTCCGGATCGGTCTCCAGCGCGAGCACCGGAATTTCGCAGGCGTGCACGCCGCGGCAGTGGCATCGCATGCCATAGCGGTCCACCAGATCGGTGGCGCGGCCGATGGTACGGCTGAGTGTGGTGACGATGCTGAAGCCGCGGCCGAGATGGCTGGCCGTATGCATGGCCGCCTCCGCGATCCCGATTACCGGTCCGCTGGCCAGTTCACGGGCCGCGTCCAGGCCCGGATCGCCGAAGCAGGCGATCACATAGCCGTCGACCCCCTCCTGCTCACCGCGCTCAATGGCGGCCAGCACGCCAGGAACGCTGAGCGCTTCGTCGTAGTGGCTTTCGATCGAGGCGGGACCCATCTCTGCGGTGACCGCGTCGAGCAGTGTGCCCGGGCCCGCCACGGCCTTGGCGCACTGCTCGATCGTGTCGGTCATCGCCCGCGTGGTGTTCGGGTTGACGACCCGGATGCGCATCAGGCAGCGACCCCCTTGACTGCCAGTCGGGTTCGCGTCGCCAGCAGGTAGTAGGTGACGAAGCCGAGCCCGCAGCCGATGAACCAGCTGTACTGCGCGGCGGTGTACATGCCGGTGACATCCTTGACGAACACCGGGATCACCGCGACGATCGCGCCGACGGCCGTGGCGATGATCGCGGCGGGGTTGTACCCCTTGCTGTACCAATAGGTTCCGGTCTCCGACCGGGTGAACAGGTCGTCGACTATTACCTGCTGCTTGCGCACCAGGTAATAGTCGGCGATGAGCACGCCGAACAGCGGGCCGATGAACGCCCCGAGCACCTCGAGGGTGTAGTGGATGACCTCCGGATTGTTGTAGAGGTTCCATGGCGTGATCAGGACCGAGCCGACCGCGGCGATCATGCCGCCCGCGCGCCAGCTGATCCGCTGCGGGCTGACATGGGAGAAGTCGAAGGCCGGGGAGATGAAGTTGGCGACGATATTGATGCCGATGGTGGCGATGGTGAAGGTCAACGCGCCCAGCACGATCGCGAAGGTGCTGTCGATACGTGCCACCGTCGCAACGGGATCGGTGATCAGCTCACCGTAGACCGGGACGGTCAGCGATGCGGTGATCACGACCAGCAGCGAGAACAGCAGGAAGTTGACCGGCAGCCCGAGCAGGTTGCCGCGCCGCACCGCGGCGAAACTCTTTCCGTAGCGGGAGAAGTCGCCGAAGTTCAGCATCGGGCCGGAGAAATAGGAGACCACCAGTGCGATCGCGCCGAGCATGACCGGTACCGAGGCCCAACCCGTGTACTTCACCTCGCCCAGTTTCAGATCGATGGCACTCCAGCCCGCCTTGGCGATCAAATATCCGCAGAGCAGGAACATCACGACATACACAGCCGGACCGCAGAAGTCGATGAACTTCCGGATCGATTCCATGCCCCGCCAGAACACACCGGCCTGCACCACCCACAGCAGCAGATAGCTGCCCCACCCGAGCAGCGAAAGTCCCAGGAACCCGTAGTCATCCACGACCGCATACGGTGCCAATCCCGGAAATAGCTTCACCAGAACGACATCCAGCGCCGCCGAGGCGAGAAAGGTCTGAATTCCGTACCAGGCGACGGCGATCAGACCGCGGATGATGGCCGGGATATTGGCGCCGAGCACCCCGAACGCGCTGCGGCACATAACCGGATACGGCACGCCGGTGACCTGGCTCGGCTTGGCGACCAGATTGCAGAAGAAATAGACGATCGTGATCCCGATCAGCAGCGCCGCGAGCACCTGCCAACTGGCCAGTCCGAGCGCGAACAGACTGCCCGCGGTGACGTAGCCGCCGACGCTGTGCACGTCCGACATCCAGAAGGCGAAGATGTTGTAGGAACCCCAGGTCTGCTCGCGCAGCGGTGCCAGGTCCGCATTGGTCAGTCGTGGGTCGTAGGCAGGTGCTGACGGTGCCGCGGGTGCGACCGGTGTGGTGAGCGTTTCGGTCATGGTGTGTCCCATCCGAGGGCGAAACTGTGATCGAAACGACGGTAGAAACCACGCATTGCCCCACCATTGCGCAGTTATTGCCCGGCTATTGCGCGACAGATATATCTTCCGGCGCCAGCAGGCCGGTATCGGTGGGCAGCGTCGTAATGACCGTCGCCAACCTGCTGTGATGCTGTTCGGCCGCCAGCAGCAGACGATCTACGTCGCGGGCCATGAACGCGTCGAGCATCAGGGCGTGATCGGTATGCAGGCGTACCCGGTCGGCACGGCCGATATGCACCATCGACTGCACCGGCTCGGTGACATTCCACGCCGACTCCAGCATGTGCAGCAGCCGGAACATGCGCGACGGTTTGGTCAGTGCCACGTGGAAATCGCGCGATCGGCGGTGGTAGGCGACCGGGTCGTCGTCCCGAATCGCCTGCTCCAATAGCGAGTTCAGCTCGAGCAACTGCGCGCGGTCGGCGGCGGTGGCATTGCGAGCGGCTGCTGCCAGTGAAGCGGTTTCCAGGGTCTCGCGCACGATATACATTTCGCGCAGCTCATTGGGGGTCAGCTGGGCCACCGCGTACCCGCCGTGTGGCTGATGCGTGACCAGCCCCTCCCCGATCAATGTCTTGAGCGCCTCCCGCACCGGGATATGGCTGACGCCGAATAATTCGGCGACCTCGCGCAGCGGAATGACGGTGCACGGCGGCGCGGCCCCGTCGAGAATCACTCGGCGAAGTTCGCCGAGGATCACTTGCGGTCGGCCTGGTTCATCGACAACCAGCCTCGCGAGCAGCGCCGATCGTCTTCTCGGTGGCATGCGGACACGCTATGCGAGCCGTGTTGCGATCGCGGGGCCCGATGTGACAGTCAGGAAACGTTCACCGAACCGACCGGTCGCGTGGTCGGCTCGATTCGGATATCGGCACCTTCGAAGGCGCCATAACCACCGTGTCATGCTGTTAGTCGGTCGAACGACAGGGGTATTCCGATGACACTTACGACAACGCAGTCGGTGGATCGTCGCTATGTGCGCCTGGTCGCCGAATTCGACAGGCTGTTCCGGCGCCCTAGCGATGGCGGCGGCGCACTCGTGGTCTACCAGCACGGCGAACCGGTGGTGGACGTATGGGCCGGGTTCGCACATCCCGGCGTGCCGTGGGCCGCCGATACCGTGGCCATGGCCTACTCCACCGGAAAAGGCGTGGTCTCGACGCTGGCGCACCGACTGGCCGAGCGCGGACTGTTCGATTACGACGAGCCGGTCGCCACCTACTGGCCCGAATTCGCGGCCGCGGGTAAGCAGCGGATAACGGTCCGCGAGATGCTCACGCATCGGGCGGGTCTGCACCGGTTGCGTGCACTGCTGCCTGGACCGGTGGAGCGGTTCTTCGACGACGCCGAGGTCACCGCCGCTCTCGCGGCCTGCTCCCCCGATCCGCGCCACACCTACACCAGCGGCTATCACGGAATTTCCTTCGGGCATTTGGTCGCCGAGCTCATCCGCCGGGTCACCGGCGCGGACTTCACCGAGATTCTGCGCACCGAAATCGCGGAACCGCTTGCCGCGGAAGAACTCTGGTTCCGCGTGCCAGAAGCCGAGCGCGGCCGGATCGCCACCAACTTTCCCCGGCTCACCGTCGCCGGAATGAGTTGGGAAAATAGTGCCCGGCTCATGGGCCGGACCCGTTTCGCGGCGGCCGTGGAAACCACGCCGCGCGGGTTCGCCGATCTGGTTTCCGATCCGCGCCTGCACGATTCGGTCATGCCGGGCGTCAACGGCGTGTTCTCCGCGCGCGCGCTGGCCAGGATGTACAGCGCGCTCGCAACCAATGGTCAGCTGGGTGATGTCCAGCTGTTGCGTCCGGAAACCATCGAGCAGATCACCCGGCGTCAGGTCTTCACTCCCGATTACGTTCTCGCCTTCCGCATTCCGTGGGCGTTGGGCTACCACGGCGTTCCGATGAAGCCCTCGAAGGCCGAACCCGTCGCCGCCTTCGGCCATTTCGGGCTCGGCGGCTCCGGTGCGTTCGCCGATCCGGCGACCGGGATGTCGCTGGCTTTCGTCACCAACCGTCTCGGCGGGAAGCTCACCCCCTTGGGCGACGCTCGGTTGGCACGTCTCGGCACGATCGCACACAACATCGCGAAAGCTGGGTGAAAGGCGGAGCACACTCCCGCCGACAGAATCACCAGTTTGCGGCACCCGGAGGGTAGCAGGGCAATGTGGTGAAGACCCTCGAGCTGCTGGAGGCGATGCGCCGCACCGACACCCGAGCTGGTGGCGATGCAGCACTCCAGCTGACGGTGTCGTCGGCCCAGCACCTCGGCCTGAGCGCCCACTGTTGCGCCGATCCTGCGGGCTCATGCGGATTCGGTGCAGCGGCGGATGCTGAGCGTGCGACCCCACTGCCGCAATCATCGGATGATTTCGACATGTAGCCCCGCATTCGGCCTGGGGGCTGGCAGCATGGGCGCATGGAGTTGCTGGGACTGGAGCGGATCGAGGCGGCCGCGGCGGCATTGGCGCCGGTGATTCGGCGTACGCCGGTGGTCGCGTCACGGGTGTTATCCGAATGTGCCGGGACGGAGGTGCGGCTGAAGTGCGAGAACTTGCAGCGGACCGGATCGTTCAAGCCGCGAGGTGCGTACTTCCGGATCGCGAATCTTCCGGCGGCGGATCGGGCGCAGGGCGTGGTCGCGGCCAGCGCCGGAAATCATGCGCAGGGGGTGGCGTGGGCCGCCGCTACGCTGGGGATTCAGTCGACGGTATTCATGCCGGTGGGCGCGTCGCTGCCGAAGTTGGTGGCCACCAAGGCGTATGGGGCCGAGGTGCGGCAGGTGGGTGAGACCGTCGACGACTCACTGGACGCCGCATTGGATTACGCCGAGCGGACCGGTGCGACGCTGATCCATCCGTTCGACCACCCCGATATCGTGGCCGGACAGGCGACGGTGGCCCTGGAGATCATCGAGCAGATACCGGATGTCGGCACGGTACTCGTGCCGACCGGCGGTGGCGGGCTATTGGCCGGGGTCGCCATCGCACTGCACCATGTCGCACCGCAGGTGCGGGTGGTGGGGGTGCAGGCAGCGGAGGCGGCCGCGTGGCCGGATTCGCTGGCGGCGGGTAAGCCGGTGCGGGTGGCGCGCATGTCGACCATGGCCGACGGTATCGCGGTCGGGCTGCCGGGTGAGGTGCCGTTCGCGCATGTGGCCGCGCATGTGCCCGCGGTGGTGACGGTGGAAGAGGATGCGCTGTCCAAGGCGCTGCTGCTGTGTCTGGAACGGGCGAAGCTGATCGTCGAGCCAGCGGGTGCCGCGGCGGTGGCGGCCCTGATGAGTTATGCGCCCGAGGAACTCGGGCTGCAGGGTCCGGTGTGCGCGATACTGTCCGGCGGCAATATCGACCCCATGATGCTGACCAGGATCATCGGGCACGGTCTGGGTGCCGCCGGCCGCTATCTCGCCGTGCGCGTGACGATTTCGGATCGGCCGGGTGCGCTCAGCGGACTGCTGGCGGTGGTCGGCAAGACCAGTGCGAGCGTCGTCGATGTGGTGCATTCACGGACCGGCGGATGGCTCGCGGTCGACGAGGTCGAGGTATCGCTGACCTTGGAGACGCGCGGTCCGGCCCATCGTGACGATGTGCTCGCCGCACTGGAGAATTCGGGCTACACGGTGCGGGTGGAGGACTGAGCGCATGGCGACCGGCCGCGCCGAGTGTGCACGTTTCGCAAGCCCGACGGAAATTGCCGGATTCGTCGAAAAGTGCACACTCAGTACGGTTCCGAGTCGAGCGGTCAGCACTTCCGCTTGTAGAAGTACTTCGAGTTCGTATCCATATCGGCCTGGGTGATCGCCACCATATCGGTTTGGATATTGCGGGTGACCGGCTTACCTTCCAGCGCGGCCGCGGCCTGGTCGACGCCCTTCGCGCCGATTCCACCCGGATCCTGGGCGATAAGTGCCTGTACCGTACCGGCTTTCAGGTCCTCGACCTGTTTCGGGCTCGCATCGAAGCCGACCAGCTTGACCTGGCCGAGTTTATTCGCATTGCGCAACCCGGTGGCCGCGCCCTCGGCCGAGCTCAGATTGGTGGCGAAGATGCCCGCGAGGTCGGGATGGGCGGCCAGGGTCGCGGTGACAATCGAAGCAGCTTGCGCCGCTTCATTATTGTTGTACTGCACCCCCAGCGAGGTAACACCCGGGTAGGCCTTCACCGCATCTTCGAAACCCTGCGCACGCGCGTCGGTGGTGGAGGTTCCGGCCTTGGTGTTGATCACCAGCACCGGCCCCTTGTCGCCGATCAGCTTGGCCAGGGTCTGTGCCGCGAGTTCGCCGCCCTTCTTGTTATCGGATGCGATCGACGACAGTGCGATGGAGGTGTCGTCCAGCGCGGTATCGACCTCGATGATTTTGATCCCGGCGTCTTTGGCCTGTTTGATCGGATTCGCCATCGCCGTCGCATGGGTCGGCGCGATCAGAATGCCGCCGGGCTTATTGGCCACCACACCGGTCAGTACCGGAGTCTGCGCGCCCGCATCGAATTTCGTCGGTGCCTGCGTCTCCAGTTTGTAGCCGAGTTTATTCGCCTCGTCCTGTGCGCCGCACTGCATGGAGATGTAGAACGGTTCGTCGGCGACGCCGGGAATCAACACCAATTTCTTGGTATCCGTTCCGCCGGAATTGCTCACCGACCCACTACATCCCACCACCAGCGTGCCGACCGCCGCCATCGCGCCGATCACCACCGCGGTCCGCTTCGCCACCCTCATCTGGCTACCTCCGCCTTACTTTCCTATCGCGCAGTGTTGTAACTGCGTACCTCTCTATTTGCGGTCCCGTGCCCGGCGGCGCAGCTGGTCGAACCACACCGCCCCGACCAGAACCGCGCTCACCGCGATCGGCTGCCAGAACACCGGCACCCCCGCGATAACGAAACCCTTGCGCAAGACCGACGGAATGAAGACGCCGATGACCGTGCCGACAATCGTGCCGATACCTCCGAAAAGGCTGGTGCCACCGATGACGACACCGGCGATGGCATCGAGATTGTCGGTGCCGTGCCCACCGATGGTGGTGGTGCCGAAGTAGGCCAGATTCATGAATCCGGCCAGCCCGGCCAGTAATCCGGTCATCAGATAGACCAGCACGAGGTGGCGGGTGACCGCGATACCCGAACGCCGTGCGGCCTCCTCATTGGAACCGATCGCGTAGGTGTAGCGGCCGAATCGGGTGGTGTGCAGCACCCAGGCGGCGAGCAGCGTCACCGCGGTGGCGACCAGCACCAGATTCGGCACCCCGCCCAGCGATGTCCCGAAACCCAAGGAATTGCGGAGTTTATCGGGGACGGTTCTGGTATCGACGCCACCGGTGATCAGTTGTGCCGCACCGAGTGCCGCGCCGAATGAACCGAGCGTGACGATCAGCGGCGGAATCTTGGCCTTGGCCACCAGAATTCCATTGAGCAGACCCCAAATGCCGCCGCCGACAACGGACATGAGGAGGCCGAGGCCGATGATTCCCCAGCCCGCCGCGGTGGCGTTCTCATCGGGACTCAGCCATTCCATCGTCTTCGCGCCGAGCACCCCGGCGAAGATCAGCACCATGCCGACCGATAGGTCGATGCCGGAGGTGATGATCACGAAGGTCATCCCGACCGAAAGCACCAGCAGCACCGAGGTTTCGATCAGCAGCGTCTGCAGGGTGAAGCGGGTCGGGAAGGCATCGGGACGGATGATGCTGAACACCACGCACAGCGCCACGAGCACCACCCCGATCCACAGCGTGCTCGCGCCGAGCAGCCGTTGCAGGACAGTGCGTTCCGGCAGGTCGGGGCCGCCATTGGCCTCGGCGGTCGCGGCTTTGGACCCACCGCTCGTCGAATCGCTTCGCGATGCTTCTCGCCCACCCGTCACCCGACCGCCACCCCTCATCGAATCGCTTCGCGATGCTTCTCGCCCACCCGTCACCCGACCGCCACCCCTCATCGAATCGCTTCGCGATGCTTCTCTCATTTGGCGTCCTCATCTGACAGTGCTCCGGTCATCGCGCCGACCAACTGCTCGAGCGTTGCGTCGGCGGCGACGAACCGAGCGACCCGCTTACCGAGGCGCAGCACTTCGATCCGGTCCGCCACGGCCAGCACCTCCGGCATATTGTGGCTGATCAGCACCACTGCAATGCCCTGATCGCGCACCTTGCGGATCACCTCGAGCACCCGCTCGCGCTGCACCACGCCGAGGGCCGCGGTCGGCTCGTCCATGAAGACGACCTTGCTGGCCCACATCACCGCGCGCGCCACGGCCACACTCTGGCGCTGGCCGCCCGACAGCGCACCGATCGGCACATCGGTGCGCTGCAAGGTGACGCCGAGTCGCCGGAAATGTTCGACGGCCTGGGTCCGCATCGCACCCTTATCGAGCATGCCCAGTTTGCCCGCCAATCCGCGGCGAACCAGTTCCCGGCCGAGAAACAGATTCGCGGCCGGATCCAGATCGGGCGCGACAGCGAGGTCCTGGTAGACCGTTTCGACGCCGAGTTTGCGGGCGGCAGTCGGCGTACTGAGCACGGTTTCCGCACCGTCGAGCAGGATTGCCCCCGAATCCGGTTGTTCGGCCCCGGAAAGGCATTTCACCAGCGTGGATTTGCCTGCGCCATTGTCGCCGATCAATGCGACGACCTCACCGGCGCGGACCTGAAAGTTGGCTCCCCGCAACGCCTCGACGCTACCGTAGCGTTTCACCAGAGCCTGGGCCTCGAGGACCACATCGCCCGCATCCGATGCCATCCCGTCACCCACGTCGACTCACGTGAGCAAGCGTCCAATCCATCGGCCGATGCTACGTTCGCCGGCACCTCTCATGGGACGAATTCGGCAAAATGCGCAGGGCGCAACGAAACCGATCAGTCCCACCAGAAGCGCCAGAGCTGCCGCATCATGGACTCGGCCAGTTCGTCGAGTGAATCACGATCCTGTTCGGCCGCGTCCGCGCAGTAGAGATACCCCTCGAGTGCCAGTGCGAGCGCACTGCCCTCACTCAGCTGCGGCTCGTGTTCGACGCGCAGCCACATGGTGTCGGACTCCAGCGCGACGACCTCACATCCGCGCTCCGAGGCCGCCCACCGCCGCAGCACCAGGGCGTGGTCCGCACCGTCGATATCGTGGTTCAGCGCACCCGACCATTGCAGTTCATAGGGGACCAGCCAGGAATTCGCGGCGGGCACCAGCGCCAGTTGATCGAACTCCTCGCAATCGTCGCGGATATTCCAGACATCCGCCCAATCGAATCCTTCGTAGTCGTAGAGCTCGAGATCCAGATCGGCCCAATCCGGTCCGCCCCGTGGAATCGACCAATCCTCGGCCGACAGTTCGCGATACTGTTCGCGCAGCCAGTCCGCACCGTCGGTCTTCGCGATGAACTCCGGAACCGACAGGTCGCGCGAACGCTCCCAACCGTGCTCGGGCCCGGTCCGGTACCAGGTATCGGTCTTGGTCAGCAGCGGCCACAGTCCGGTCTTCGGATGCACCTCCCGCACCTGCTCCCACAGCTCGGTCGCCGCATAGCCCGGCTCGGTCGATACCACCCACACCGGAGCCCCGGCGACCGTTCGATCGACCACCGACGCCGCCGGAAGCTCGATTCCGTACGCCGCCAACGCCTCCACCGGAGCATTGCCCGCGAACGGCACCGCCGCTGGCGGTGCCTGCCTATCCGGCGTGAAGGTCCCTGCCCCGAAATGTCTTCTCATGAGTCGGCATTCAACAGCCACCCACCGACAAGTTGCGAGCGGATGTCATTGGGCGCCACCGAGTTCCAGCGCCAAGACGCCGATGATCACCAGTGCGATGCCGCCGACCTGGATCAGCGAGAGCCGTTCATCGAGGAACAGCACACCGATGACCGCAATGGCCGCGACCCCTACCGCAGACCAGATACCGTAGGCGACGCCGATCGGCATGCCCCGTTTCAGCGCCTGGGAGAGGAAGAAGAAGGCCGAGCCGTAGCCGATGACCACGATGATCGAGGGCACCAGTTTGGTGAAACCCTCGGAGAGCTTGAGGGATACGGTCGCGGTGATCTCGGAGGCTATGGCCAGCGCGAGCAACAGCAGGGTCATCGGCGCAGCGTAACCGGGGCGGGTGCGGCGCTGGTATGTGGTTGTGGCCGCAAGGTTTTGGATGTCTCGATTAAAAGGTCGATAGTGCAGACTCCGGTCGCGGGGTTGCCTGGCGACAGGTCCGGCACAGGTATCGCCTACCGCTGCGGTAGTCGGACGAGGAGGAGTTATGGATGCAACGGCGGTCGTGATCACACTGATCGTCGTGCCGATTGTGCTGGTTGTCGCGCTTCTGGCGGTGGCGATTCCGTTGTCGATGCGCGCCGAGCGCGCCCGCAGGGCGGGCCTGCGGCAGTGGGCGACGCAGCACGGGTGGACCTTCGTGGAGAGTTCGCGGGCTCCGTGGATGTCGCGTCTGCCCGGCCACCGTCGACAGCGCGTCGGTGTGACGCTGACCGGGCAGATCGGTGGCCGCTGGGTGACTGTGGCGGATTATTCGTACGAGACGACATCCACGTCGACATCGTCGTCATCCACGTCGACATCGTCGTCCGCGTTGGGCGAGGGTTCCACCACAACTCATACGAAGACCCATACGAAGACCCATACGCACCGCTTCATCGTGGTTGTCGTACTGCTGGATCGCCCGCTGCCCCCGGCCTCGGTCCACAGCCGAGGTGCCATGTCCAAGCTCGGTCGGTCACTGTTCGGCGACAAACCGACGGCGACGGGCGACGAACGGTTCGACTCGCGATTCCGGATTGCCTCGGCCGATCCCGGGTATGCGCGTTGGCTGGTGGGCAGGCCACTTCGGGAGGCGCATCTCGCCGGAGCCGTCCCCGACTGGAGCCTCGCCGGTCAGGAACTGCTGAGCTATCGCCCGGGCCAGTTGCGTCACCCGGACGCGACCCCGGCGCTCGCCGCACCACTGCTGCACGTGGCGGATCTGCTCGGCCACGACTTCGGTCCGGCGTCGATCAACGTGGACGCTCGACAGTGACAACCCAGCGCATCCTGCGGCGCCTGCGCCTGCGGCCCGGCCAAGTATGGCGCGACGGCAATTCCTAGCCGCACGTTCCTGGTGTGGTGCAGTCCAGGCTGCACTCCCCTTGGCGGTCCGGACAACACCGCGCTTGACGGTCCGGGCCGCCCTACCCTTGGCCGTCTGGACGGCACCACCCCTGGCGGTTCGGACAGCACCACCCTTGGAAGTCCCGGTTGAGCGGTCGATTACCCGCGCAATTCCGAGACCACGTGCCGGATCTCGTCGAGCTGAGCCGCGACCTGCACACCCGCGGTGCCGCCACGGGCATTGCGGGAGGCGATCGAGCCCTGCACGGTGAGCACTTCGCGGACCTGCGGCGTCAGCGCCGGGTCGATGGCGGCGAACTCGGTATCGGTCAGCTCGTCCAGGCCGACGCCACGCGCCTCGGCGGCACGCACGCACGCACCCGCCGCCTCGTGTGCGACGCGGAACGGAACGCCCTGCCGGACCAGCCATTCGGCGATATCGGTGGCGAGGGTGAAACCGGCCGGTGCGAGTTCGGCCATGCGGTCGGTGTGGAAGGTCAGGGTCGAGACCAGGCCCGCGATCGCCGGGAGCAGCAGTTCCAGCTGGGCGACCGAATCGAACAGGGGCTCCTTGTCCTCTTGGAGGTCCCGGTTATAGGCCAGCGGTTGCGCTTTCAGGGTCGCCAGCAGTCCGGTCAGGTTGCCGATGAGACGACCTGCCTTACCGCGGGTGAGCTCGGAGACGTCCGGATTCTTCTTCTGCGGCATGATCGACGAGCCGGTGGACCAGGCGTCGGCGAGGGTGACGTAGCCGAATTCCGGTGTGCTCCAGATGATCACCTCTTCGGCCATCCGGCTCAGATCGACACCGATCATGGCGAGTACGAACGCCGCCTCGGCCGCGAAATCGCGCGCGGAGGTGGCGTCGATCGAATTCGCCGCCGAGGCATGGAAATCCAGTTCGGCCGCAATGGCTTCCGGATCCAGTCCGAGCGAGGAGCCGGCCAGCGCACCGGATCCGTAGGGCGAGACCGCCGCGCGCTTGTCGAAGTCACGCAACCGATCGATATCACGCAGCAGCGGATGCGCGTGCGCAAGCAGATGGTGCGCGAGCAGCACCGGCTGTGCGGCCTGCAGATGCGTCTTGCCCGGCATTACCGCGTCCGGATGCGCGGCGGCCTGGGCGACCAGTGCGTCCACGATATCGAGCAGTCCGGCGGCGATCCGGCGGGCCGCATCGCGCAGCCACATCCGAAACAGCGTGGCCACCTGGTCATTACGCGAACGCCCGGCCCGCAGTCGCCCGCCGAGTTCGGCGCCGACCCGATCGATCAGCCCGCGCTCCAGTGCGCCGTGCACATCCTCATCGGCCTCGACCGGGACGAAAGCACTCGAATCCACGTCCGCCGCAAGCTGATCAAGTCCGGCCAACATGGCGGCGAGGTCGCTCTCCGACAGCAGTCCGGCCTTGTGCAGCACCCGCGCGTGCGCCTTCGACGCGCGAATATCGTAGGGGGCCAGCGCCCAGTCGAACTGGGTCGACTTGCTCAGCGCGGCCATTGCCGCGGCCGGTCCGGACGCGAAACGTCCGCCCCACAGCGCCCCTTCGTTGGTGCTGCCGCTCTGCGTCATCGTGTGCTGTCTCCTCCGGGTCGTTGGGCGGTGAACAAAATGTGGGTCTTCAGTTGGCTGGCGGCCGCTTCGGGTACATCCCGGCCGCGGCTGCGCAGCACCTCGGCCGGATCGGCGCGCGACACGGTCCAGCCGTGTTCGGTGAACCAGTCGATCGGATCGCTGCGGCCCTCATCGGAGTACCACAGTTCGCCGACATCGACCCCGACGTCGACCCCGACGGATCGCGCCTCCTGCAATGCCTTCGGGTCCGGCGCGGAACCGGATGAGCGGTAGATCGCGACGCGACTGCCCGGTGCGCTCGATGCCGCGATGCTGTCGAACAGCCGGTCCTGGGCGTCCGCGGGGAGGTAACGCAACAGTCCTTCGATCAGCCATGCGGTCGGCACGGCCGGATCGAATCCATTGTCCCGCAACGCCGCTGGCCAATCCTGGCGCAGATCCACCGCGATCGCGCAGCGCTGAGCCGCGGGCGGGAAGTCCGCAAGCGCGCTCTCCTTGAACTCCAGCACCTTCGGCAGATCCAGCTCGAAAACCGTTGTGCCGACCGGCCATTCGATCCGATAGGCCCTGGCATCGAGTCCTGCGGCGGGGATGACGATCTGCCGGATGCCGTCGGCGGCCGCCTCCTGCGAGTAGGCGTCGAGGTAGCAGGTGCGTGCGAGCAGCGCCGAGATAATGGGTCCCATCGACGCTATCGCGGCCTCCTCGAGATCCGGGATCTCGCCGCGCACGATGCGCGTCCAGGATTCCGAACCGACGGCGGTCACCAGCATTTCGGCATACGGGTCATGGAACAGTGCATCCGGACGGCGGCTCTCGGCGGCTCGCATTGCCGCGACGCCAAGGGCCGTGGCGCCAACGCTCGATTCGATATCCCAGCTGTCGTCGTCGGTCCGCATGGTGCTCCCTTCGGGTCGGCGACCGCTGCGCCGACCCGTTCGAGCCTAGTGGTCACCGGCGGACGGAGTCCGTCCTCGGCCCGCGCGCTTGCTACTTCTGGTTCAGGTCGCGACGCGCCGCGACCTTCGAGGACAGGCCGTGGATCTGCACGAAGCCCTTCGCCAGCGACTGGTCGAAGGTGTCGCCCTCGTCGTAGGTCGCCAGGTTGAAGTCGTAGAGCGACTGCTCGGAGCGGCGGCCGTTGACCACGACCGAACCGCCGTGCAGCACCATCCGGATCTCGCCGGTGACGTGCTCCTGAGTTTCGGCGACGAACGCGTCCAGCGCGCGCTTGAGCGGGGAGAACCAGAGGCCGTCGTAGGCCAGCTCGCCCCAGCGCTGCTCGACCTGGCGCTTGTAGCGGCCCAGCTCGCGCTCGATGGTGACATTCTCGAGTGCCTGGTGCGCGGCGATCAGCGCGATGGCACCCGGGGCCTCGTAGATCTCGCGGCTCTTGATGCCGACGAGGCGATCCTCGACCATATCGAGGCGGCCGACACCCTGACGTCCGGCGCGGTGGTTCAGTTCGACAATGGCCTCGAGCACGCTGACCGGGCGGCCGTCGATGGCGACCGGCACACCCTTGTCGAAGGTGACGATGAGTTCGTCCGGCGCTTCGAAGTTGACCGTCGGGTCCGAGGTGTAGTCGTAGACGTCCTTGGTCGGCGCGTTCCAGAGGTCCTCCAGGAAGCCGGTCTCCACCGCGCGACCCCACACGTTCTGGTCGATCGAGAACGGCGACTTCTTGGTGACATTGATCGGGAGCTGGTTCTCCTCGGCGAAGGCGATGGCCTTCTCCCGGGTCCAGGCGTAGTCGCGGACCGGCGCGATCACATTCAGATCGGGGGCGAGCGCGCCGATGCCGACCTCGAAACGCACCTGGTCGTTGCCCTTACCGGTGCATCCGTGCGCGACCGTGCTCGCGCCGTGGAACTTGGCGGCCTCCACCAGATGCTTGACGATGAGCGGGCGGCTGATCGCCGACACCAGCGGGTATTGGCCCATGTACATCGCGTTGGCCTGGATGGTCGGCAGGCAGTACTCGTTGGCGAACTCGTCGCGCGCATCGACCACGATCGCCTCGACCGCACCGCAGTCCAGCGCGCGCTGGCGCACCACGTTCATATCCTCGCCGCCCTGGCCCAGATCGATGGCGACC
Organism: Nocardia sp. NPDC004278; assembly: GCF_053602975.1. Lineage (NCBI taxonomy): Bacteria > Bacillati > Actinomycetota > Actinomycetes > Mycobacteriales > Nocardiaceae > Nocardia > Nocardia sp. NPDC004278. Next base: position 42,090 of record NZ_JBSGEQ010000032.1, read on the forward strand.
GCCACGACCTCGGCGCCGGTCTCCTTGCCGATCCAGCTGATCGCAACGGAGGTATCGAGCCCACCGGAGTAGGCGAGTACGACGCGCTCGGACATGTCTATGTGCTCCTCGGTTTCGTGCTTGTCTGCAGGTCGTGCCCGTAGCGGCGGGCGGTGGGCGCGGCGCGCACCGAACGCACACATCGCACGTCAGGCGGCCCACACCGTCGTACAAATGATTATGCATGACGATGCAAGCCCATTCACACCCGGGTCCCGCTTGCGCCGTGCCCTACCCTTAGAACAACACCATCTGGGCGGGCAGAAGGATGTACGACATGCTGCACCTCATCGCAGGCGATTTCAGCACTCTCGGCAACGCCGTCCTCGACGTCGGCCGCGCCCTCGTCGACTTGATCCAGGACATCATCAACGTAGGCACCCCCGGCCACAGCTCGCCGGGCGGTGGCGGCCAATACCCCTTCGGCTGAGCCGAACGTCTTCCTGCCGGGCCGTCGTCATCGGCGGCTCGCATACGCACTCGTCTCGAGCGCTCGCTAGCCCGGAGACTCGATTGAGCGCGGGCCCTCGGTCAGCTCTTGTAGCAATCGAATCCGAGGCGTGCGCCCGGCCAGCGAAGTTCCAACACTATGAACGACAACTCGGCTACTCCACTCGACCCGACGTACAAATCGGCAGACAAACCTCAGCACCTGCGAGATACGCTGGCCTCCATCGTCATCTCCATCCTTCGACGGCATCGCCAATGCACCCTACTGTTGGTGTGCTGGCGTGCTCAGCCCCGTTGTTGATGGAATCGCCATGCATCGCGGACGATTTCGACGATGTCGGGTTTCTCCGGCGTCCATCCGAGTTCGCGCTGCGCCAACTCGGATGAGGCGTAGAGGGTTGCCGGGTCACCCGGTCGCCGTGGCGCGTTCTCGATCTCGAACGGTATTCCGGTGACCTCGCGAATCGCTTTGATTACTTGGAGATTCGAGAAGCCGATGCCGTTGCCGAGGTTGTAGATCTTGTGCTCGCCGGGGTGGATAGCATCGAGGGCGAGCAGGTGTGCGCGGGCAAGGTCGGTGATGTGGATGTAGTCACGCACGCAGGTGCCGTCGGGGGTGGGGTAGTCGTCGCCGAACAGCGAGAGCTTGTCGGCCCGGCCGATCGCCGCATCCAGGGCAAGCGGGATCAGATGGGTTTCGGGATCGTGACGTTCGCCGATCATTGTGCCGTCGCCGCAGTCGTGTGCGCCCGCGACATTGAAGTAGCGCAACGAGATCGCGCCGAACGGGAACGCGCGGGTGAACGTGGTGATTGCCCGGTCGATCGCCAGCTTCGTGTCGCCATAGGTGTTGACAGGGTTCGTCGGTGCGGTTTCGACCAGCGGCAGCCCGGTCGGCTCGCCGTACACCGCTGCGGTGGAGGAGAACACGAGCTTGCCTACGTCGGCGGCACGCATCGCGTCCAGCAGCGCGAGCGAGGCACGGGTGTTGTTGTCCCAGTGCCATTCGGGGTGCTCCATCGACTCCCCAGCGGCGATAAGTCCGGCGAAGTGGAGCACGGCATCGAACCCGGCCCCGGGGGTGAGGACTTCCGCCACGTTTTGGACGCGCAGTTGGATGAACTTCACGCCGTTGGGAATCTGCCGGTCGTCGTTGCGGGAGAGGTCGTCGACCACGACCACCTCATGCCCAGCGTCGATCAGCATCCTCGTGACAGTGGCGCCGACAAAGCCCGCACCCCCGGTGACCAGCAGCTTCACTTATCTGACCTGCACTTTCATGGCGAGTAGGTGATCGTGGATTTCCTGCTTGTGTGTTAGGAAGTAGTCCTCCGGGCTGCGTTGGCGTCCGCTTCCGGTCCAGCCCGTGATCCGTTCCCAGGCACGACGCTTCACCGTAGCCAACGCGGCAGAGTCGGGTGCAGCGATCCATGCGTCCGCCATGGCACGCGCGAGCGCGTGCACAGCTTGATGATGACGAGCCACCACCCGGCCGCTACTGGTCGTCGCGTAGCGGCTGTAGTTGACCGCGTCGGCGCGCGGCTGCCCGAACTCGGTGTCGAACCGTTGGAACGCGTCATACAAGTACGTCCAGAACCGTCCTGGATCCTTGGGCGGTTGCGTCGGATCGCGCCGCCAGTGGAGTTCGGCGCGCATCTGCTCGGCTAGATGTGGTGCCATCGAATCGAAATCGTGGTGTGCGTATGCGCCGTCGATCATGGCAGTAGCCCGCAGTATCTTCATGCAGAGTCGGTTCACCATGAGGTGGAAGTGCACCGAATCCGTTCCGGTGCACCACTGTTCATGGAGACCGAGCCAGAAATACGCCTGCGTGTAGTACAGCAGGATCTCGTAGGCGTCGCGGGTGTCGAGCTGCACCGATTCGTGCTCAGGTAGGCCGTGGTCGGTGACGGCCAGGCCGAGGTCCTTGAAATCGAATCCAAGTGAGGTCTGAATGGCGCGGTAGTCGCCGAGTGGCAGTGTCATCAAATCGACTGTGGGGAAAGTTTTTTCGGCGAGGATCCGCAACTCCCCGACAGACATCGACGGTGCGTCGCCATAGTGGACGTAGAGGAAATCGACGTCGCTGATCAGCAGCGGATCGCCTTGGTGGCGGATGAAGGTGGGTTCGCCACGGGCCAGGGAGCCGCCGACGATCAGCCAATCGTCGGCCGGTACGCAATGTCCGAGCGACCGCAGATCGTCGGCGATGCCCCGAGCCGCGTGCTCGAGTTCGGGCGCGTTGGATAGCCGCGAGGTGATGCGCTCAGCGAGGGTTACAGTCTTCACCTCACGCCTCCGTCTGGCTGGTCGCGGCGAGTGTGCCCGCATCGGTGTCGCCGTTGGGGTCTGCGTCGTCGTCAGGTCCGACCTCACCACGCGGCCCTGCCGCGGGCATGGGCAGAAGTACCGGCGCGGCCGCGACGGGTGTCTCCTCATGTTCCTTCTTCGCGGTGATGTGTGGACACAGTGACCCACAGATCGTGCAGGGGGCACCTTTTCGGAGACCATGCTGGATGAACACGTTGCCCGCCAGCCCCGGGTACAGGGCGTGGCCTTGCTGGATTTCCCAGTCGTTTGCGCGGCGGGCGACACTGATCGCGCGCTGCTTGGCGATCTCGGGTTCCCAGCCGCGCACCAGATCCAGTGCGGCGATCGCCACACGGACCATGCGCACCGACGTCGCGGTGTCGGGGGCGGTCGGCATGGCGTAGTGCTCGTTGTGGGTGATCGAGGCGAACATGTCGCCGCCGCACTGCCCTGCGGCCGCGGCGCCGAGGACGTTGACCGTGTCGTCGAGGGTCACGCCGTTGTCGATCACCATGGGCCCGGCCAGCCACAGCGGTGCACCGCCGAGGGCTTCCTTGTAGGCAGGGATCAGCTCCGGGATCCGGTGCAGCGGTATATGTCCACCGCTCTCACACAGCACCTGCACGCCCCCGGCGAGTGCGTCCTTGCGCAGCTCGGCGAGCAGCTGGACTTCCAGCCATTTCAATTCGTCGCCTGCGTCCGCGGTAGCGCCGGGACGGAAGATGTCGCCGAGGTCCAGCACGACCTCATGTCGACGGCAGATGTCGATGATGCCGTCGAAGTACTCGATCAGCGGGTTGCCGCAGTTGTGCATCCGCATGTAGCGGGCGAGCAGGCCGCCGCCGCGCGAGGTGGTGGGCATGATCCGATCGGACTTCACGCTCATCTCGACCAGTGTGGGGTTGATGCCCGCGTGGATGAGCACGAAGTCGACGCCAGGAGCCAGTCCGAGTTCGAACCGCTCCAGGAATTCATTGCGGCCCAGCCTCTTACGCGGATTGGCGAACAGATCGTATGTCAGGCATGCGCCGAGCGGCACACCCACGATTTCCTTCAAGTCGGCGCGCAGCGCCACCCCTTCGGGGTTGGTAGTGAGGTCCATGACTGCGTCCGGGCCTGCGGCGAGGATCACCGCCATGCTCCTGTGCGGCGGGTTCGGCCAAGTTCTGGCACTACGGCACCCTCGAGCAGCGGCCCGTCGTATACACCACCGTCGAGGGCGCGGCGAAGATCACTGCCCGGCTCGCGAACCTCGCCGAGGTTGTATCACTCGGCGCGGCAGTCGATTTCGGTGCCCTGCTGGACGATCTCGGTAAGCGTGGGGTCGAGCGGCTGATGGTCGAAGGCGGCAGCCATATGCACACCGAATTCTTGTCGGCCGGGCTCGCCGACGAACTACAGATCGCGATAGGGCCTACGCTCGTCGGCGACCCGGAGGCACCGCGGTTCACGAACCCAGCGACCTTCCCCGGCGGGTCCACGCGCAGGATGCATCTGCTCGACGTCACCCAAATCGGCGACGTCGCCCTGTTGCGCTACCAACCATCAAAGGAGACAGACCGGTGACCGAGTTCGACCACACTCACTGGATGAACCGGGCTATCGAGCTCGCCAAGCTGTGCCCGGTCGTAGAAGGCGCCTTCTCAGTCGGCGCCGTGATCGTTGCCGACGGCGAGGAGATCTCGACCGGCTATTCCCGCGAGACTGACGAGAAGATACACGCCGAAGAATCTGCGCTCGACAAACTCGACGCAGACGATGCGCGGCTGAAGCGCGCAACGATCTACAGCACGCTGGAGCCATGCTCGGAGCGGGCCACCAAAAACCGGGTGCCGTGCACCGATCGCATTCTGCAGGCCGGAATTCCAGTAGTCGTGATCGCATGGCGTGAACCGTCGACATTCGTGGAGGACTGCATCGGTGTCGAGAAGTTGAAGGAGAACGGCGTCAGCGTGATCGAACTGCCGGAGCTGGCCGATGCTGCGATGTCGATGAATCGCCATCTCGACCTGTCGTAGCCGGTACGGCGTTAGTCCAGAGTTTCTCAGTCGGCGGTGGCCGGTATTTCTCACCGTGGGCCGCCATCTCCAGCTCATCGATTATCCGCGCCAGAACGATTCGGCCAGGCTCGCCGCATAGTCGTAGGCCGACGAACGCTGGCAGATCAAGGATTCGCAGCACCTTCACCACGTCATGGAGTGTTGGTGGGCGGGCTGCCCGGACACTGACGATGCTACGAACCGCGGTTCGCGGACAGCATGGAGGATAGCTCCGAGATCCTGTTCTCGATGTGGATGTGCGATCTAAGCAGATCCGAATGACGCTGGCCCGCAGTGTTTTCCGGACTCGCCTCAGCGGACCGAGGGGGTGTACATCACGATACCCTCGGGGTGGGCATGACGACGGCAACCGAGCAGAACGGGCCGATCAAGAGACTACTCAGGCAAGTGCCTCGATCTTGGCGGCTAGTTCGGCGCCGGTGAGCGGTTCGCGGGCGATGACGGCGATGGTGTCGTCGCCTGCGATGGTGCCGACGATGAACGGCAGAGCCGCTCGGTCCAGGGCACTCGCCAGGTAGTGGGCGGCACCGGGCGGGGTGCGCAGTACTGCGATATTTCCGCTGGCGTCGGTGGAGACGAGGAGATCGCCGAGCAGTTTGGAGAGGCGGTCGGTGCCGCCGGTGACGCCGCGGACGGGACTGCCGTCTTCGGGAACCACGTAGACGCCCGCACCGCCGTCGGCGGCGCGCAATTTCACGGCGCCGAGTTCATCGAGGTCACGGGAGAGGGTGGCCTGGGTGGTTTCGATGCCCTCGGCGGCGAGCAGGGCGGCCAGTTCGGTTTGGCTGCGGACCGCGTGCGCGGTCAGCAGTTCGATGATTCGGGACTGCCGACCGGCGCGGGTGCGGGCGATGGCGGGAGCGGACTTACCGGCGTCGGGTTGGACGGTCATGACCACACCCCGTCGCTGCGTCTGTCCGCGATCCCAAAGCTGGCCACGTTGGATCGGCCGCGGGGCTGGTCACGCCGAGCAACCGTGCCCGTCGGCCCTGCGGCCCATGCTCGCTCGCGTGCGCTCACTGCGCCTCACCTCGCTTGGCCAGCAACCACACCAGCAGCGCCTTCTGCGCGTGCAGCCGATTCTCCGCCTCGTCCCACACCACACTGTGCGGCCCGTCGATCACGTCGTCGGTGATCTCCTCGCCGCGGTGCGCCGGAAGGCAGTGCAGCACAACGGCATCCGGCTGGGCCCTGGTCAGCAGGTCGGCATTGAGCTGGAAGGGACGGAAGGGGCCGACGCGATCGAGGCCGTCGTTTTCCTGGCCCATGGACGTCCAGGTGTCGGTAACGAGGGCGTCCGCGCCGTCCGCAGCTGCCACCGGATCGCCGGTGAGCGTGATGGTGGCGCCGGTCTCGGCGGCACGCTTGCGCGCGGCCTCCAGAATCCACGGCAGCGGCTCGAAACCCGCTGGGGCGGCGATGGTTACGTTCAACCCCGCGGTCGCGCCGCCGAGCAGCAGCGAATGCGCCATATTGTTCGCGCCGTCACCGAAATAGGCGAGGTTGCGGCCGGTCAGGCTGCCCTTGCGCTCGACGAGGGTCTGCAGATCGGCGAGCACCTGGCACGGATGGAATTCATTGGACAGCGCGTTCACGACCGGAACCGTTGCGGTGACGGCCATTTCGTCCAGGCGCACCTGCTCGAAGGTCCGCCACACGATCGCGTCGACGTAGCGCGAGAGCACCTTGCCGGTATCGCCGAGGGTCTCTTCACGGCCGAGCTGGGTGTCGCGGCCGTCGACCACTACCGCATGCCCGCCGAGTTGAGCGATGCCCATTTCGAAGGAGAAGCGCGTGCGGGTGGAGTTCTTCTCGAAGATCACACCGACTCCGCGCGGCCCTGCCAGCGGTTGGTGGGCGAACGGATCCTTCTTCAGTTCCGCCGCGAGTGCAAGGATTTCGGCCTGTTCGGCGGGCGTCACATCATCGTCGCGCAGGAAGTGGCGAATAGCCGTCTCCCGACCGCCACCCCTCACGGAATCGCTACGCGATGCTGTACTCATTTGTCCCCCTTGGCATCGGCGATCGCCCCGTCGAGGATATCGGGCAGATCGGCGACGAAATTATCGGACTGCGTCTCGGTGAGCACCAATGGCGGCGCGAGCCGAATGATATTGGGCTTGGGCGCATTCACCAGATAGCCCGCATCGCGAGCCCGATTCTCCACCTCGGCCGAAACATCGTCGTTCAGCACGATGCCGAGCAGCAGACCGGCGCCGCGCACGTGATCGATCAGCGGGTGCTCGAGCATTTCGATGCCATCGCTGAGCCGCTTGCCGACCGATTCGACGTGCACGAGCAGATCGGTCTCATCGATGGTCCGCAAGACAGCCAAAGCCGCTGCGGCACAGACGGCATTGCCGCCGAAGGTGGTGCCGTGCAGGCCCGGGGTCAGCAGGTCGGCGGCCGGTCCGGTGGCCAGCACCGCACCGATCGGCAGCCCGCCACCGAGTCCCTTGGCGAGGGTGATCACATCCGGCACGATGCCGAATGCCTGGTGCGCGTAGAACCTTCCGCACCGCCCGATACCGGTCTGCACCTCGTCGAGCACCAGCAGCGCGCCGTGGCGCGCGGTGATCTCGCGGGCCTTCACCAGATAGTCGATGGGCGGCACGACAACGCCGCTCTCCCCCATGATCGGCTCGAGGAATACCGCCGCGGTGTCCTCGTCCACGACCGCCGCGAGGGCCTCGGCATCACCGTAGGGCACGTGCACGACACCGGGCGGCATCGGCTCGAACGGTGTGCGCTTGGCGGGCTGCCCGGTGAGTGCGAGCGCGCCCATGGTCCGGCCATGGAAGGCCTCATCGGTCGCGATGATCTTGCGCCGCCCGGTCAGCCGCGCCATCTTGAAGGCCGCCTCATTGGCCTCGGTGCCGGAATTGCAGAAGAACGCGCGGCCGTGGCCATCGCCGAATTCACCGTCGCCGAAGTGCGCGAGCAGCCGCTCGGCCAGTTCGATGACCGGTTCGTTGGCGTAGATATTCGAGGTGTGCCCGAGCGTGCCGAGCTGCTGGGTGACCGCTTCCAGAATCGCCGGATGGGCATGGCCGAGGCTATTGACCGCGATACCACCGAGGAAATCGACGTAGCGCTTGCCGTCCGCGTCATAGACCACCGCGCCCGCACCGCGCACCAGCGCGACCTTGGGTGTCGAATAGTTCTTCATCAGCGCGGCAGACCACCGCTCTTGCAATTCTGCTGTGTCGCTCATCATTTCGTTCCGTTCAGTGTGTCCGCCGCGCTCATGGGGAGCGGGGCGGGCGTCACCATCGTTCCGATTCCTTCTCCGGTGAACAGTTCCAACAGCACCGAATGCGAGACCCGACCGTCGATGACATGCGCGGTCGGCACCCCACCCTGCACGGCGCGCAGGCAGGCCTCCATCTTGGGCACCATGCCCGCATCCAGGCGCGGGAGCAACCCGGCCAATTCGGCCGTATCGATGCACGAGGTAAGCGACGATCGGTCCGGCCAGTTCGTGTACAGGCCCTCGACGTCGGTCAATATCACCAGCTTCTCCGCGCCGATCGCCTCGGCGAGTGCGGCGGCGGCGGTATCGGCATTGATGTTGTGCACCACACCATCGGCGTCCGGTGCGATGGTCGAGACCACCGGAATGCGGCCCGCGCCGATGAGGTCGAGCACCGCATCGGCATTCACCTCGGTGACATCGCCGACCAGACCGATATCGGTCGCCTCGCCGTCGACATCGACGGTGCGCCGGGTCGCGGTGAACAGCCGCGCGTCCTCACCGGAGATGCCGACCGCGTACGGACCATGCGCATTGATCAGCCCGACCAGCTCCCGGCCGACCTGACCGAACAGCACCATCCGCACCACATCCATCACCTCGGGTGTGGTGACGCGGAAGCCGCCGCGGAATTCGCCTTGCAGACCCAGCTTTTTCAGCATCGCGCTGATCTGCGGTCCGCCGCCGTGCACCACCACCGGATGCACCCCGACGGTGCGTAGGAATGCCATATCGGCGGCGAAGGCCTGTTTGAGGTCCGCGTCGACCATCGCATTGCCGCCGTATTTGACGACCACGATCTTGTCGCGGAACTTCTGCAGCCACGGCAGCGCGTCGGCGAGGACGTGCGCCTTGTCCAATGCCGAAAGGTCCTGCACAGCTTCGCTGGTCATGGCTTCGCCTCGCTGCGCTCAGCTCCGCCATGCCCAGCGAAGCTGGCTGTGTTGATTGTTCGCTCGCTGCGCTCGCTCATGAGCTATATGCCGAATTCTCTTCGACATAGCCGTGCGACAGGTCGGTGGTCCGCACGGTGGCGATGCCGTCACCGACATTCAGTTCGATCCGCACCTCGATATCGGCGCCGGACAGATCGACCTCGCGCGCACCGGGCGCGCCGACGCTGTCGACGCAGACCGGATTTCCGTTGAACGACACCGAGATCCGGTTCGGATCCAGGGTGACCGGGGCGATGCCGACGGCGGCGAGCACTCGACCCCAGTTGGGGTCGGAGCCGAAGAGCGCGGTCTTGACCAGACTGTCGCGGGCGACGGCGCGCGCCGCGATCAGGGCCTCGTCCTCGGAGGCCGCACCGGCGACGGTGATCAGCACCCGCTTGGTCACGCCCTCCGCATCGGCCATCAGCTGTGCGGCCAGATCGTCGCACACCGCGAGTACCGCTGCGTCCAGCTCCTCCTGTGCCGGTGCGACCTCGCTGGCGCCGTTGGCGAGCAGCAGCACGGTGTCATTGGTGGAGCAGGAGCCGTCGACGTCGAGCCGGTCGAAGGTGAGCCGAGTCGCGTTGCGCAGCGCGCGATCCAACTGTTCGGCGCTCGCGACGGCATCGGTGGTGAGCACCACGAGCATGGTCGCCAGCGAGGGCGCGAGCATGCCAGCACCCTTGGCCATACCGCCGACATTCCATTTGTCGCGGTGGTGGAACGCCGCTTCCTTGGGCACGGTGTCGGTGGTCATGATGGCGTGTGCCGCATCGAGCCCGCCGGACATGCCGCCGCCCATCTCGTGCACGATTTCGGTGACGGCCGGAATCACCTTGTCCATCGGCAGTCGGTCGCCGATCAAACCGGTTGAGCAGACCGCGATTTCGCCCGCGCCGGTTTCGGTACCCCAATTGCTCAGCGCTGTGGCCAGTTCCTCGGCGGTCTGGTGGGTGTCCTGGAAGCCGCCCGGACCGGTACAGGCATTGGCTCCACCGGAATTCAGGATCACCGCGCGCAACCGGCCGCCGCTGAGCACCTGCTGCGACCACAGCACCGGTGCGGCCTTCACCTGGTTGCGGGTGAACACGCCAGCCGCCGCATATTCCGGACCCTCGTTGAATACCAATGCCAGATCGGGTTTTCCGCTGGCCTTGATGCCCGCGGCGATGCCGGCCGCCCGGAAGCCGAGCGGCGCGGTTACGCCCTGGGTCCGGACCAGCTTGCCGGTCTCGGTTTCGAACGTCGTCACGGTGCCACTCCTACGGTGGAAAGTCCTGCGGTCTCGTCGAATCCGACCGCCAGATTCATGGATTGGACCGCGGCGCCCGCGGTGCCCTTGGTGAGGTTGTCGATCGCGCCGATCACCACCAGCTGCCCGGCATCGGGATCCACCGCGACCTGCAGGGTGACGGCGTTGGAGCCGACCACCGAACCCGTCTGCGGCAGTGTGCCTTCCGGCAGCAGATGCACGAATGGTTCTTCGGCGTAGGCCTTTTCATAAACCGCCCGTGCCTGCTCGGCATCGACCTTGGTCGGGGCGGTGCACGTCGCGAGAATGCCCCGCGGCATCGGCGCCAGCACCGGGGTGAACGATACGGCGACGTCGATGCCACCCGCGGCCTTCAGATTCTGCGCGATCTCCGGGGTGTGCCGGTGCGCGCCCGCAATGCCGTAGGCCCGCGCCGAACCCATGACCTCCGAGCCGAGCAGGCCGACGTCGAGTTTGCGTCCCGCGCCCGAAGTACCGCTCACCGCAACCACATTCACCGTCGGCTCGACGATTCCGGCCGCGATCGCCGGTGCCAGCGCGAGGCTGGCGACCGTGGGATAGCAACCGGGCACGGCGATCCGGGTCGTGCCACGGAGCCGGTCGCGTCCGCCGGGCAGTTCCGGCAGCCCGTACGGCCAGCTGCCCGCATAGGGACTGCCGTAGTACTTCTCCCATGCCGACGCATCGGTCAGCCGGAAGTCGGCACCGCAGTCGATGATCACCGTGGACGCCGGTAGCTGCTGCGCGATGGCGGCGGACTGCCCATGGGGCAGGCCGAGGAAGACGATGTCGTGACCGGCCAGCTCGTCGACCGTGGTCGGCGCGAGGACGCGATCGGCGAGCGGCAGCAGATGCGGCTGGAGCTCCCCCAGCGTGCTGCCCGCATTCGATCCGGCGGTCAGCGCCCCGATGACGAGGCGCCCGTCGTGGTAGGCCGGATGGCCCAGCAACAGACGCAGCACCTCACCACCGGCGTATCCACTCGCACCGGCCACCGCAACCCGCAAGACCGGGTTGCCCGACGAATCAACCATGTGATGATTATGCACGATTATGCAAGCCCATTCATGAACCGGGTGCCGCATCGCCCGGCCGGACCCTGGTCACCGGGTCGTTCGGTTCCTGCCCGTGCCGTCATACCCGGGATGAAGCCGCTTCAATCGCGTTGATGAGATTCGGCACACTCCGTGCGGACGGACGGTGAGCCGGAAACTCAGCACCGTGGTGGCGACCAGCGTCTCTATCCCATCAGACCGGTGCTCGTCACGATCTGGGCCACCACAGGCAGGCCGGTCGCGACGTAGCGCACGGGTTGGGCGCGCTCCCGAGCCGAGGCGGTCCGTGCGGAACGAAACTTTCCGTCAAGCAACTGACCCGGGATCGATGCCGAGCGCCTCGAACAGGCCGGTTTCGCCCGTCGGTGTGAGGCGCACGGCACGGCCGGATCCAACGCGCCGCACCCAATCCAGTGCCTGCAACCGGCGGCACAGCTGGGCTCCGGCGGCACCGCCGAGGTGGGTGCGGCGTTCGGTCCAGTCGAGACAGGGGCGCGCGACCGGACGACGCGTCGCGTGCAGTGTCGTCGCTTCGACGCCCATCGGGCCGGTGAGCCACGCCACCCCGGCCTCGGTGAGGGCGAAGCCGCCATCGTCGTCGAGCAGGTCGCGTTCGATCATCGCGTCGGTGATGGCGACGCCGAGTCGGCCCGCGAGGTGGTCGTAGCAGGTTCGGCCACGGGCCAGGGCCGCGGCGGCGGTGGACGCGCGCAGCGTCGTCGGCTCGGGGTGTGACGGCTCCAGGTGGGTGACCATCGTCTCCAACAGCTCGGCCACCTGCGGGCTCGCCAACTGCACGTACCGATGCCTGCCTTGACGGCGCTCGACGAGCAGACCCCCGTCCAGCAGCCGGTTCAGATGCTCGGTCGCGGTGGACGGCGCGACTCCGGCATATCGCGCCAGTTCCCCGGCCGTCCAGGCACGGCCGTCGACCAGGGCCAGGCACATATCGGCGCGGGTGCGATCGGCCAGCAGGGTGGCCAGTCCCGCCAGTTCGGCTCCTCGGGTCTGCACCACACCATGATCGCGCCGGGTTATTTCGGCGGCCACCGAAACGTCAGGGGGATACCGTCGCGGCATGAATCTGATCACCGAGCCCGATCGGGTGCGGGAGGTTTTGACCGGCGCACCGATGCCCGCGGTACCGCGGAGCGCGCGAGCTGTCGGCATCGGCTGGCTGCGTGCCCATGTCGCCCGATTCTGCGATGGGGTCGAGCATGATCGGCGGCGCGCGCTGGTCGTCGCGGAATTGGCTCGATTGTCGCCCGAGGTGCTGCGCGAACGGGTCCGCATGGTCGAGGGCGACCTTCCCCATGTCCGAGTGCTGGCGGAGACCCTTGGGATTCCGGACATCTCGGTATCGGCAGTCGCGATTGCCGCCGCGCACTACCAGCCCCATGAACCCGACAGCGCCGAGGCGGACCGGGCCGTCGCCGAGTTGGTGGCCGCCTGCGGCGGGGTGGCCGACGAGCGCGCGGCCGCTCGGATCGGTCTGCTGATCCAGGCTTGTCAGGCGACGGGGGCGCTGGTGGACAACGCGCGCCGGTTCGAAGGCACCGCGGACGAGGTCATCGCACGCACCATGGTCGAGGATCCGCCGGTGCGCCGCACTCGACGGGTTGTCGACGAGGAGTTGGTCGAAGTCGATCTCACGGGCCTGGGATTCGGCGCGGGGCCGCATATATGCCCCGGTCGCGACCATGCCATCGCCATTGCCGCCGGAATCATCGAGAGGTCCTGATGAACAAGACGAAGACTTTCCACGACCTGCACCACCGTGCCGAGCCGCTGGTGCTGCCCAATGCCTGGGACTTCGGCTCGGCTGCGGTGCTGGCCGCCGAGGGGTTCTCGGCAATCGGCACCACTAGTCTCGGCGTCGCGGTGGCGGCGGGGCTCACCGACGGGGCCGGTGTCACGCGCGATGAAACACTCGCGCTGGCAACGAGACTCGCGCGTTTGCCGGTGCCGGTTACCGTGGATATCGAGGGTGGGTTCAGCGAGGACCCCGAGACGGTCGCCGAATACGTCACGCAGCTTGCCGCTTTGGGCATTGCCGGGGTGAATCTCGAAGACGGGCGCGCGGATACGGCGCTGGCCGATGCCGGGCACCAGGCAGAGTTGATCGCCGCGATCAAATCCCGTGTGCCCGAGTTGTTCGTCAATGCCCGGGTCGATACGTATTGGCTGCAGCTGGAACAGGATTCGACGCTGGCCCGGGCCGAGACCTACCTGCAGGCCGGTGCCGATGGAATCTTTGTGCCCGGTGTGACGGATCCGGCGCAGATCACCCGGATCGTCGCGGCGGTGCCGTTGCCCATCAACATGCTGTACTCGGTGGCCGGACCGTCGATCGCGGAGCTCGCGGCATTGGGTGTGCGGCGGATCAGCACGGGATCGCTGCTGTATCGGGCGGCGCTGGCCGGGATCGTCGATATCGCACGAGCGGTACGCGACGGCGGGGCCATTCCTTCGGGCATCCCGACCTACCGCGAAATCCAGGCCATCACGGGCTCGGAATAATTCGTTCGAAGAAATTCTGTCGATGATGTCGATTCGGCGAGGAGCAATTCGTGTAGGAGGTGCAGCCGGTAACGGACCGGCCAGCTGAAAGGACTCCCATGAGCAAGATCACCGCGGTCGAGCACATCACCCTGGACGGCGTCATGCAGGCACCCGGCCGGGCCGACGAGGACACCCGGAACGGGTTTCGGTACGGCGGCTGGGGGCATCGCTTCAACGATCCCGTGCAGGCCAGGGTGATCGCCGAACATATGGCGGCCCATCATGACAGTGCGCTGCTGCTCGGGCGGCGGACGTACGAGGACTTCTTCGGCTTCTGGCCGCAGCAGACCGACAACCCGTTCACCGAGGTGCTGGACAAAACCGAGAAGTTCGTCGCATCCCGGACCCTGATCGAGCCGCTGCCCTGGCAGAACTCCACCCTGCTCGGCGACGATATCGTCGCCGCGGTGTCGAAGTTGGAGCAGGATCTCGTGGTGCTCGGCAGCGGCAATCTGATGCAAACGTTGATGCGCCACGATCTCGTCGACGAGTATCTAGTGCTGATCCATCCGATCGTGGTCGGTGGCGGGCAGCGCCTCTTCGACAGCGTCGACCTCGGCGAACTGCGGCTTGTCGACAGCGTCACGACCACCACCGGCGTGGTGATCGCCACCTATCAGCGGGGATGAGGAGGAGCCATGAAGCAGTACCTGCTCACCATCTATCAGCCCGGCGAAGGGTCGCCGCCGGACAATCTCGACGAGATCATGCGCGATCTGGCGGCGCTCAACGACGAGATGCGCACCGCGGGCGCCTGGGTTTTCGCCGCGGGCCTGCATGCGCCGAGCACCGCCACCGTGCTCCGGGCCAAGGACGGCGATGTACTCGTCACCGATGGCCCTTATGTCGAAAGTAAGGAGCACATTGGCGGATTCACCGTCATCCAGGCGGCCGATCTGGACGAGGCGCTGCACTGGGGCAAGAAGATGGCCGCCGTGCTCACCCTGCCGGTCGAGGTCCGGCCGGTGGCCGATTACTGAGATGGTCACCTCCACCACCATCGAGGCCGTGTTCACCGAACACTACGGCCGCGCGGTCGCCAGCCTGATCCGCGTCTTCGGCGATATCACCATCGCCGAAGACGCGATACAGGACGCGTTCACCGCGGCCGTACAACGCTGGCCGACCGAGGGAGTCCCGCCCAGCCCGCCCGGTTGGATCATCACCACCGCACGCAACCGAGCCATCGATCGCTTGCGGCGTGAGGCATCTCGCGATGACCGGCACGCCCAGGCCGCACTTCTGCACGCCGATGATGAACCGTCCGATTCCGGTGCGGTGCAGGATGATCGGCTCCGCCTCATCTTCACCTGCTGCCACCCCGCACTATCGCTCAGTGCCCAGGTCGCGCTCACCTTGCGGCTGCTCGGCGGGCTGACCACCCCCGAAATCGCGCACGCCTTCCTCACTTCCGAGTCAACAATGGCCCAGCGACTCGTCCGGGCGAAGGGCAAGATCCGTGACGCGCGAATTCCCTATCGAGTTCCCCGCGATGCGGACCTGCCCACCCGGCTACCCGGAGTACTCGCCGTCACCTACCTCATTTTCACCGAGGGTCACACGGCCAGCTCCGGCGATCGGCTCGTGCGAACCGACCTGTGCACCGAGGCAATCCGCTTGGGGCGCTTACTCATCGAGCTCATGCCCGATGAGCCGGAGGTGCGCGGACTGCTCGCACTGATGTTGCTCACCGAATCACGTCGCCCTGCCCGCACCGCACCCGACGGTTCGCTGGTGCCGCTGCCGGAACAGGATCGTCACCGCTGGGATCGCACCCTCATCGCGGAAGGCCACGCACTCGTCCGAGAATGCCTGCGCCGCAACCAACCCGGCCCCTACCAGATCCAAGCAGCCATCAACGCGGTTCACTCGGACGCCCCCGACGCGAAATCTACCGACTGGCAACAGATCCTATGCCTCTACAACCAATTGACCGCGGTAGCACCCAGCCCAGTGGTAGCACTGAACCGAGCAGTAGCTGTCGCCGAGCTCACCGGCCCAGCCGCCGCACTCGCCCTACTCGACGAGATCGACCTACCGAATCACCATCTGTACCACGCGATCCGCGCCGACCTCCTACGCCGACTCGGTCGCAACACAGCGGCCATCCACGCCTACGACACCGCCATCACCCACGCCACCAATACCGCCGAAAAGACCTTCCTCCAGCGCAAACGCAACGACCTCGCCGCCACGAACTAGGTCGACTCCACCCCTTCCGATTTCACGGGTTTCCAGGTGCTCCACAAGGTTTGGCGCAGATATGGATCAGGTGAGGCGGCCTCCGCCGTCGATGTGCAGGGTGGTGCCCGTCAGGAATGGGTTGGTCAGGGCTAGGAGGGCGGCTGCTGATATGTCGGACGGGTGGCCTATGCGGCGGGCGGGGTTGACGGTGGCGACGTCGGTGAAGAACTGGTTCTTGGTGGTGCCCATTTTGTCCCAGGCGCCGGAATCGACGATGCCTGGGGAGAGGGCGTTGACTCGGATGGGGGCGAGTTCTACGGCTAGGGCTTCGGCGAGGAAGCTGACGGCGCCGTTGGTGGTGGCCATGACCGTGCGTTCGGGGGCGGGGCGCCACGCGGCGACGCCGGAGAACAGGAGGATTGCTCCGCCGGTGCGGATTTGCGGGGCGAAGTGTTTGGCGAGGAGGAGCGGGCCGATGACCTTGGCGTCGAATGCCCTGGTGATCGCGGTTCGATCCAGCTGCGCGACCGGACCATTGGCGTGTGCGGCAGCCACCGACACCAGGTAGTCCAGGTCACCGGTCTGTTCGGCGAGCGTGCGGATCGAATCTTCATCGGTCAGGTCGACCGTTGCGCCGAGCATCCGTTCGCCGATGGTCGCCTCGTCGGTGCCCTGTGTGACCCCGGCCAGGTGGTCATCGGCAATTCGGGCAACCGCGGCACTGATCGCCTTCGGATTCCGGCCAGCGATTACGACGTGTGCACCCGCGATCAGGGCGTCTGCGGCGATCTGTTGCCCGATCCCGGAACCTCCCCCGATGACGAGCAGCTTCTTCCCATTCAGCACAGCTGACATGCCTTGCCTCCTCGGTAGTTGTTTGCCTTTCACCGAGATCGAACGTGCTCCGGTATCGTCGCAATCCCGTCACGCTATGAATCTTTTCTCTGATTTCGATAGAATTACCGAATGGCAACGCTGCGCGCCCTGGAATGCCTTGTCGCCGTACTGGATTACGGATCGGTGACCGAAGCCGCGGCGCGCCTGCACATGTCGCAGCCCGCCCTGTCGCATCAGATCGCGGCCTTGGAACGCGAGATCGGCACGCCGGTGGTGCAGCGACAGCCGCGCGGGGTACGCCCGACCGCGGCCGGTCGCGCGATCGTCGCGGACGCACGGGCCGCGCTGGCCGCCGCCGAGCGCGTCGTCGCGACCGGCCGGGCCGTCGCCGCGGGCACCGAGGGACAACTGCGCATCGGCTGCGCGGAGAGCATGACCGCCGGGCTGTTGGCACCGGTCCTGCGCACCTGGCATCGGCGGCATCCGGGTATCCAGCTCGCACTGACGGAACTGTCCAGCGCCGACGCCCTTGCCCAACTGGCGGCATCGGGTCGGGTGGATATCGCGATCGGTCCCGAACCGACGCATTGGGACGGACATCTCGACATCATCGGCGAGGAAGAAATCGTCGCTGCCCTGCCGGCCACCGAAAAGCCGAGCACCACAATGACTTTCGCACAGATCGCGAAGCACCCGATCGTGCACTACCACCCCGACAACGGCCTCGGCGCCTGGCTCGACGAGATCGCCGCCCAATACGGCGTCACCCTGACCGCCGCCACCCGCACCCGCCAGGCCATCACCGCGGCACAACTGGCAGCCGCCGGACTCGGCATCGCCCTGGTCCCCACCACCGCCGTGACCGCCACCTTCGCCGGCGCGGTAGCCAGCTTGAAACCACAGCTCACCCGCGCCGTCGTCGCCCTGACCACAACCCCGAACGACCCACTCGCACAACGCTTCACAGCAGACCTGATCCGCCGCGGCATCCCGGTTCCGACATCGATCGCAACCCAGCTCACCCCGCACTGAGACGCAGCCGGGCCTACCAGCGCTGGTCGGCGGCGCGCACGAGCATTTCGTTGACAGCTACGCGTCGGGGTCGGCCGACCATGTGGGTGACCGCGTCGGCGATATCCTCGGGCATGAGCCGCTCGATGGAATTGATCTGGGACTGAACACTTTCGAGTAGTTCGGCTCGGGTGTGCGAGACCACTACGCACTCAACGACCGCCTCGCCGAGCTGATACCCCGCGCCGCACCCCTGCTGACCGAAACCGCGGGCGCAGCGATCGGCCGGGCCCTCATCGTCACCGTTGCCGGACTGTGGCCGTTCGCCAACCCGAACGATATCGTCGCGGCAGCCGCCCTCGAGTCCGGAAACCAAATCGGCACAGACAGATTCGAAAAAGACCTCGCCGACATCACCACCGCGCTCGCGATCGGCTTCGGCGCGCAGTGCGGCGACGCACGAGCCGCCGACCGCTCAGTGCTTGCGCACCACTCGCTCGCCCTGCCCCGGCTTCCAGATGGTGATGTCCAGGTGATCGTCGGTGACCTCGACGGTGGACGCGCCGGTCAGGTCCGCGATGTAGAAGTGGTCGAACTCTTCGTCGCGGATATCGAGCCCGATCTCGTCGAACAGCTGCTGCGCGAACCGCGCGTGCACCTGCTTGTCCGGAAGGTCCACGACGGTGCCGAACAACTTCGCGTCACCGTCGCCGACCTGGGTGTCCACCGTGGCGGTGTGCAGGCAGAACCGTGCGTCGCGGGCGAGGTCCTTGAACTTGGTTGTATTCGGCATACCCACGATCACCAGCATCCCCTCGAAAATCCGCGGTTCGACCGGGCTGATACGGGGGAAGCCGTCCGCGCGCAGGGTTGCGAGCATGCAGAGATTGCCGGTCGCCTTGTGCCGACGAGTGAACACGGTCGCGATGTGTGGCGCTTCTTCGGTGAACTGGCTCCATGTGGTCATGGAATACGACGGTACGAGTCAAACCTGACATCTTCTGTCAGGTTTTATGGCTAATCTCGAATCATGCGAGCGAGTCGACTGGTGCAGCTATTGCTCCTGCTGCAGACCCGCGGCCGGACGACCGGACCGGAGCTGGCCCGCGAGCTCGAGGTATCGGTGCGCACGGTCTATCGCGATATCGAGGCGCTCTCCGCCGCTGGCGTGCCGATCTACAGCGAACCAGGACGCGCGGGCGGCGTGCAGCTGGTCGACGGCTACCGAACCCGGCTGACCGGTCTCACCACAGAGGAGGCCGATGCGGTATTGCTCGCGGGACAGCCCGCCGCCGCGGCGGACCTCGGACTCGGCACGGTGCTGGCCACCGCACAGCTCAAGGTGCTGGCCGCACTGCCACCCGAATTGCGGGGCCGGGCAACGCGAATCGCGGAGCGCGTGCATGTGGACGCGGTGGGCTGGTTCCATCGACCCGACGAAACGCCAACGCTGGCAACGGTTGTCGATGCGCTGTGGCACGACCGGCGACTGGATATTCGTTACCAACGCAAGGACCGCGCCGTCGAACGCCGCCTGGATCCGCTCGGCCTGGTATTGAAGGCCGGGACCTGGTATCTCATCGCACGCGACCGGTCGGCAGTGCGTTCCTATCGCGTCGGCCGGATCACCTCCGCCGGCCAGACCGGTGAATCATTCACGCGCCCAGAAGGTTTCGACCTAGCCGGGCATTGGTCGGCGTCGGCCGACGATTTCGCGCGCGCCATGCTGCGGGTGCGGGCGCGCTGCCGGATCGCGGCGTCGCATGTGCAGCGGCTGCGATTGACGAATGAGCCCGCCGCGGTCGCCGAGGCCATGGCCTCCGCGACCGCACCCGACGCCGAGGGGTGGATCGAAGTGACGATCCCATCGGAGTCCTTCGAGGTGCTGGCGGGCGCCCTGCTCCCGCTCGGCGAATTCTGCGAGGTCCTCGACCCGCCCGAACTGCGCGACCGGCTCGCCGCAACAGCATTCGCCATGGCCGAGCGCTACCGGGGCACGGCCGCTACCGAATGAGTCGGCGCAGTGCACGGAAGAACGCGCGCATATCGTCGATCAGCAGATCCGGTGCTTCCATTGCCGCGAAGTGACCGCCCCGGTCATATTCGGTCCAGCGCACGATATTGTGCTGCTGCTCGGCGATCACGCGAATGGAATTGTCACCGGCGAATACCGCCGCGGCCGTCGGCACGCCGGAACTGCGCAAGGCCATCCCCCACGAGTCCCCCTCCCCGTACAGCCTGATCGAGGAGACGAAGGTCCGGGTGAACCAATACAGGCTGACATTGGTGAGCAGCGCATCGCGATCCACCGCGGCATCGGGCAATTCGAGAGACGGATTGGTCCAGCGCTGGAAGATATCGACGATCCAGGACAGCAGCCCCGCGGGCGAATCGTGCATACCGATCGCCAGGGTTTGTGGGCGTCCCGCCTGCACCATCGCATAGCCGTAGCGGGTGTAGCTCTGGCTGCCGGTGAGTTTGTCCAGCTTCGCCCGATCCTCCGGGCTGTACTCCGGTTCCCGAACCTGTGCATCGGCATTACCGTCGTCCCAGGACGGCAGCGTAATCGGCCCGTTCACATGGATTCCCACTACACGGTCGGCCGCAATCCGTCCCAGCTCGGTCGAGACGAAGAACCCCGCGTCGCCGCCCTGCGCGCCATACCGGTCGTAGCCGAGCCGCACCATCAGCTTCACGACCACCTGCGCGAACCGCTCGGTCGAACCGTCCCCGACCTTTGGCCCGGCCGCCGAGAATGCGAATCCGGGCAGCGATGGAATGACCAGATGGAACGCATCGGCCGGATCACCACCGTGCGCCCGCGGATCGCTCAAGGGTCCGATCACATCGAGGAATTCGACGAACGAGCCGGGCCACCCGTGGCTCAATACCAGCGGCATGGCATCGGGTTCGGGCGAGCGGATATGCAGAAAGTGCACCTGCTGCCCATCGATATCGATGACGAACTGCGGCAGCCGGTTCAGCCGTGCTTCGACTGCCCGCCAGTCGTATTCACAGCGCCAGTACTCGGCGAGGTCGCGCAGATACGAAATCGACGCGCCCCTATCCCAACCGGCGCCGGGGATTTCGTCCGGCCACAGGGTATTCGCCAGCCGGGCGTGCAGATCGTCGATCTGCGCCTGCGGGATATCGATGTGGAAGGGGCGGATGTCGTGTTCGGTGCTCATGCAAGCGACGATATGACCCACTTAGGACAGGATCGTTCCTAAGCCTCTGGCATGCTGGATTCCGTGTTGGAGACCTCGGCGCGCCTGCTCAAACTGCTCGCCCTGCTGCAGACCCGCCGCGACTGGACCGGCACCGAACTCGCCGAACGGCTCGGCGTCACCGGCCGTACGGTCCGCCGCGATGTGGATCGGCTGCGTGAACTCGGCTATCCGGTGCACGCCACCCAGGGCATCGCGGGCTATCGGCTCGGCGCCGGGGCCGCGCTGCCGCCGCTACTGCTCGATGACGAGGAGGCCGTCGCGGTGGCGGTCGGATTGCGCAGCGCGTCCAACGGCACCGTGGCGGGCATCGGGGAGGCATCGCTGCGCGCACTGACCAAACTGGAGCAGGTGCTGCCGCCGCGCCTGCGCCATCGGGTCCGCACCCTGCGTGGCGCGACGGTCCGGGTCGGGGCATCGGATGCCACGGTCGAACCGAAGACCTTGATGGCCATTGCCGAGGCCTGTCAACGGCACGAACGGCTGCGCTTCGACTATCGAGCGCACAGCGGCACCACCACCCGCCGCTCGGTGGAGCCGCACAGTCTGGTGCACTTCAGCAGGCGCTGGTACCTCGTGGCGTGGGATGTCGACCGCGGCGATTGGCGAACCTTCCGAGCGGACCGCATCACGCCACGCACCCCGACCGGCCCGCGCTTCACCCC
This sequence comes from Nocardia sp. NPDC004278, assembly GCF_053602975.1. NCBI lineage: Bacteria > Bacillati > Actinomycetota > Actinomycetes > Mycobacteriales > Nocardiaceae > Nocardia > Nocardia sp. NPDC004278. The sequence goes on from NZ_JBSGEQ010000032.1 coordinate 63,951, forward strand.
GCGTGAACTGCCGGAAGGCGATGTCGCGGTGCACCTTTCGCTGCGACTGTCCGCCCGCGCCTGGCCGTATCAGGCAATTGCGCTGCTGCACAGATCCGCCGAGGCGGCCGCGGCGAATGTCTGGCCCGGTATGGGCGTCATCGAGGCCGTCGACGACCACAGCTGCCAACTCCACGTCGGCGCCGACACTCCGGAAGCACTGGTCTGGATGATCACCTCGACCGATATCGACTTCACCCTGCTCACCGGTCCCCCCGAACTCGTCGCCGCCATCCGCGCCCAAGCCAACCGCTGCACAGTCGCCCTGCGCAACTTCGAATGATCCGCACTCGACTCAGATCGAGCACCAACCCACGCATTTTGAACCGATGGCGGCACCAGCCCCACAGCCGCACCGGTACCGATTCCCGCTGGGTGACAGCACCGACCGTGCAGCGATGATCTGCGCTGACGGCTGACCCTGGTGGTCGGGCATCGGGTCAGATCACCGTCCGCCGCAGTGACTTTCGCGAACAAGACCGCATGGGCTCCACTCCCGGGCACACCTCCTGCCCGAGATTCGATGTCATCGTCTGCATCGTAGCGCCGACCAGCACGGCAATGGGCGTGCACCACGTCGGTCGCCCGGATTGGCGAACCTGCTCCTCGCCTATCTCGATGGCATCGCGCCACACGAATCAGCCAGCCCGGCACGAGGATTCGACCCGTGCCGGACTAGCGCCAGCTGTCCGACCGTCACTCAGCTGACGATCGCGAACAGCACCGCGGCGACCGCGAAACTCACCACGGAGAGCACGGTTTCCAACACTGTCCAGGTCTGCAGAGTCTGCTTCACACTCAGGTTGAAGTACTTCGAGATGATCCAGAAGCCACCGTCGTTCACATGACTGAGGATGATCGAGCCCGCCGCGATGGCCATGGCGATCAGCGCGATCGCCAGCTGTGAGTACCCGTGTCCGGCCACCAGCGGTGCGACGATGCCGCCGGTGGTCACAATCGCCACGGTGGCCGAGCCCTGCGCGATGCGCAGACCACAGCTGATGATGTAGGCGAGCACGATCACCGGCAGCCCGGCGGCCGACATGGTGTCGGCGAGCGCGGTACCGATTCCGGTGGCGGAGATGACCTTTCCGAAGAAGGCGCCCGCACCGACCACCAGCAGCAACATGCCGACCGGCTTGAGTGATTCCGCGGTGAGCGTGCTGAGTTCCTGCACGCTCGAGCCGCGGCGTACACCGAGCAGATAGAAGGCGACGAGTACCGCGATCAACAGCGCAACGGCGGGCGTGCCGAGGAAGGTCAACACCTGCAGCAGTTGCGAATCCTTGGCCAGCCATTGGGTGCCGAAGGTCGCACCGAGGATGAGCACCAGCGGAATCGCGATGATGCCACCGATGAGCACGACCGACGGCGCGCGGGTCTCGGTCCGCGTCGAACCGGGATCCGTTGCGGTGCCGGGGCCTTCACCCTTCGCTTCGACCGGTTGATCGGGTCGGACCAGGAATTCGGCGGGCACTTCCACCTGGACCCGTTTGCCGATATAGGTGCCCCACACCAGGCCAGCCGCGATGAATCCGGGTATGCCGCAGACGAACCCCATAATGATCAGCCACCCGAGACTCACTCCGAGCAGGCCACCGAGCGCCACCGGTCCGGGATGCGGCGGGAGGAAGGCGTGGGTCATGGACAGACCGGCCAGCATCGGCATCGCATACAGCACAAGCGACCGCCCACCGCGCTTGGCGGCCACATAGATCAGCGGCGCCAGCACGAAGATGCCGATATCGAAGAAGACCGGGATGCCGAAGATGAGCCCGAGCAGACCCATGGCCACCGGCGCGCCCTTGGCGCCGAAGATGCCCAACAGCTTGCCGGTCAATACATCCGCACCACCGGAGCGTTCGAGAATCGCACCGAGCACCGTGCCGAGGCCGATAATGACCGCGATATGCCCGAGGATGCCGCCGAATCCGGTCTCCAAGAGCGAATCACCGGGCTTGATCGCCGTGCCGACGATCTTCGACACCGGTAGTCCGGCGGCCAGGGCCAGACCGAGTCCGGTGAGCAGCAGCGCGATGAACGGCTCCAGCTTGACCTTGATAATGGCGAACAGCAGTACGGCAATAGCGAGACCGCACAGCACCAGCAACCCTGGGGTGGTGGTGCGCAGCCAGTCGACAGTGGCGTTCATGCCCGTGCCTCGCTGACGCTCGGCCGGGGCATACGCCGCTGGGCACTGGGTGGAATTGTTCGCTCGCTGCGCTCCCTCACCGTGGGTACCTCTCAATTCATGGATCGAACGAATGACGCCGCGCGCGAAGCGATTTCGGACCATCGGCCCGCGGCGACGTCGGATGGGGCCACGACATCGGTACCCGCGGTCACGGCCACGGCTCCGTTGGCGAGGAATTCGGCGGCATTGCCCGCATTGACGCCCCCGGAGGGAATGAGCGCCACATCGGGGAAGGGGCCGCGCAGGTCTTTCAAGTAGCCGGGGCCGAGTGCCCTGGCCGGGAATATCTTCACCGCGGCGGCGCCGAGGTTGATGGCGGTGAGCACCTCGGTGGGGGTGAAAGCACCCATGACGACCGGGATGTCGCACTCGGCTGCGACGGCAGCGACCTCGGCACGCACGCCGGGAGTGACGAGGAACCGAGCTCCGCGCTCGATCGCGGCCTTGGCCTGGTCGGCGTGCAGTACGGTCCCGACACCGACGACCGCGCCGTCGACGGCCGCCGCCACCGGCAGGTAGTCGAGCACGCCGGGGGTGGTGAACGTGAGTTCCAACGTGCGAATCCCGGAGCGCGCCAAGGCATCTGCCAGTGCCGCCGGATCCGGAATCTCGGGCGCGCGAACCACACTCAGCACCCGGTCGGCGCGAATGACTTCCAGGGCGCCGAGACCGCCATTGGCATTCAATATGTCTCCTTCCGCGAAGCATCCATCCGCAGCGCACGCCCGGCGAGTTTGCCGGTAGGCACGCCGTTTTCGATGGCGAACTCCCCATTGACCAGCACATGCGCAATCCCACGCGCCTGCTGCTTGGGGTTGTCGAAGGTCGCGGTATCGCTGATCGTCGACGGATCGAACAGCACGAGATCGGCGGCGTATCCGGTGAATACCTGCCCACGGTCGCTCAGCCGCAGCCGCTCGGCGGGCCGTCCGGTCAGATGGTGCACACAGTCCTCGAGCCCGAGCACCCCGAGTTCACGAACATAATGGCCCAGATAGCGCGGAAAGGTGCCCCACGCGCGTGGATGCGGCCGATCGCCGACGAGCAGTGCGTCACTGCCGCCCATATGCCCCGGATGCGCCATGATCGCGCGCACGTTCTCCTCGTGCCCGACGTGCTGGAGGATGGTGGTGGCCAGCTGATCTCGACGCAGCAGTTCGAAGAACACCTCGACCGGTGCGCGATCACGATCGGCCGCGATCTCGGCGACCGTCCGGCCGACGCACTCCCCCAACTCCGGGTTGGCGACGCCACTGATCTGAATGGTCTCCCATTCGACCGTGACTCCGTGACAGCCGTCGGAACCATTCACATTGACGTCAAAGGCGATTCGCGCACGCATCTCCGGATCATCGATACGGGCCAGCGCCGCATCCGGGCCACCGGACATCGCCCAACTCGGCAGCAGGGCCGACAGCGTCGTCGAGCCGGGCAGATACGGATAGGTGTCGAGGGTGATATCGCACCCCTCGTCCCTTGCGGCATCGATCAATGCCAGAAATTCCGGTGCGCGCCCGCGGTTCACGCTGAAGTTCATGGTCGCGTGCGTGAGATGCAGTGCGCACCCGGTACTCCGAGCCAGGCCGATCATCTCGGCATAGGCCGCCAACGCCCCCTTGCCGTAGGAGCGGGTATGCGGCGCATAGAACCCGCCGTACTCGGCGACGACCTCGCACAGTGCCGCCAATTCCGCGGTGTCGGCATACATTCCGGGGGTGTAAGTGAGACCGCTCGACATCCCGACCGCACCCTCGCGCAGTCCCTGCGCCAGCAGTTCACACATGCGCCGGATCTCATCGACGCTGGCCGGACGCTGTTCACTGCCGACGACCAGCAACCGCAGCGTGCCCTGCGGCACGAGGTAGGCGGCATTGGGTGTAATGCCCTGATCCAGCCGGTCCAGATACTCCCCGACGGTGCGCCAGGAGAAGTCGAGTTCGCTGGGATTGCCGTTCCACCCGGCGATCTGCCGCCGCAGCACCGACAGCGCGGCGTCATCGATCGGGGCGTAGGAGAGCCCGTCCTGTCCGATGACCTCCGTGGTGACGCCCTGGCTGATCTTCGGGAAATGACCGGGATCGGTGAGCAGATGCAGATCGGAGTGTGCGTGCATATCGATGAAGCCCGGCGCGAGCACCGCATCGGGCGCGGCATCGATGAACCGCGCCGCCGCGGTGATGGTGTCCGGTTCCGCGATCGTGGTGATGCGTCCCCGGTCGATGGCGACATCGGCGCGGAAACGCGGCGCTCCGGTGCCGTCGATGACGTCGATATCGCGAAATACTAAGTCCGTCATGGCGTCAGAAGAAGGTGTGCACGAGGTCGACAACGCGCGGCCGCTCAGCATCGGCATCATCGATGACCGGGATCAGCCGCCACTTGTCGAAGGCCGTGCACGGATGCGACAGCCCCAGCCGCACCACACTGCCGATGGGCACATCGGTGGGCGCACCGCCCGGCAGCCGCAGGAAGGTGTGCTGATCGTTGAGCGCGCTGACATGTGCGTCCGGATTCAGTGGCCCCTCCGGTCCCGCAACGAATTGCGGGACCGGAAGCCCCTCATCGAAGGGAAGATCGCGCTTCCCCGCATCCAGGAGCGCAAGCTCCGCCTCGGGTCGCGAGACGGTGCGCGCCCACCCGTGCATCGCCGAGCGCAGCGGCCGTTCGCTGCGCGGTGCGGCCAGCGGTGAGATACCCGCGTAGAAACCGTCGTCGTGGATGATGTACGCACCTGAGCGCAGCACCACCGTGGTCGGAACACCTTGTGCGCCTTGTTCATCGACGAGCCCGGAGAGACATTCGACGACCAGGTCCGGGTAGGCGCTACCGCCTGCGGTGACGATCGCCCGATCCGGATAGCGACCGGCCGCGGCGAGTTCGCGGTGCAGGCGAGCGAGTTCGTCGAGGTAATGCCGAACGGCGTCGATACCGTCCGGAGTCCGGTCGTGCGCGAGCGCGGCCTCGTATCCGCCGACTCCGGCCAGTGTCAGCCGCTCGGACTTGCCGACCGCCTCGGCGATGGCATGCGCCTGCTCGACGGTTCGCGCACCGGTACGGCCATGCGGCCCACCGAGTTCGACGACCACCCGAATGCGCACATCATCCGACAGCTGCTCGTCCATCAACGCGACCGCCTCGACGCAGTCGACCCAGCAGAGGAATTCGAACTCCGGATCACGCGCCAATTCCTCGGCTACCCAGCGCAATCCGACGGGATCGACCAGCGAGTTGGCCAGCACGATCCGCCCGACGCCGAACGCACGGGCCACCTGCACCTGCCACACGGTGGCCAAGGTAATGCCCCAGCTACCGGCGGCCAACTGCTGGGCCCATAGCTGCGGCGCCATCGTGGTCTTGCCGTGCGGCGCCAAGCGCATACCCGCAGCCGCCGCCCAATCGGCCATGACCGCGACATTCGCCGCGACGGCGGCGCGATCGACGGTCAGCACCGGTGTCTCGAACTCATCGAGGTACGGCGCGGCAGCCAGAAATTCCCGGACCGTGCGGCCCCAGGCCGCGGGCGGCAGACCCTTGTGCTCCGGACCGAGCGTCCGATCCGCCAGTGCAGCAACGGCTTTCTCATCAATCGCCATGTCGCTCCTTCCCGCGGAATCGCCTCCGCATGAGCCATATCTGCCATGCATTGCATATCTTGCAACGCTCGTTGCGCATCCCGTTCAGGCTGGTTATTCTGCACTGGATGGCCGATGGCCGCAAGGGCAGAAGGGAGATCGATGTGACGTGGGCTACTACGTCGCCCCGCCCACGGGCGGTGACCATCGGTGAGGGGCTCGCCGTTTTGGTGGCGCGCCCCGGTCCGCTGGAGGACTCGGACAACTTCGAGCGAACCGCGGGCGGCGCCGAGGCGAATGTGGCGACGGTGCTCACCCAGCTCGACGTGGACGCCGCATGGATCTCGCGGGTCGGCGACGACGGCTTCGGCCGGTACCTGACCGGACATCTCGCGGCACGCGGAGTCGATGTGTCCGCGGTCGTCATCGATCCCGCGCGCCCCACCGCGGTCTACGTGAAAGAGCGCGGCAGCGGTTCGGGCAAGGCCACGGATCTGGCCGAACGCGCCAGCCGCATGCTCTACTACCGCACCGGTTCCGCCGCCAGTGCACTGTCCACCGCCGATCTCGCGGCCACCGCGGCGGCCGGTCTGCTCGAACGCTGCGATGTCGTGCACTTCACCGGAATCACCACCGCACTCTCGGAATCCGCGACCGAGCTCACCGAAGCCCTGGTCACACTGCCGCGCCGGGACAGGCTGGTCAGCTTCGATCTGAATTACCGTCCGGCACTGTGGGCCGGACGCGCGGCGCAGGCCGCCGAGGTGCTGGCCCACCACGTGCGCGGCTGCGATGTGGTCTTTCTCGGCGCCGATGAGGCCGGTGCGGTCTTCGGCGAAGACGACGCCGACCGATTGCGCGCACTGTTCCCGCAGCCGCGACATCTGGTGGTCAAGAACAATGAGCATTCGGTCACCGGATTCTCCGGTACGGAGCGCGTCGAAGTGCCCGCCCTCGAACTGGAGATCACCGAGCGGATCGGTGCCGGCGACGCCTTCGCGGGCGGCTACCTCGCCGCCCTGCTGCACGGACGTCCGCCGGCACAGCGCCTGCGCTTCGGCCATCTGTGCGCCGCCGCCGCACTCACCGGCACCGGCGATGTCGCCGAACTGCCCTCGCCGCGGGCCTTGGAAGTCCTGGCCGACCTCGACGAGTCCGCTTGGGGGCGTGTGCATTACCGCAGAGACGTGTTAGCCGAGAATGTGACGTCATGAACGAGCGAACAATCAACACAGCCGAGCACTCGCTCGTGACGGAGCCGAGCGCCAGCGAGGCGCAGTCATGAGCGAGCGAAGCGAGCGAACAATCAACACAGCCGAGCACTCGCTCGTGACGGAGCCGAGCGCCAGCGAGGCGCAGTCATGAGCGAGCGATTCCAGAACACAGCGTCGGCGACGAGCGGGGCACGGTCATGAGCCAGAGTCTGTTGCGTGCGTTGACCATCCTGCTCTCGCTCGGCGAGGACGCCCGGTCATTGGATCAGCTCGCGGCCGAACTCGGCGTGCACAAGTCGACGGTGCTGCGGCTGCTGCAGACGATGGAGGGCCAGCGCTTCGTCACCCACGACAGCCAGCACCAATACGTGCTCGGCTCACGGCTTTTCGAGCTTGCCAACCGGGCACTCGAACAGCGTGACGTCCGTACCCTCGCGCGCCCGCATCTCAGTGCGCTGAATTCCGCTACCGGCCAGACGATCCACCTGGCCACCTACGAATCCGGCGAGGCCATCTACATCGACAAATTCGATGCCATCCAAAGCGTGCGCATGTACTCGCGGATCGGTCGCCCCGCCCCTCTGCACTGCACTGCGGTCGGCAAGGTGCTGGTCGCCGCGCAACCGCGCGCCGAGTGGCGGGTGATCGCGGAACGCATCGACTACCGCGAATTCACCGACCGCACCATCCGCACCCCCGAACGCTATCTCGCTGAGCTGGAACTCGTTGCCGCACAGGGCTATGCCGAAGACCACGAGGAGCACGAGAGCTTCGTCAACTGCATCGGCGTCCCGGTGCGCAATGGCACGGGGACGGTGGTCGCGGCGGTCTCCATGTCGGTACCGGACATGCTGCTCGACCACGACCAGGTGCTTGCCGAACTGCCGCGGGTGCGCGCGGCGGCCGATGCCATCTCCGGCGAACTCGGCTGGACTCCCGCCCACACCGCACACCCGACCGCAACGAAAGGTTAGTCATGAATGAGCGAAGCGAGCGAACAATCAACACAGCCGAGCACTCGCTCGTGACGGAGCCGAGCGCCAGCGAGGCGCAGTCATGAGCGAGAAGATCGCCGTCCGCACCACCGACGCCCCCGCACCCGCCCACACCTTCTCCCAGGGCGTGCGCAAGGGACCGTTCGTCCAGGTCTCGGGTCAGGGACCGGTCGATCCGGCGACCAACACCTACCTGTTCCCCGATGACGTTGCCGCCCAAACAATTCGGACCCTGCAGAACGTCAAGGCCATTGTCGAAGCCAGCGGCGCCACCTTCGACGATGTGGTGATGTTGCGCGTCTACCTCACCAAGCGCGAGGACTTCGCCATCATGAACGACGCCTACGGCGAGTTCGTCACCGCCAACACCACCGGCGACGTACTACCCACCCGCACAACGGTATTCACCGGCCTCCCACGCGCGGAAATGCTGGTCGAAATCGACGCACTCGCGATCGTCACGCAATAACCGCCAGCACCCCGTCCAAACAGATCGCTGCCCTACCCACTCCAACTGCTCGCCGAGCGCAGTCATAAGGCGGTCGAATACGCCTGGGCACCACCATTCGACTACCTTCGACCGCGCTACGACAGGAGCTAGCTGGACGCGGCGGTGGCTCGAATTCCCTAGCCGGAGTTGCGCAGTGCGGTGGCGAGTCCGTTCATTGTCAACAGAATGCCGCGTTTGACGAGTTCGGAATCGTCGCCCGCGCGCAGCCGTCGCAGCAATTCCACCTGCATCTGGTTCAGCGGCTCCAGGTACGGGAAGCGGTTGTGGATCGACTCCGCCAGGGATGGGTTGTCGGCGAGCAGGTGATCGTTGCCGGTGATTGCGGCGTGCATGCGGATGGTGCGGGCGTGCTCGTCGCGAATCATGCCGAAGATGTGCTCGCGCAGGGCCACATCGTCGACGAGTTCGGCGTAGCGGGCGGCGATATCCAGATCGCTCTTCGCCATGACCTGGGCCAGATTCGACAGCACGGTGCGGAAGAACGGCCACCGCTGGTAGAGGTCGGACAGTGTGGCAAGACGCTGTGGATCACCACCCACCCATTCCTCGAGTGCCGCACCGGTCCCGTACCAGCCCGGCAGCATGACCCGGGCCTGACTCCACGACATCACCCAGGGAATGGCCCGCAGGTCGTAGACCGAATTCGTCGGTTTGCGGGAGGCCGGCCGGCTGCCGATATTGAGATCGCCGACCTCGGCGACCGGCGTGGACTGCCGGAAATATTGGACGAATCCCGGTGTTTCGTGCACCAGACGCGCATACGCCGCCCGCGCCCGCGCCGCCAGATCGTCCATGAGTTCATAGGACGGTTCGGCGTCGGGACCGAGCCCCTCGACATCGAGCAGCGTCGATTCCAAGGTGCCCGCGATCAACGACTCCAGATTGCGGTGCGCCGCACGGGGTTCCGCGTATTTGGCGGCGATGACCTCCCCCTGCTCGGTCAATCGCAACGAACCCTGCACGGCACCGGCGGGCTGGGCGAGAATGGCGTCATAACTGCGCCCGCCACCACGGCCGACCGTGCCGCCGCGACCGTGGAAGAGCCGCAACCGAATTCCGGTCTTGCGCGCCACCTCGATCAGATCCAGCTCCGCCCGGTACAACGCCCAGTTGGCCGCGAGATATCCGCCGTCCTTATTGGAATCGGAGTATCCGAGCATGACCTCCTGCCGCATTCCCTTGGCGGACACCAACTCTCGATACACCGGAACATCAAGCACGGCGGCCAGTGTGTCCGCTCCGGCGCCCAGATCCTCGATGGTCTCGAAGAGCGGCACGATATTCACCGAACAGCTCGGCGGCCCGTCGGGCTCACCCGGATCGAGCAGCCCGCCCTCCTTCAGCAGCAGTGCCGCCTCCAGCATGTCGCTCACCGACGTGCACATGCTGATGATGTAGTTCGGCACCGCCTCGGTACCGAAGGTGTCCACGACATCGCGCGCGGCACGGACGATATCGAGTTCCTTGGCGGCGAGTTCGCTCAATCGCGCATGCGGACCGAGCAACGGCCGACGGGTCCGCAGCTCCGCGGCCAGCAGTTCGACCCGCTCGGGTTCGGACAGGCTCGCATAGTCCGGATGCACACCCGCCCAGGCCAATAGCTCGGCAACGACCTGCTCGTGCACCTCAGAGTTCTGCCGCATATCCAGACCCTGGAGATGGAATCCGAAGGTCTCGATGGCATATCGCAGTGCCGCCAGCCGGTCGTCGGCGAGCAGGTCGTCACCGCTGGCCCGCATCGAGGCATCGATGGCATCCAGATCATCGAGTACCGCCTGCGGTGACGAATATGGTTGCGCCGCAACACCCACCGGCAGTGCCGTATCCGGCACCGCCCCATCCACGGCCTGCGACCGCGCGCCCTGCTCGCCTGGCACCGCGCCGAGCGCACGCTCGGCCGTGACCGCCAGTCGCGACCAGATACCGTGCAGCGCCCGCCGATACGGCTCATCGGCGTACGCGGCCGGATTCGGGTAACCGATCTCCGCGAGCGCCGCCACCTCGGGTGTGACAGGCACCAGTCGCGCCGACAGCGCCAGCGACTTCTCCAACTCCACCAGCTCGTGCAGATACCGGCCGAAGGCGACCGCAGCGGCCTGTTGCGCGGCGGTGCGCACGACATCGGCTGTCACGTAGGGATTTCCATCCCGGTCACCGCCGATCCAGGATCCGGGTCGCAGCATCGGCCGCGGCAGCAGCTCGACACCCGGCCAGCGCGACCGCAGCGCCGCCCGCACCTCGGCATTGATCGCGGGAATCACATCGAACAGGGTGATCTCGTAATAGCGCAGGCCGACCGCGATCTCATCCTGAATCCGCAAACGCTGCAACCGGATCAGCGCCGTGCGCCACAGCGAGAGCACCTGACGGCGGATCCGCAGCTCGAAATCGGCCCGCTCCCGCTCGGTCTCGGAAAAGCGCTGCCGCAACCGCATCAATTCGGTGATCCGGGTCTGCACATCGAAGACGGTCCGGCGCCGGGTTTCGGTCGGATGCGCGGTGATCACCGGCGACACCAGGGCATCGGTCAGCAGATCCGCGACCTCCGCCCCGTCCAGTGCCGCCGCATCGAGTTTGCGATAGGTCGCCGCGAGCGAGGATTCCTGCGGCGGCTCCCCCGCCGCCTCGTGCGCCGCCCGCCGCCGATCGCGCTGGATATCCTCGGCCAGATTCGCCAGCAGCACGAAATAGCTGAACGCCCGGATCAGCGGCAGCGCCACCGTGATATCGACGCCGTCCAGCATCTCCGCCACCGCGCTGCGCCCGACCTCCTCGCGCCGCACCCGGAATGCCTCGATCCGCACCCGTTCGATGAGATCGAACACCTCCGCACCCTCGTGATCACGAATGGTGTCGCCGAGCACGCCGCCCAAGAATCGGATGTCATCCCGGAGCGGCCGGGTCGCGTCCTGTTCGGTGTCGATACGCGCCTGGTTCATGCCCGTGCCTCGCTGGCGCTCGCTTCCATCGCGCGCCATCCGCGCCATGTCATGACTCGCTCGCTGCGCTCGCTCATGAATTCGACCCTACTGCGCGGCGCCACCGGGTTCGCGGTGACATTCGCCTCCGCACGGGTGCACAGCCGCATGTACGGCGGCTGACGCAGGCCGCCTTGCGCACGCCCCTCGGATGGTCCGATCGCCAGGCGCTCACCACGCGCCGAGGCGCTGACCTGGGTTCATGCCGATGCCGATCCGCACCGGCATCGGCGTGATCAGCCGAGGATCTGAGAGAACCGAAGGTGGTTGCCCCACGGATCGCGGAATCCGCAGTCCCGCACGCCATACGGCTGGGTGATCGGCTCCTGGTCCACATCGACGCCCGCATCGCGCAGCCGGGCGAAGGTGTCGTCGACGGCCTCGGTGATGAAGATCAAGGTGCCCTGCGCACCGCTGGCCAGCCGCCCTTTGGCGGCCTCGCGCGCGGCGTCACTCGGGTTCATCTCCGGGTTCTCCAGGATGAATTCGATACCGGGCTGCGACGCCGGTCCGACGGTCAGCCAGCGACCGCCCGGAAACGGCATATCCTGGCGGACCTCGAAGCCGATGACATCGCGGTAGAACTCCAGTGCCTTGTCCTGGTCGCCGACCAGAATGGACACGTGGGTCAGTGCGAAATCCTTGCCGTTGCTCATTGCTGTCTCCCTTGGTTCGAGCGGTACACAGGAATGACGTCTTGCGCATCCTGAATTCATCGGGTTCCCGAGAAGATTTTTGACCGCCTCGGCCGGTACCGCGCCGATTCGTCCAAGATCCCCTGCTCAGCGCCGGATTACTTGACCAGTTCGATGATGTGCGGATCCGTCGCACCCGCCGACGCCGCGACCGGTGGCCGCGAATGCGTCACGACCAAGACCGACGCATCGAGCCCGCCGAGCGGACGCTCACAACTCGCGCAGCACCCGCGCCGGATCGTCCGCCGCGACGGCAGCTCCCGGGCGACGACACTGCCCGCACCGACCACCACGCCACCCCCGAATGACTACCGAGCCCGGCTACGCCGGTGTCATCTGGGTCAACGCGTGCCGAGCAGCAGAGTCTGGGTGCCGCGTCCGATCGGCCCCCTCTGATCGAACAGGCGGGACTCGGCCAGGCCGATGCCGCTGTGTTCCGGGTAGGTGACCGCGTCCAGGCAGATCCACTCGCCGACCGGGTCGCGGTGCAAGGTCACCGTGAGATCGGTATTGATGAAAAAGTATCGACCCCATGGCAGGACGGAGCTGACGCCGTTGCCGAAGTCAGCGGCGGCGAGGGTGCGCTGCAGCGGGCTGAGCGAGGTGCCGGCCACGATCGAATAGCGCAGGCGAATCCAGCACACGGCCGGGCCCGGGGTCTGGAAAGCGCCTGAGACGAAACGGTATTCGACCCCGGTGTGGAATCCGACCGGCTGCGTACTCGGGAAGCTGTGATCCGGGCTCGGCGTCACGGTGTCCGGGCCGGGCCGGGTGCCGGTCGGCAGCATCTCGGTCGGTACGTCGAGTTCCGGGTCAACTGGTCGAAGCCGCCAGGCGGTGGCCTTCAGCACCGGTCCGCGGTCGGAACTCAGTGTGGCCTCGATCAATTCGACACTGCGCCCGGGTTGGGCGACTCGCGCCTCGGCCCGGGTGACTCGCGCTTCGGCCCGCAGCGGCGCGATCGGCACCGGCCCGAGAAACTCCACCGTGACCCGTCCGATCCGGCACTCCGGCCGTGGCTCACACTGCTCGATCACATACCCCAATAGCGCCGACGGTGCCCCGCCGTGCTGGGCATCCGGCGACCACGGCCCACGGGTGAGTTCGGTGGGATGGAACAGGTCCGGGTCCGAGGAGTCGGGCAGGTAGAAGGCATCCATAGTGTTCACTCTTACCGGCCACCAGAAGTTGTGCTCAGCGCGTCACTTCGCGGCGGGTGATGGTCCTCACGATTGCGTCACGCACCGCGTCAGCATGCTGCCGGAGTGCGGATGCCAGGGCCGCAGCGTCCCTCTCCTCCAGAGCGTGCGCGATCTCAATATGTTCGTTCTGGCGCTGAGTTTCGTGTGCACCAACGTCCAGCACCAGGTAGTGAGAGATAAGCAGGTGCAGGTTCAGCGACCTATAGGCGTCACGTTCGACGGCGGAGGGGTCTCGGTTTGATCAGGGTAGATCCGACTGCGCGGAGGACATATAAGCGCTGCGGAGTCTCACTCCCGTGGCGGCTTTCAATCGGGCGTCTTGCCGATCGGCGTGCACCGCCGGATGACTCTGCCCCATGGTTGGCATGCATCGTTATGACGGCAGGAACACCGCAGCCGCCTCGTCGGAGAGCACTGCGGAGCGTGGGGAGTCTTCATCGGTTTGTGCCAGGTGTAGCAGGCCGAGGATGGCCGCGTAGGCGATCCGCGCCCGATATGCCGCACGGTCTGGCGGCAGGCCGAGCTCGCGGTAGGTGCGAGTCATGAGTTCCAGCCGGACTCGGTTCACCTGGCCTACCGCGTCCCTGACCCTGGGATCGTTGCGATCGCCGAGCAGGCTCAAGTGAACCGACGGTGCCAGCGGCTGGACGGCCTGCACGACAGTGGTGAGCAGCTCGCGCAGCCGCCGTGCGGGATCGGCGATCGCGGCGAATTCGGCAACACCCCCTTCGCCGTGACTTCGGACCCACTCCGCGAGTGCCGCCGCGATCAGCTCGTCCCGGTTCCGGTAGTGCGCGTAGAAACTGCCCTTGGTCACGCCGAGTGTCCGCGCCAGCGGTTCGACCGCGACCGCGGCCAGCCCGCCGTCTGCGATCGCCTCGAGCGCGGCCAGTGCCCAGTCCTGGGCGGACAGTCGGGTCGTCTCGTTCACCACGGGCAACAGGATACGCCGGAGTATTGACGGGTCTACGAGCGTAAGATACGGTTGCGTATTAATACGCAACCGTATCCATACGCAGTAGTATTAAGAGGCGATCGGATGGCGCACATGAAGGTTCGGCGGGTGGTCACCGGGCACGACCGCGAGGGTAGGGCCCGCGTGGTCGACGATCGTGATGTCGAGCCCATCACCACCGAGCTGATGCCCGGCTTTGCCGCCTACCGGTTGTGGGGCCGGGACGAGCGGCCTACGTTCCCGGACGACGGCTCGCCGCGCCATGCTGAGACGTGGTACCCGCCCCGGGATGGATCGCGCTTCATGATCAACACGATCCCGCCGGGCGAGCTGGCCCCACCCCCGAACCTCGATACGGTCGCTGCCCTGGAAGAGATGGAGCGGCAGATGCCTGGCGCGATGGCCGTGCAGGACCCCGACACCCCTGGGATGCACACCACCGACAGCATCGACTATGTCCTGGTCGCCTCGGGCGAGGTCACGCTGGAACTCGACGACGGCGAGCAGACAGTGTTGCGGGCGGGCGATGTGGTCATCCAGAACGGCACCCGGCACGCCTGGCGCAACCACGGCACCGAGACCTGCACGATCGTCGGTGTCGCCGTCGGCGCGGACCGCGCCCGGCCCACATAGTCGCTGAACTGAGTTCTCAGCCGACCTCGCGGGCTTGCGGCCGTGGCGCGGACAGGCGCTGTACGAGTACCCGTTCCAGCAGCGCTACGAGTACCTCCTTTACCGATTCCCGGTCTCGCGCATCGCATTCCAGGATCGGGATCCACTCGTCGAGCTCCAGTGCCTCGCGGACCTCGTCGAGTTCGAAGCGCTCGCCCTGTTCGAAACGGTTGACCACCACCACGAATGGCGTGTTGTGCTCTTCGAAATAGTCCAGCACCGGATAGCAGTCCTCGACCCGGCCGGTGTCCACCACGATCACCGCGCCGAGCGCACCGTCGACCAGGTCGTCCCACAGGAAGACGAAGCGGTCCTGGCCGGGGGTGCCGAACAGGTAGAGGATCAGCGAGCTGTCGAGGGTGATGCGGCCGAAATCGAGGGCGACGGTGGTCTGGTTCTTATCTTCGCGCCGCCCCGCATCGTCGACGCCAATGGCGACCTCGGTCATCGCCGCCTCGGTCTCCAGCGGTTCGATCTCGGAGATCGCACCGATGAATGTTGTTTTGCCGACCCCGAATCCGCCGCTGATCACGATCTTGACCGAGGCGGGCATGGGCCGCTCGGCCGCTGGGGTCCGATATTCAGAGTGCCCGTACAAGGTCCCTGATCCTCTCGATGGCTGCGGTGGAAAGTTCGGGGGCGTCCCGGACCGAAACATGCCCGGCGGTCGCGAGATCACTGACGATCACCTTCGCGACGCCCACCGGAACGTGCAGCGCCGTTCCGATTTCGGCAATGGAATGCGGCTGCTGGCACAGCCGAACGAGGGTGCGCTGTTCGAAGTGCAACGGTGCGGACAGCGCGGCAGGCGTTGCCTGCACCAGTGTTTCGATGCGCAGCCCGTCGATCAGCGGTGTGGTGCGTCCCGCTGTGACGACAAAGGGTCGCACGAATCGATCATCGGGGATCTGCACATCCGAACTGTCCCGCGGCGGCCGGTTCGGTCCGAGCCAGCCGAGGGATTGGTTCACCGGGATCATCCGCGGGTCCGGCAGCCGCGGCCGGTCTGGATGTCTCATCTGCGCAACGACTCTCGCAATTCCGAAATGAGCGCCGGGTCGAGCAGCGCACCGGCGCGTTCGGCCAGCACCGCCATCTCGTAGCCGACCAAACCGACATCGCAGCTGCCGTCGGCAATCACCCCCAGGCAGCTGCCGTCACCGAGTGCGGAGACCAGCAGAAAGCCGCGCTTCATCTCGATCATGATCAGCTTCAGACCATCGAATGCGTAACTGCGCGAAGCACTTCGGGCCAGGCTGGCCAGGCCGGAGACCATGGCGGCAAGCCGATCCGCACCGGTGCGGTCCAGCCCATCGGACATGGCGATGAGCAGGCCGTCGGAAGAGACCGCGACGGTATCGCGAACGCCGTCGGTATCGCGCACGAAGTTGGCCAGCATCCAGTTGAAGGTGTGCGGGTCCGCGGTCGGTATATGGGTGGTCACCGAATCTCCTCTGCGGTAGGGGGTGAAGCGAGGGTTTGCGCCAAATCCGTGGCGCGCGGGATGTTTTCGGCCTCCGGTCGCGGCGGGGTGGGAGCGCCGCGCTCGTGCCCGGCACGGAACGACGAGAGCATGCTGCGGACTTCGGCCGGTGAGCGTTCCGCGGTCGCAGTGCTGGGCGGGTTCGGGGTGAGAACCCTTGGCGTGCTGTCGCTTCCGCCGCCAGCCGCACGTACTCGCTTGTTGCGCTTGATCAATCCGTTCTTGGTTCGCTGCACATCGGCCGGTGCCGCATCGGATTTTGATACTGCCGTGGCCGTTTCGGGCATCGGCCACAACGCGCCGCTCGCCGAAGACGGGATGGCCGGTCGCGGATCACCGGTCGCGGGTACAGCGTCGGTTGGAAAGACCTCGGACAAGGCCCTATCGCCCGTGGGGACAACCTCGGACGCCGCCCTGTCGCCCCTTGTTACGGCTCGGTCGGCGTCGGTTCCGATGGATGCGACATCATCGCCGAAATCGTCCGGCGCGGAATGGAAGCGCGCAAACGGCGCCGGTGCCGGTGTCGGCGATGGAAGTTCCGGTCGTGCATGCACGGGTCCACCGGACCGCTGTCGCCGAGGCCCGGCACCGTCGTCCGCGGATCCGCCGGTCATTCGCTTGCCATGTGTCGGCGCCCCAGGTCCCGAAGCGCTGTTGAGCGGAGCACCGTCGATCTGACGCCCGTTGATCAGTACATCGTCGATCTGAGCCGCGTAGAGCTGAGCGCCATCGACCTGAGCACCATTAACCTGGGCACCACTTGCCTGAACACCACTAACCTGGGCACCGTTGACCTGGGCACCGTTGACCTGGGCACCGTTGACCTGGGCACCGTTGACCGGAGCACCGCTGACCGGAGCACCGCTGACCGGAGCACCGCTGACCGGAGCACCGCTGACCGGGACACCGTGTCTCGGCCTACCGAGCACCGGTCTCGCCGAAACAGCCTCACCCGCGGCGGATCCCTCCGAGGCACCGACAAACCCCACCGTCGACTCGGCACTCCCCCGCGCACCCGACACCGCACCAGCGGCCAGCGAGCCCCGCTCCCCAGCCGCAGCTACGTCGTTCCCACCCGCAGGGGACCCTCCAGCAGCACCGACAAGCCCGGCCGCTGCCGACTCGGTAGGCCCCGGCATACCCGGCACCGCACCAGCGGGCACCGCCCCCGCCTCGCCCCGCTCCCCGAGCGCACGCCGATCCTTCTCTCCCGCAATGATTCCCGCCGGCAGCAGCAGCCGCGCGACGATCCCGCTCACCGGCGACACATTCAACTCGACATCGATCCCGAGTCGCCGCGCCAACTGGCCGACCACGTAATGCCCCAGATACCGCATCGGCGCGACAATGAAATCGGTTTCGCCGCTCAGCCGGGCATTCGCCTCGTCCAACTGTTCCACCGGCATGCCGACACCGTGATCCACCACCGCGAGCAGATATCCGTTGGGCAGCTTGCGCCCGTAGATCTCCACCTCCATATCCGGTGGGGAGAAGGCCAATCCGTTCTCGATCAGCTCGGCGAGCATATGCGCGAGATCGCTGACCACCGCGCCGGTGATCGCGACTTCGTCCACCCGCCGCAGCACCACCCGGCGATAGTCGTCGACCTCGGACAACCCAGCGCGGATCACATCGGTGAGCGCGATCGGCTCCGCCCAGCGCCGCGGGCTCGCCGCACCCACCAGCACCAGCAGACTTTCGGCATTGCGCCGCATGCGGGTGGCCAGGTGATCGAGCTCGAACAGATTCGACAGTCCCTTGGGATCGAGTTCCTCGCGTTCGAATTCACTGATCAGCCCGAGCTGACGGCGCACCAGATTCTGATTGCGCCGCGCCAGATTCGCCATCGATTCGGTGGTATTGCGCCGGATCAGCGCCTGCTGCGAAGCCAATTCGAAGGCCGTGCGCTGCACGCCGTCCAATGCCCCTGCCACCGCGGCGATTTCGGCACTCGCACCGCGCGGTGTGCGCACGGGTGCTGGCGGATCCGGGTGGGTCTCACCGGATGCCTGCCAGGCCGCGATTACCTCGGGCAGCCGGTGATTGGCGACATCATCCGCCTCTGCCGCCAGCGCGCCGAGCGGGCGCACGATGGCGCGCACACTGGCAACGACCACCGCCACCTCGGCGGCAATGGCGATCAGCGCCACGAGCAGAAAGCCGCCGAGGGTCAGGAACGCATCTCGGCGCAGCGCCTCCGCACGCCGCTGCACATCGTTGCCGACCGCCTGTTGCACCGCGCGCTGTTCATCGATGACCGCCGTCATCTGCGCCCACCAGGTGCTCGGATCCACCGAACGCACCAGCGGACCCGCGCTCGACGCGATCGCGATCCGCTCCGATTCACCTGCCTTGACGGCATTCTCACTGCGCAGCACCGCATCGAGCCGGGCCTGCTGTGTTGCGGTCGCATCGCGCGCGAAGGCGGTCAGCCCGGCCATCTTGGCGGCGCGGATATCGAGGAACTCGACATATTCGCCATTGCGGAATTCATCGGCGGCGAAAACGCCATTGAGGAAGCCGCGCTCCTTGGCCGTCTGCTCCTTGGCCTCGCCGAGCGCGTACAGCGCCGCCAAGCCGTGCCGCACCTCCGCATCGCGCGCCTGATCGAGCCCGAGCGTCAGACGATTCAACGCGGAAATACCGTCGGTATAGAACTGGAAGGCGGCCTGCCTGCTGGTCCGGCGGGCGTCGATCTGCGTGCGGGTCGCATCGAGCGCGTCGAATTGTCCGATCGCCGAACGCACTTGGGCCGCGCCGGGCGCATCCCCGGCCGCCGCCGCCTCGAGTGCACGCATCGCCCGATCTGTTTCGACCCGCTGGTCGGACACGGCCTGCACCAATCGGATATCGCCGCCGAGCAGGCCATTACTGAGCCCGCGTTCGCGCTGCGCCTGCTGCACCAGATCCTGTACGGCCAGTGCGAGTGAGACCGCGCGCACGGTGTCACCGCTTTCGCGGAACGCCTCGACCTCCCGGGCGACCGTCACCCCGAGCAGCGCCAGCACCAAAACCAATGACAGGACAAGGATTCGAGCCAATTGCCCCCGAATCGTACGCGGCCGCACTATTCTGTTTCCGGCAACCTGGCGTTCACTTCCGGGATCGGCAGCAATATCCGGTGTGCCCCCGGATTTTTCCGACCGTTGACGTAAACGCACCACCCTGCTCCTCCGATTGCCAGACCGCGACGGCTCTACGGCGAGCGCACGGAAAGTCACGCAGCAGCCTGCACCTGGGGTTTGGCACTGTCAACGCGAAAAGCGGACAAAACGGGCATCGAACGCATTTGTATACACGCTGGTAATCCAACGTTTCCGCGGTATCGATCCGCTCACACCATGCCGCTCGAAGGTGTGACGTGACGGGCATCGCACACGGCTGCGCCGAGGGTTTCAGCGCGCATGATTCTGCACTGAATCCTCGACGCGCGCCTCCCCTCTCGCCCCCCAATGCCGGGGATACCGTTTGATAGGGTCGACCTTTCCAGATAGTCGCAGCTAGAGAGGGCGGGGATGGCGCACGGATGGAAGTTGATACTGCTCGCGGCGGCTGTTCTGCCGGGGTTGGTCGCGTGCGGGGGTTCTAAGAGCGGTAGTCCGACCGCGAGCAGTGCGACAAGCGCGGCGCCGGTCAAGCTGTTCGATCCGTGTACGCAGATCCCCGACGGCACGCTCACGGCTGCAGGCGTGGACCCGGCGACGAAAGATAGCGGTGTCGCGGGCGTCCACCAATCCGGTTGGGAAATCTGCGGATGGCGGGGGCCCAAGTACTACATAACCGTGTACTCCACCGCCCGCCCGGTCTCGGACTTCGAGACCAAGTCCGGGAACGTCGAGTTCCGTGACGTCACCGTCGGCGGTCGTCAGGGCAGGCAGTTCCGGGTCGAAGGCGGCTCCAAGGACCTCCTCTGCGATGTGGTCTTCCCAGCTAAGCAGGGTGTTCTGCAGATAGAACTCAGCAACAGGGCCGCACTGGACAATCCCGAGAATCCATGTGTGCTGCTCAGCCGATTCGGTGCCGAGATAGTTCCAGTACTACCGCAGTGAACGTTCAGGGAGGGGCATCTGCATGAGTAGCGACGACATCGCACAGTGGCACAAATTCGCGGACCAGGCACGCAGCGGCGAGCTGTACTTGGATGACGAGCAGGCAGCCCGAGCCTGCATGACTGCATGTGATGACCGGATCACCACGCTAGAGGACATGCTTGTCTTCGCACAACGCGCCCAAAACGTCTCCGGCTTTGGTGATTTCCACATGGCCGACGATCTGGCCAAGGTGTTCAAGGCCCAAGCCTCCGGGGAGAACAACTCAATAGACACGATCATTCGCGAACACATCGAGGTCGTCAAAGATATGGGCCATATCATGGCCCTATCCATCAAACGCATTACCGGTCAAGACGTCACCAACTCCATTCACTTCAACACCAACACCGACTCACCACGTAGCTAGCGCTGCCCAGATAGATCGCAGCGCTATCCACTTCGGCTGCTCGCCGAGCGTAGTCATATGGCGTCGAATACGGCCTGGGCGACCACCATTCGACTACCTTCGACGGGCCCCTGACCCCAGGGGGCGATACGGCAGGAGCTATCTGGACGCCGCAGTCGAGCCACAGCGGATGCTCTCGCCCTCGATCAGATAGTTTCATCTGAATGCTTCTGGGGCGTAATAGCTTCCGCCCAGAACTCGTGCCGCACCGCATCCCACAACCGGGACAGGTTCGGATATTTCTCACGCATATCGGCCAGATCGGGCGCGCCCACCGCGAAATCAGCGCAAAGCAAAGGCCGCACACTATCGATAACGCTGCGCACGAGCATAATTCGGATGCGCCAATTGTCGATCTCCCAAATGACGACCCACCCATCGACTTCGGTGCGACGCTCGCGCATATACGGCCCCATCGGAGTCAATTCCTGTAATCGGCAGTGCCGTTCGAGTCGGGCACGGCTACCGCCAGTTCGGACAACCTCTCCAATACCTCGCGCAGCGTTCGTAGCGGAGGTGCGCCGCACACCGGCGGTTGCGCGTCCAGCTGCGGGAAGGCGATATTGCGCGCCGCAGCCCGCTCGCGCGGCGTCAGTGTCTGCGGCGCGAGATGCCCCGCGGCCACCAGCGTGTAGTACGCCGCCGATTTCCAGATACACCGATCGACCCGACATACCCGGTGCTGCCGCATCAACTCGTGCGCCAATCGCACATCGGCACGACCGCAGACCCGCGGCGGGGTGAGTATCGCCTCGTCGCTCATGCCGCACCCGTCTCGACCTGTGCCGAACCCGCCACGCGCGCCCACGTGGTTGCGGGACAGACGGTTTCGAGATCGAAGTCCTCACATACTCGTGCGGGCCGATCATCCACCTGGTCCAGGCCGTAGACCACGATCGCGGCCA
Organism: Nocardia sp. NPDC004278; assembly: GCF_053602975.1. NCBI lineage: Bacteria > Bacillati > Actinomycetota > Actinomycetes > Mycobacteriales > Nocardiaceae > Nocardia > Nocardia sp. NPDC004278. Next base: position 85,863 of record NZ_JBSGEQ010000032.1, read on the forward strand.
CATCCAAACCCGCCGCGATGCCGATCGCGTAGCCGATCGCATCGTCGATATCCTGCGGCGGCCGGATGGTGTACACGTAGTGATAGCCGAGCGCACGGGCGTGCCGCTGCACGGCGATCGCGTGCCGAGGCGCTTGCAGTCCCGACACATCGCCGCGCACCATTCCGACCGCCTTCGGCCGCTCGCGTTCGATATCGGCAGCGCCCGATCGAGCGCTCGCGGGCCGAATCTCGGCCGTCCTCGAATCGGGAGGCACCGTATTGTGGTCAATTGCTGTCGGACCGGACACGGGGATACCTCCGAAAGATATTGTGACGGCAGCGATTTTGGAACGTCAGACGGCGGGGCGCGGCATCGCCGAATTCGCCACCGCGCGGGGTGGTTGAGCGAGGGCGAATGTTCGGTAGACCCGACCGTCTGGCGCATAGCCAGTAAAACACCCAACAGGTAGGTTGGGAGCACTCCAATTCGATTCGGCCCGAATCGAATTCGCTCCAAACAGGCTGACTATTCCATCTAGCTTGACATGACCGTGAGTAACGCTAACGAAAGGGTGGGTGGCATTACTTTGTCGACCGAATCGAACAACACGACTCTGCCGCGCCGGGTGCTCGGACGACGCCTGCGCGAGCTGCGCGAGGAGCGCAACCTGAGCCGGACACGGGCCGCACAGGCGTGCGAGATGGGTTCACAAACGCTGTGGCGCTTGGAATCTGGGCGCAGCAGCGAAGTCAAGAAGATGGTTATCAATGCGCTGTGCGACCTTTATCGAGCCAGTGATGACGATCGGCGCGTACTGTTGTGGCTCTCTCAGGAGTCTCGCAAGGATGGATGGTGGCAGTCGTATACCGACGCAATAGCCCCGGATTTCGAGATGTTCTTCGGGCTCGAGCAATCTGCCAGTCGCGCCATCTCGTGCCAGTCGACGTTGGTGCCCGGCTTGCTCCAAACAACCGGCTACCGGCGCGCCCTGTGGAAGGTATCCACGGCCCAGACCCGTCGGCCTGTTGATCTCGATCGCGAAGTCGACCTGATCGCGAAGCGCCAAAACCGGCTTGACGACTCGGAGAACTTCATGCTGGAAGTGCTGCTGAGCGAGTCCGTGTTGCGGTACCACGTCGCGGACGACGAGGTCATGGCAGATCAGTTGAAACGGCTCATCGAGGTTGGCAGCCGCCCAAACGTGTCGATCCGGATCGTCCGGTTCAATGCACCAAATCACTTGGGGCTGACCACTAAAGACTTCGTCTACATGGAGTTTCCAGACCATCCGAACCCCGCGCTCAAGGAACCGCCAGTCGTCTATGTGGAGGGCTTCACGGGTGCCCTCTACTTGGACAAGGACGTCGAGGTTGAGCAGTATCTGGCAGCGTATGCCGACATCCAGCGAGTAGCGTTGAACGAGCACGACACCCGAAGCCTCATTGTGACGGCTGCAAAGGAGTACGAAGCGTGAAGACCGACCTGTCCGGTGCGAAGTGGTTCACGAGCAGCCGCACCGCCAGTGGTAAGGACTGCGTCGAGGTCGCGCACCTAGACGGGGGCATGGTCGGCGTGCGTGACTCGAAAGACCCGACTGGCCCTGCGCTCGTCTTCACCCCCTCAGAGTGGGACGCGTTCACCGCTGGCATCCAAGACGGCGAGTTCGATCGGCCCGCGTAGCAACGAGCCCTCGTAGCAAGGAGTAAGAAACGTGAACATCTACTTCTCCGAAGCCAAGTGGTTCAAGAACAGCCGCAGCACGAGCGGTTCGGATTGCGTAGAGGTCGCACACCTTGAGGCGGGCATGGTCGGAGTACGCGACTCCAAGAACCCGACCGGCCCAGCGCTCGTCTTCACCCCCTCAGAGTGGGACGCCTTCACCGCTGGCATCCAAGACGGCGAGTTCAACGGGCCCGCATAGTGACTGGCCTCTATTGTAGGGTTGCCTAGGGCATTTCAGCCCTGGGCTCCCACAGATCCCGGCGTGACAATCGCTCGTCACCGAGCTCTTGTCATCCTCTCCACCAGGAACCGCGCACCCATGCCAAGTGGGCGAAAAGCCGTGGATACTGGCCGGTGATCCGACGCCAGCAGAGCATGGCCTTCTTGGCGGTACGCAGCCGTTTGTACTTCTTGCGGATCCACCGCACCAGATAGGAGTTGATGCGGGACAGGAGCGGATTCAGCGCGGAGCGCGAGAACGCCCCGCCGTACTGCATCCAACCGCGCACGACCGGGTTGATCTCGTGCGCGAGCTCGGCGAAATCGTGGCCGATCTTGCGGTGCAGCCGCCATCGGCGGATCTGCTCGCTGATCTTGTCGCGGGCATCGTTGCTGATCGCTGGCAGGAACGAGGCGAGCAACCGACCGCTCTTGATACGAACGGTGCGGGCACGGAAAGTGAACCCTAGAAGCTCTACCTACATCGAATTCCTCTCCACATTCGTGGCACACGTAGGGTCTCAGAATTCGTGCCGGAATCTCAGGACGTTTGGCGGTGACGTGGCGGATCCGCCATCATTCTGAGATTCCGCTCTCTACAGACCAACGGGCATTCGGCTCGTGCGGTGACCGCAGCAACCGCCGCGGGCTGCGTCTGGCCGCCCTCGGCATTCCTCCTGGCGATCAGCCGGGGCACTTTGTGCCCGAGAGGAGTTATGCCGACGGTGCCGTTCCAGAGCACGGCTTGCACACTTTCCTGGACAGCCCGAACGGCCGGGCCTTGGAGAACCTACCTAGGGGCAGGTGGGAAGTACCCTGTCGATACCCAACGTGGCAATCAGATCTTCGTGCAGTTCGAACCAAACTCGGTGGGCGGAATCGTGTTTGGTGCCGGTGACCATCTCGGGATTGTCGGCGGCCAGGGAGAGTGCCGTGGCGAACCGAGTGTCGTAACCGGAGAACCGGGCGAGTCGTTCGGTGAGCTGAATCGTCAGCGGAACCAATTCCTCTGCGAGGCTTTCCAGTTCGGCCAGGATCGGCTGGTCCCGCTGCGCGTCCCCGTGGTCGTTGTCCTGCATGCTGCCGTCGGGAAGGATGGTCAGCTGCCAGGCGGTGCAAGCCTGCACCAACCGTGCGTTGAGCGGGAGAAACACGCGATAGACGTCTTCCACGAACGCTTTTGCCCCACACTCGGAAAGCTCGTCGGCGAGTAGCCGCTCGTTCTCCGCACGCCCGCTCTCGGTGAGCGACCATCCTGCGTCCGCCCCGAAACGGAAGCGGCTGATCCAACCACCCTCTCGGAAGTCCCGCACGTGCGACTCGGCGAGGCCGACAGGCATTCCGTATCTGTCGGCCACCGCCTGCGTATCAACAAACCCGCCAAGGCGGATTGCGTGTAACGCGAGCAACGAACTGCGTGAAACGTGCGTCATCCCGGACCTCCCTTTCGTGTTGAGCAGCCATGCCTGGTGAAGCGACATCAACGTGGTGTTGAGCGAACGGCATGAACGTGTCCATTGGTCCCATCGACCGAGATAATCCGATGATTCGCCAGGGCCTCCATCGCCCCCTTGGCTGCCACCACGGCTGGAATCCCGTACTCGCGGGCGACGATTGCCGCATGGGACAGAATTCCCCCGGTTTCGGTCACCACCGCGGCGGCAACGCTGAAAAGCACTGTCCACGACGGATCGGTCGTGCGGCAGACGATGACATCGCCTGGTCGAACCGCGTCGAAGTCGTCAACACTGTGCACCAGCCGGACCGGACCGGCGACAACACCACGGCTGGCCGGGGCGCCGGTGGCAATCGGCGCTTCTGGCATCTTGGTTCCTCCTGTCCGCCGCGCCACCACGATTCGGCTCGTCACTGCCGCGTGGTAGCCGCATGGCGCTCTGCGCCGCGGGTCGCGAATCGTTTCTGCGCGGCCTGCCTGGAGACGCCGAGGTGGGCGCCGATCTCCGCCCAGGGCATGCCTGCGTGCCGGGCTTGGTCCACGAAATAGTCGAGCAGCTGATCGGCCAGCCGCAACCAGTGCGCAGCGTGAATCACTGCTGCTGCCAACTGATCCAGGCTGCTATCGGGGTGGGCCCGCTCGATCGCGACGATCACGTCGCGCAGTGGCACCTGTCGATCCATGCGTCAACCATAGGTTGACGATCACTTCCTCGTCAACTATTAGTTGACGGCATGGCGATAGCTCGTGGATGACTTTCACCGACAACGGATCGATCCAGGAGTCGCACATGAGATTCCACTCCCTCCAACGGCCCGGCCGGCGGTGAGCGCAGAGACGTGGTTCCCGGTATCGGATATGTTTCGCCGCGGTTTCCGATAGTTTGCGGCGAAGTAGCCACGATCCGGTGCGACTTCAGTGAAGATGAGACCGGTCACCCTGAGTTCTGCCCGTACCAATCCACATCCACTATTTGCGGAAGGAAGTTCGGTAATGCCAGCTCAGGAAACTGATACACGGACGGCGAGCGTGACCCGCTCTGGCGACGAGCTCGATATGGCCAGGCGGGACGCGGAAATGGCGCAGATCCAGTGCCAGGCATTCTGCAATGAGGCGCGCGCGGACGCGCAGAACGCCCGCCAAGCCGCGACCCAAGCCACCGCCCTGGCCCGTCAGGCACAGACGCAGGCACGGCAGATACATCATCAGGCACAAATGTCGCACCAGAGTGCGATGCAGGCGGTTCAGCAGGCACAGCAGGCTCGTCAGCAGGCGCAACAGGCCGCAGGTCAGGCGCAACAGGCCGTAAGTCAGGCGCAACAGGCCCAGAATGAGGCCGATCAGGCGCACAGTCAGGCGCAACAGGCCCAGGCAGAGTCCAATCAGTGTCAGCAACGCGCCACCTCGGCGCAGGATCAGGCCGAACAGGCCAGCCAGTTGGCGCAGCAGGCCGAAGATCAGGCGGCACGGGCGAACGACCGGGCCAATCAGGCGGACATGCAGCTGAATCAGATCCGTCAGCAGGCCAGGCACATGCAATTGCTCAGCCGCTGACCAGACGACCTGGGTGACCACGATGGCCTGGGTCCGGCCCCACCAGGAAACCGGTGAGGCCGGACCGTCAGGACGAATCCGAAACCCGACTTCTTCACCGGCGGTGGGAATCTCTGCCAGTTCCATGGCGCTGTCGGCGCGACCGGTCACCGCCGATTCTGTTCTCGTGGCATTCCGAGGTGGCGGCGACGAGGCCGAGGATGTTCGGCCAATTGTGCAGGTGAGTGCCGAGACGCTGAGCCGGGCTGAGCCGTGGCGGATCCGCCGCGTTGAGATTCCGCTCCCTCCGCTGGCCGGTTGGTGAATAATCTTCGCCAGTTGCGATCCAGGGCAGGACGATCTCCCGACCGACGATCAACGAAACAACACCGGTTCTGTTACGAACACCCTGATTGCGCCCCAGCAATCATCACTCTGTCAGGCAACAGATACGCTGGCGGACTTCAACATTGGAAGCGCGGCACAATGGCCTCGTGAACCGACTGCCCACGCTCTCCGCACCGGAAATCACCTCCACCCGTCTCCTGCTGCGCAAGGCACACGATGGCGACCGCGACGGATTCATCGAGTTGCAGACAGATCCCGCAGTGCGGACATACCTCGGCGGTCCGCGACCCCGCACCGCTGTCGAGCAGTATCTCGACACGGTCGGCATAGTCAACGTGACAGCCGCTGCGGGCGTCTACGTCATCGCGGACAGACAGACGAACCTTCTCATCGGAACGCTGATGCTCAACCGCCGCTCGGCAGACCAGCCCGGTCACCTCACCGAGGACGGCGAAGAACTGGAACTGACCTACCTCCTACGACGCAATGCCTGGGGCGCAGGTCTCGCATTCGAAGCCGCTACCGCAGCGCTGCGCACCGCCGCCGCCGAACTCCCGGACCAGCCGGTCCTGGTCATAACCCAGACCGCCAACCAGCGCTCACTGAAACTCGCCACCCGCCTCGGCTTCCAGCCCGTCAGCACCTTCGAAGCGTTCGGCGCGCAGCAGACCCTCGCCGCCGCCCACCTGCATACCTTCGATCCGACGCCGACCACACCACCAACAACGGAGCGGACAGAAGAAATGCCATCGAATCGAGACCAGCCCCGCTAGCCACTGCCTGAGGAGCCGGGCATTGCAGCACATCCCCGCATCCACATGCACGTCACACCGACCTACTCCTACCGGCTCAACGAGGCGGGAACGCTGGTTCGGCCTGCCCACCGACCAGCAAATCCGCCGCGGCGTCCACAAAAGCGTTGCCGCGCTGGGGAAATCAATCCGTGACTAGATCGCCTCTGAAACGAGGACCGCAAGCCGTTCGTCTGGACCAAAACCGCTGACGTAATCTCGGCACGCCTCGCCTCATATCTGCAACGAATTCCCGGCGCAAGACACTGACGTGCTCAAATTCGTTGGGGGAAGCGAGCATTGGGCTCGCCTGTCGCTGTCTCCGATAAGGTCTGTCCGGTGAAAAACATGCGAATCAATGGACCCATTCTGCTGGCCGCGTCCGCGGCACTCGTCGCGTTCGGCCCGGTCACCGTGCTGGCGAATGCGCAAGCACCGCTGCAGGCTCCCGAAGTCACCTTCGCCGGCACCGCGCCGGGAACCGTGACCGCGACCGTGCACAACCCTAACGGCACCGGCCGGTGCTGGGCGGAAGCCGGTGTCGGCCCCGAGCAAAATCACCGCTTCTTCGGCAACAGCGCCCCGGAGTCGATGGCCGGCCCCGGCCAGACCGTGACCACAACGCTGGAAGGGCTCGAACCGGGAACGACCATCAGCGCCCGGGGCGGCTGTTTCGACGACACCCCCACCGGCGGGATGCCCTTCACCGAGCTGGTAACGGTTACCGTTCCCTGATATGCACCGGGCGAAGGCGTTACGCGCCTTCGCCCGGCGGAACCCAGGGGGCGATCGGCACCATTCCATCGCATGTACGTAAGCGGAACAACAACCGTCGTAAAGGCGTTCGTGAACCCGGTCATGGAAGCTCGGCGACCGGGGAGCTCGACTCGGGGCAGTGCGGATGACAGACCGGCGAACCGACAACCATGCCCTCATCGACCGGCGGAAGCGTCACGGTGCCAACCGGTCGATCGCTATGTGGTTGACCGCCGCGGCGGCGGGGTTCGACCTCTTCCAACTGTCGTGCTGCTGATCGGGCTGCTGCCACTGGATCCCGACGTCAACTGCTCCGCCACGTAAACGGTCCCCGGCTGGCTGCGACACAGGGCCTCACACAACCGGACGCCCGGCACGGCCGGGTTCGGATATGCTCGCGACGCAGTGCGTATAGGAACTCGCGACGCGGTGCGCATCGGAAACGGGGAAGCTGTTGGCTCAACTTGATATCGGCTCGACCTTCGCCGACTTCGCTATCGAGGGGGTTTTGGGCCGAGGCGGCATGGGCTCGGTGTATCTGGCCCGGCATCCACGGCTGCCGCGGCAACTTGCGCTCAAGCTGCTCAATCGGGAGGTCTGTGCCGACCCGGAGATGCGCCGCCGTTTCGAGCAGGAAGCCAGTGTCGTTGCCCGCATGGAACATCCGGGAATCGTGGGGATCTACGATCGCGGGATCCACGACGAACAGCTGTGGATCGCCATGCAGTA
>NZ_JBSGEQ010000033.1:0-15318 GCF_053602975.1 Nocardia sp. NPDC004278
AGGCAGCGGTGCGCAGGGTGCTCTTGTCCTGGTCGGTCAGGGTGATGGTGACAGACATCTCGTGTACTCCTCGAAATCGGTTGTCGCACCGACCGCAACCGTGTCGGTGCCGGTCGTTTTGTTCGATGGACACACAGTCGCCGGACCGACTGACGGCGACCTGACACACACCTGACACCCGCACTGACACCACGATCGGCCAGCAACGCGCCAGCCGACCCGCCGACCATCACACGACCCGAGACCGCTGTGGCACAGGACATCCGCGCAATGCCGATGTGCGGATGCCGCGCAGACAGTCATGGCGAACCGAGCAGTGAGTGCGTCGGGGTGATGGAGCGGATCCGGAGCAGGATGTCGAACCATTCACCCAGGCCAGCGCCACCGATGTAGTGGTCGGCATCGCGATCTGGGTCGTAGGTTCCGATGACGAGACGGAGTTTCGCGGGCTCTTGCAGCCATCGTTGCACCGCGCCGGCGAGCGGATTCCGCAAATCGAGCCAATAATTCTCGCGTTCGGGCAGGTCGAGCATGGTGTCGGCGAAATCTTTCGCCGGCGCGGGGATGACCATGTCGGCGCGGACCTGGCCGTGATGGAAGGTGACCACCACCGACAGGTAGCCGGTACCGAACCGTTTCCGGAGCAGAGATCCTGTGGTCGGGAACTCCTGCAACATCGCAGCCAGGGTGAGCCGATCGGCGACCGCTGTATTCGACACCCCTTCCCAGTACACGATGCGATGCCCAGTGCGGTCGTGCCAGTCGGCGATGCGATCGGCCGCGTCCGCAGTTTCGGCGGCGAAGTCACGGCGCCCAGAGGCGGTGCTGAACTCGTGGTACCGCACGATGAGACGGGCTGCGTCCAGCACGGCGGGCATATCGGCGGCACCGGGCAACGACTCGACCAGTGTCAGCGCATCTCGGGCGTAGTCGACGAACGGGCGCCCGGGGTGGGTGCCGTTGGCGCGCTGTATGTGTTCACCCAACCGGTGGGCGGTGACAATCGGGTCGTAATGCGAGCTCAGCTCGCCGAGCCGGTCCGGCGCAACAGTTCTGACGAACGCCGTCACTTGCCCATAGTGTGCAGGCTTCGCGGCCTCCGGCGTCAGGCCGAACAGCCGCAGTGGATCGTCCGGGTGCGCACGATTGAAGGCGCGCGCCCATTCCAGCACCGCGAGTGTCTCGGAGTTGCGCCACGGGACCCAGACGTCGTCGAGCAATTTGCGCGGGTCGCCGACACCCGTGCGCGCGTATTCGTCGATGGCCGCGATGACGGCAACGTCGTCGAGCAGCGCCAGCGCCCGAAACCCCTTTTGCTCCACCAGTATCCGCAGTATTCGATGCGCGGTTGCAGACAGTTCGTGCCCGGCGCGGGTGGTCATGCCGATACCGGCGACGGTGACGTCACCGGCGGCCCGATCAGCCAGCACCTCGAGATCGGCAAGTGGCCCGTCGGCCTCGACCATGTCGAGCGGATGGGCCGTGTCGCGAATCCATTGCATGACCTCGGCGGCGTCGGGTGCCGGGTACGACATGATGTCCTCCTACAGTGAGCGAACGGCCCTGCCGCGCCGGAAGGAGCCGCCGAGTAGCGACAAAAATGCCTTTAATTACAAAGCCAATTAACTTTGGCGACAAAGATAATTGGCGGTGGAGCCGATGTCAACGACGAAGTCGCGATCCGGCTCGGCAGGACCGGACAACGATGATGCGGTTCAAGCGATGCTGCTGCTCATGCCCCAGCTGGCCGGTCGGGCCAAGAGATCGCAACCCGAGTAGCGAGCGACGGGCGGACGACATCGACCGCCGCAAGATCATCAACATCTCTGATGCGAAACGTATTGCAACGCTCAGACCAGGTTCATGCGGTACGGAAGGCGTCGATGTTGCGGGTGCACCACTGTTCAAATGTGCGCGGGTCCCTTCCGAGCAGCTGGCGGACGGTGTCGGTCTGAAACCCCACTGTGTCGGCGCGCATCAATTCGAATCCCTCGATAATTGCGGCGGCCAGTGCGGGTGGTGCGCCGTTGGGGTAGCGGGAGTGCAGGGCCTCCTGCGGCGTGGCCGCCTCGTGGACCTCGATGGCGCGGCCGATCGTTCTGGCGATGGTCGCGACTTGCTCTGCGACAGTGTAGGTTTGCGCGCCGGTGAGGGTAAAGGTCATGCCTTGGTGGCCGTCGTTGGTGAGTAGTTCGGCCGCCACGGCGGCAATATCAGCGGGATCGATCGGGGCGTAGCGGCCCGGTCCGGTGGGATCGAGCACCGCACCGCCGGAGCGAATCGTCGGTGCCCATGCCAGCGCGTTCGTCATGAAGCCACCGGGACGCAGGACGGTCACCGGAATGCCGGATTCGGCGACGATCCGCTCGCGGTCGCGATGCCAACTCCCCATGGCCGGTACGGGATCGCCCATCGCATTGAAAGACGACAGTTGCACGATATGCCGGATCCCGGCGGCTCGCGCCGCGCTCACCGCACTCACCGTATGCTCCGAGCCGATGCCCGGCACCAGGAGGAACAGCTTGTCGGCACCGTCGAAGGCCGCCGCCAGGGTGGCTGGTTCGTCCAGGTCGCCGACGATCAGCTCGCCCCGGCCGGGATCGGCGACACGAGCCGGATCGCGAACGAGCACACGGAATCCCGCACCCCTGGACTCGAGTTCGCCGATGAGCTCACGGCCGATATTTCCGGTGGCACCGGTAACAACTATCATCAGATCTCCACATCGTTAGCCGTCTAACGAATGAAACGTTAGACGGCTAACGATTAAGCGTCAATGCCTGGCGACCACGACAAGGAGGCCGACCGTGCCCGAATTCCTCGACCTGCACGGCCGCAGTTCGAAGGTGCTGCGCGCCCTCGCCGATCGCGAGATGCGTACGCACGGACTACATCTGGGCCAGAATCACGTCTTGGCCCTGCTGTGGGAGCGCGACGGCCGCACGCCGGGCGAGGTCGCCGCGGCGCTGAACGTCACCACCCCGACCGTGGTCAAGATGGCCACCCGGATGAGCACGGCGGACCTGCTCGAGCGCCGCCGTGACGAACACGACAACCGCCTCGTCCGCCTCTGGCTCACTGATAAGGGCCGCGCCCTCCAGCAGCCGATCGAGGCGCAGCGACAATCCCTGGAGGACAAGGTGACCGCAGATCTCACCCCCGCCGAACGCCGCCACCTGATGAGCGCCCTACGCAAAATCCACCGGACAGCGAGCGAGCTACTCGGCGACTCCACACCCTGATCCCAGTGTGCGGCGCGAGTCGAGTCGCACCGGAAGCGGGCGCGCAGACGACGCAACCTACCCTTTCGCACCGCGCCGGTCATCAGCCGACCGCCCGGACGACGCGCCCTGCCCCTTTGCGACCGGGCGGTCATCAGCCGACCCGTGGGCGTATCCGACCTATTCGGACGGCGGAGGACTCACGGTGCGCGATTGCCCATCGCGAGCGGCATTGATTCAGTTCGCCCCGGGCCGCTGCGATCGGATGATCTCCGCGAGCCGCGCGTAATCATCGGCGCGCGCCGTCGACGCACGAAACGCCAGCCCCAGCGTGCGCCCCGGTGCGGGAGCAGCGAAGTGCGCGGTTTCCAATGTGCCGCGCGCGGTTTCGGCCTCGACCGCCATCTCCGGGATCAGCGTTACGCCGAGGCCGCCCGCGACGCATTGGACTACCGTCGCCAGCGAGGCGGCCCGGGTATCGCCGACCGCGGCCGGATGCGCGTCGGCGGAGCGGCAGAATTCCAGGGTCTGATCGCGCAGGCAGTGCCCCTCGTCGAGGAGTAGCAGCGGCAGCGCATCGAGGGTGGCCGCGGCGACATCGGTGCGACCGGCCAGCTCGTGGCCGCGCGGCGTGACCAGCACGAACTCTTCTGTGTACAACGGGATCTCGACCAGGCCGGGCGCCTCGGTCGGCAGCGCGAGCAGCGCCACATCCAGCACCCCGGTGCGCAGACCCTCCAGCAGCCGGGCGGTTTGGTCCTCGATCACCTGAGGAAGGAGGGCGGGCAACACCTTGCGCAACTCGGGCAGCAGACTCGGCAGCACATAGGGAGCAACCGTGGGGATGATGCCGATCCGCAGGGCGCCGCCCAGACTGTCACCGGTCGCCGAGGCGACGAATCGATCGGCCGCCTCGAGGGTGGCCGTCGCCTGAGGCAGCAGCCGCATACCCGCGGCGGTGACCAACACCCGACGGGTGCTGCGCTCGATCAGCTGCAGCCCGAGCCCGTGTTCCAATGCGGCCAGTGCCTGCGATAACGTGGGCTGGCTCACATTGAGCCTGGTTGCCGCGGTGCCGAAATGGCGATACTCCGCAATCGCTACGAACGCACGCAGCTGCGACAGGGTGGGCTGATAAGTCTGATCAGTCACGCCTATCAGTGTAGTGCGACTGATCACGTTTACCTTTCACTGGCCTTTGGGCAAGATCACCCGTGAGCTTTTCGATCCACTCGCTCTAGCAACCCGACTGACGAGGAGACAAGCATGGCTTTGCTGACCATCGGCGACCAGTTCCCGGCATACAACCTCACCGCGGTGATCGGCGGTGACCTGTCGAAGGTCGACGCTCAGCAGCCTGACGACTACTTCACCCAGATCACCTCCGACGACCACGCCGGCAAGTGGCGCATCGTCTTCTTCTGGCCCAAGGACTTCACCTTCGTGTGCCCGACCGAGATCGCCGCCTTCGGCAAGCTCAACGAGGAGTTCGAGGACCGCGACGCGCAGGTGCTCGGCGCCTCGGTCGACAACGAGTTCGTGCACTTCCAGTGGCGCGCCCAGCACGAGGATCTCAAGACCCTGCCCTTCCCGATGCTGAGCGACCTCAAGCGTGAATTGGCCTCCGCCACCGGCGTTCTCAATGCCGACGGCGTCGCCGACCGCGCCACCTTCATCATCGACCCGAACAACGAGATCCAGTTCGTCTCGGTGACCGCGGGTTCGGTCGGCCGCAATGTCGACGAGGTGCTGCGGGTGCTCGACGCATTGCAGTCCGACGAGCTGTGCGCCTGCAACTGGAAGAAGGGCGATCCGACCATCAACGCGGGCGAACTGCTCGCCGCGAGCGTCTGAGCATTATCCGATACACCTGAAAACCCCCGAATGAGAAGAGGATTCGCCGAATGAGCATTGAGACCCTGAAGAACTCCCTTCCCGAGTACGCAAAGGACCTCAAGCTCAATCTGTCGTCCATCGCACGCACCACCGTGCTGAACGAACAGCAGCTGTGGGGCACCCTGCTGGCGTCGGCGGCCGCGACCCGGTCGGCGACGACACTGCGTGAGATCGCCGAGGAGGCCGCGGACAACCTGTCGGCGGAGGCGTACAACGCCGCACTCGGCGCCGCCTCGATCATGGGCATGAACAATGTGTTCTACCGGGGCAAGGCGTTTCTCGAGGGCCGCTACGACGATCTGCGTGCCGGTCTGCGGATGAACATCATCGGCAACCCGGGTGTGGACAAGGCCGATTTCGAGCTGTGGTCGTTCGCGGTCTCCTCGATCAATGGCTGCGCCCACTGCCTGGAAGCCCACGAGAAGACGTTGCGCGAGGCGGGCGTCTCGCGCGAAGTGATCTTCGAATCGCTGCGCGCGGCCGCGATCGTGGCCGGTGTCGGCCAGGCCGTGCAGTCCACCGAGGCGCTGGCCGCCGTCGCGGTCTGATATCTCGATACGCCGAGCAACGGCTCCGCCCGAAAGGGCGGAGCCGTTGCCGTTTCCGTGTCGACCGGTACATGTCGGAGCGGCTCGTTAACCTGTCCGCGATACGCACCTCGTGAACAAGGGAGACGGGCCGATGGCTGTCCGCACGCCACCGACCGATGAGGACATCTGGGTGGTACCCAGCGCCTGGTGGTCGAAAACCGATCCATTCCGCGGGCGCTGCCCCGTGGCCAGGGTCACCGTGAATGTGGCTGCGGCACAGTCGGTCTCCGACAAACTGGCGCAATCTGCGGAGCGGATCCGTGCGATTCTCGGCCATTCCGGCTCGCACCGGGTGCTCGCCCAGCGGGGCGCGCAGTACCTGTCCCGTCCCGGTTCCGATCCGCTCGGCGCGGCCGTGTGCGCGGCGATCGGCATGGACGCGAAGCTATTGGATGGCGATGCCCTCGGCCGCTACTACGACAACCACGCGGATCTGGCCGACTATCTCGTCGCCACCCACGGCCTCCGGTTCGCCGTCTCGACCGTGGCCGCGCTCACCGGCGTCTGCGCGGAGTCGCAGTCGTCCGATATGTGGAACGGACACGCCTACCGGATCACCGCGCAGCCCTGTGATCCGCCCGCCACGCTGGTTCGCCGCCTGCGCACCCTGCTGGCCGCGGCCGCGGACATGGACTATGCCGACGCCCTCGACGAGGCACGGCGGTTGCGGCGCGGGACGCTATCGATCCGGCTGCTGACCTCCTACCTGTTTCCCACCGAACAGCATTGGGTGACAGCCGATCTCGCCGATCCACAACTCAGCGAGGGCTTCGGTGCCACCTTCCTGCTCGCCTCGGTGACCGATCCGGCACTGGCCCACCGCATCATCGGCATGATCACCTGGCATTGGCATCTGCTGCGCGATAACAAGTCGCTGATCTACAGTCTCGCGGCACATCTCGGCCCCGCCGCCACCAGCGTCCTCATCCGGCTCTGGAAGACCGGCCGCGGCAACGGCTCCGCGCCGGGGCCGGAAACCCTGGCGCGCATGCTCGCCCGATTTCCCGACGATGCGGCGATGGACTTCCTGGCCGAGCACGCGTGGCGCAATGCCACCGCCGCGGCGCTGCTCGGTTCCACCGAACGGTTCCCCGCACGGGCCATGCGCGTGCTCGCCGCGCGGACCGCCCGCAGGGAAAGTACCGATACCTTCCGCGACCACGTCCGGCGTCATCCCGAGCTCGCCACCGCCATGTGCGACGAACTACCCGAATCCGCTCGGCGGCTGATCATCGAGAGTCTGCCGACGCCGTCGGTTTCCACCACACCCGCCGAGCTCGTTCCGGCGATTCTGCGCGATCCGCCATGGCAGCGACCGCGCCCGGAGCCGACCACCATCACCACCCTCGAAGCGCCTGCCGACGTGCGTGTTTCGTGGCAAGCGGGCGAGCGGGAGGAGTGGCTCGGCCGGGTCGAGACACTGACCACCGACGAAGTGCGGCAGCGACTGGAGCACGTCCCGCCCGGCGGCTCCACGATCAGCGAATGGCAGCTGACCGCACTCGCCCAGGTCGAGCTCGCGCGCGCGGACCCGTACCTGCGCACCAGCCGCATCAGCTCGTTGCTCTGGCACGCCGAGCCACTGCTCGAACTCACGGCTGCCCACGGTGCCGCGGCTCACGATCTGGTCATCGACGCGGCCACGACGCAGCCGCGCTACCACGCCCCGGCGATCGCTCCGTTCGAAAGTCCGACCGTCGCCGCACTGATCGCCGACTGGCTCCGGTTGCGCTCACGCCGCCGCATCGCCCTGGACTGGCTGCGCCGTCATCCGGACTATGCCGCTACCGCCTTGATCCCGGGTGCGATCGGCAAGGCGCGCAGGGCAAGACGCACACACGCCGCCGCCTTGCGCACCCTCGCCGCGCTCGGCCACACCGATACCTTGCTCGCCGCCTCGAGCGCCTACGGTGCGACCGCTGCCGTGCGCGAATTGCTCGATGTCGATCCGGCCGAGATCGTGCCCGCGCGGATTCCCCCGCTGCCGCAATGGTTGTCGATTCCTGAGCTGCCGCCGATCATGCTGACCACCGGATACCCACTGCCGCACGACGCGGTCGCGAACCTCGTCGTACTCATGATGCTGTCGGACCCCGGAGTTCCGCACGCCGCGCTGGCGCGTATCGGCGAGTACTGCGACACAGCGACATTGGCCGTCGCGGCCGGTGTGATCTTCGACCAGTGGACCAAGACCGGCTCAGCATCGAAGGACACCTGGGTCTGGGAGGCGTTGGCCGCCTTCGGAAATGACCAGACGGTCGCGGATATGCTGTCTCATCTCCTCTGGAGTGCAGCCAAGGACAGTGCGCTCGATACGCTCGCCGCAATCGGCTCGGACCGTGCGTTGTCCGCGCTGATCACGGTGACCCAGCAGGGCCGCAACGCCGCGGTCCGTGCGGCGGCGCGGATCCGAGTCGACGATCTGGCCGACGAGTTGGGGCTGAGTGCGGATCAACTCGCGGACCGTATGGTTCTCGACCCAGGGCTGCGTCCCGACGGCACGGCCCTGCTCGATTTCGGACCACGCCAATTCGTCCTTGGCTTCGATGAACAACTGCGCCCCACCATTACCGGCGCCGACGGCATCCGCCGTAAATCCCTGCCCAAGGCGAACGCACACGATGACCAGGCGCTCGCCGCCGAGTCGGGTGCGGCGTACCGCACGATTCGCAGGTACGTCCAGAATTGCGCCGCCGAGCAGATCCGGCGACTCGAACGCGCCATGGTCACCGATCGCCGCTTCGCCCTCGATGAACTGCGCAACCAGTACATCGCGCATCCGGTGCGCATCAACCTCACTCGCCGACTGATCTGGGCGACCTACCGTGACGATCGACTGGTCGAGTCCTTCCGCGTCACTGCGGACAACACCTCGGTTGACGTCAGCGGCGGCACACTCGAACTCGCCGAAGACGCCGACATCGGAATTGCCCATCCGAGTCATCTCGGCACCGACCTCTCCGCCGCCTGGGCGAGTGTACTGGCCGAATACGAACTGCCGCAACCATTTCCACAGATCGGCCGGAGCGCAAACTGATGAGACGGCAACGGCCCCGTCCCCGCGGGACGGCGTCGCCTTTATCGACCAGCCCAACCGGTCGGCGATCTTGTTGAGCTCCAGCTGATGGCCCAGGAAGGTGAGTCCGAAAAACAGGTTCAGCAGGAAGCCGAACAGCTGGCTGCACGCCGCCTCCTGAGACATGACGACACGGCTGCCGGTGCGCCAGAAACCAAAGGGACTGACCAGGAACAAGGGAATTCACGACATTTGTCCCAGACGCATACCCGCCACCGAGTCATAGGTTCACTGGTGAATTGCCGGTAGGCTCGCGCTCATGGGTACACAAGGTGAACCGGAGGCTACCGGTACGCGGGTCGAGGTCGTGCGGGTGTTCACGGATCCGGCGGGGCACGGCGGCAACGAACTCGGCATCGCCCGTGCAGCCGACGTCGCCGACGTGGATCACCAGGCGCTGGCGGCGAAGGCGGGCTTCAGCGAGACCGTTGTCGTCGAGGATCCTGTCGACGACATCGCCAAGGTGCGGATCTACACCCCTGCGGTAGAGCTGCCGTTTGCTGGACACCCATCCGTGGGTACCGCGTGGTGGTTCGCCGAGCAGGGCCGCCCGGTGCGGATCCTGCAGCTGGCAGCGGGTCCGGTCGCCGTCGAGCTGACCGACGGCCTCACCTGGATCAGGGCGCGCGGCGAATGGACGCCGGAATTCACCTTCCACCAGCTCGACGACGTCGAGACGCTGACGAACCTGCGGCCCGACGACTTCGACGAGGGCCACCATTACCTGTGGACCTGGACCGACGAACACCGTGGCGCACTGCGCTCCCGAATGTTCGCCCCATCAATGGGAATAGCCGAGGACGAAGCCACCGGCGCCGCCGCCGTCGCCCTCACCGCCCTGCTGCGCCGCAGTCTGATCATCACCCAGGGCAAAGGGTCCCAGCTCTTCACTGAATGGGACTCCGACGGCTGGGTCCGTCTCGGTGGTCGAGTCGTCGCCGACTCGATCATCCACCTCTAGCCCACCCCACCACCGCCCGCGTGACCGAGAATGCGTTGGTGCAGGTGCGCTCTCGACGTTTACCTGCATGGTGATCGCCTGTCCGAGGCTGGGGTCAGGTGGCGGTGGTGGCTATCAGCATGTACGTGGTGCCCAGGTCCATTACGAGGTGGGGGATCATCGCGGATGAGAGGGCACGGGTGCGGAGCGGACCGGTTGACGGGCCGATCGGGTGCCCGAGCCAGCGTTGTGGACGTCCGGTGCTCGCCGCGACGATCAGCGCGATCGCGTCCGCAGCGAATAGCGTGGCGAGTGCGAGGGCGGGGATCGGCTTCGGACCATCGGCATGGCTGCCCGGCCCGTGTCCGGACATCGTGTACAGCATCGTGAGCGCGACGACGATGTGGTAGCCCAGCGCGACCACCCGATCGGCGGGTACCAATCGAGTCGCACTGCGCCACTGCACAATTCGATCCAGCAGCAGTGCCGCGAAGACGACGACCATTGCGATGAGCACCCCGCGCAACGCGACCGGATTCGCGCCCGTGGGAAAGACCAGCATCGCTAGCATGACCAGACACATGATCAGATGCGCGGCATCGGATTCGTGACATGCCGCGACGCCCTCGCTCATCGAATTTGCCTGCGGTCGAAGGGAATCAGTCACTCTTCCGACGCCAACGAGCGGAACGGCGACCGTCCCGGCGTCACCACACTCCCCCGCCATCCGACGCATCTCACGGGCCGGTGCCGCCAACCGGCCGAGCACCACCGCCGCCGCGAACAGAAACGCCACAACCACCGACCACCGCAGGGCGGCATACTCCTGCGCGAATACGACCACACCCACCACCTCCCGACACCGCGCTACCTATCCATGGTCGCATCCGCCACGCCCCTCGGCCGCCCTTTCCACAGCAACCCCTTGCACCTGCATCGTTTGTCGGGATCCGCACTCGCGCCGCGAGCACGTCATCGACCAGTTTTGCGTGCTACACCGAGTTCGGATCACGACAAAAGGTGCGAATCACCAACGCCGTCGGCGCGAGGCGGCTATGGGGCGACGCTCGGGCGGAGGCGGGCGGAGGCGGCTCGGGCGAAGCGGCCGGGTGAGATACCGCGCCATTGTTTGAATGCGTTGGAGAAGCTGGGTGCGCCGGAATAGCCCATGCGGTAGGCGACATCCTCGACGGTGAGGCCGGTTGTCAGCAGTTCTTCGGCGAGCGTTCCATAGGTCTCCACGCATAGTCGACGGTAGGAGGTGCCCTCGTCGGCCAGGCGCCGCCGCATTGTGCGCAGGCTCATGTGCAGCTGCTCCGCCACGTCTTCCTGGGTGATGCGGCCGTTCATCTGATGCAACAGCACCTCGCGCACCGATCCGGCAAGGCCCTGTTTCAATCCTCGGCGTTGCAGCAGGTCGATGCACTGTTCCTCGAAGAGCAGTGCGGTAAGCGGGCTGGCGTTGGGCATCGGCCGATCGATATCGGTGGCGTCGAAGACCGCGAGCTGGAACTCCGAGGATTCGGTGCTGGGAATCTCGAATTGGTCCAATATCGGCCGCAGTCGAGGTAGGAGCCCACCGGCGACCTCGGCCCGCACTACCGGCGGCGGCACCCCGAACACCAGATACCAGTTGTACAGCAGCGCAGCCACATCCCGCTCGGCGAGGAATGCACGTACGTCGCCCGGCAGATCACGATCGTCGCCATGGAGCCAGATCTCGTCATCGTGATAGACGTGCCAGGCGCGTGCCAACGAGGTCAGCATGCTGAAGTAGCGCATCGCGACGTCGATGGCCGAACGCATGGTCGGACTGCTCAGCACCGCCATCCCGAGCACACCGTAGGTGGTGACGCGCGTGCGCATCCCCGCCTCGAAGCCCACGCCCGGTTGGTCGTCGAGCAAGGTGACGATATTGCGCACGAGTTGGAGTTCTTGTGCCGCAGTGATCTCCGCGCCCGGCGTCTTCAACATCACCGGATCGATGGCGGTACCGCGCAAGATGTCCTCGCGCGTCAGATCGTGGTCATCGCCGACCTCGGCAAGGATCGCCGCATGTGCCACCGACCGCCGCCACTCCCATGAGGCCACCGAATCATCGTGATCGCAGCTGGCCGACACTCGCAAGGTTTTGGCCGAACCTCGTATATACCAATCGAGTTCGACTCGAGCTGACCGGTTTGCGCAATGTCATGACCCGATATCGCATGGCTACCACGCCGCCGCGAATCTACCGTCATGGCTATCGTCGAGCGAAGACCAAGGTAGGCGAGAACAACATGCCGAGAAAGACCCTTGTCGGCACGCGCGTCGCGATTACGGGCGGCACCTACGGTATCGGCAAGGAGGCCGCATTGGCCTTCCTCGCCGCGGGGGCCGATGTGGCGATCGGTGACGCGGATGCGGGCAAAGTGCGTGCAATCACCGCCCAGTTCAACCGGATTCACGGCGCCGACGCGGTCGGTCTACCGCTGGAGGTCACCGACGACGCGCGGTTCGCCGAATTCCTGGTCACCGCCGAACGCAGACTGGGTGGTCTCGATGTGGTGGTGAATGCCGCCGATGTCGAACCGACCGGCTCATTTCTCGCGGAGTCCGGGCCGGAATCCGACCGCCAGATCGACACCAACCTGCGCGCGGTGATCATCGGATCCCGGCTCGCCGGACTGCGTTTCGCCGAACAGGGGCACGGCCACATCATCAATATCGGTTCGGCCATCGGCGTGACGGCCGCACTGGGCGCCGCGGTGTACTGCGCGACCAAGCACGCGGTGATCGGGCTCGGCACCGCATTGCATCGCGGACTCGCCGGACAGGGCGTGCTGGTCAGCACCATCGCACCCGGTTACGCGCCCGATGCGGAGGCGGTCGCGGACGCCATCGTCGACTGTGTCGAATATCGGCGCGGCGGACTGGTGGTGGTGCCGCCGAACGGGTGGTTCCGCACGGCGATGCCGGATCCGGCGCAGTTGCGGCATACGATGCGGCGGATGCTGGGCATCATGTGATGCCGCTGGCTCAGGCCGACAGCTCCCGTAATACGCGCTTGAGCACCTTGCCGGTGGGATTGCGCGGGAGTTCATCGATGAAGAACACATCACGCGGCACCTTGAACCGAGCCAGATGCGATTTGACGTGTGCGCGGACCTCGTCCTCGGTGAGCGAATATCCCTCGCGTACAACGACTACCGCGCGCAGCCGCTGACCGTACCGGTCGTCGGGCACACCGAACGCGCTGACCTCCGCCACCGCGGGATGGGCCGCGAGGAGTTCCTCGACCTCGCCCGGAAAGACGTTCTCACCACCGGAGACGATCATATCGTCATCGCGACCGTCGATGAAAAGCCTTCCGGCACTGTCGAAGTGGCCGACATCGCCGGTGGACATCAACCCCCCGATGCGGGGCTTGTCACCGCCGCCGGTGTAGCCCTCGAACTGGTAGTTGTTGCCGACGAAGATCCGCCCGGTAATACCGGGACCCACCTCGCCGTCATTGTCATCGAAGATCTTCACGGTGGTGCTCGGCACCGGGGAGCCGACACAGCCGGGCTCCACCGCCAGATCGGCGGGCGTGGCAATGGTCGCGTAGGCCACCTCGGTGGATCCGTACACGTTGTAGACCACCGGTCCGAAGGCTTCGGTCACTCGGCCGCACAGCTCGGCACCGAGCTGGGATCCGGCGACGAAGATGATCCGCAACCGCGAGAGATCCCGTCCGGCAAAGGCTTTCGGTCCGGCATCGACGAGCCGCTGCAGCATCACCGGCACCGCGATCATGGCGGTTGCGCCATGCCGATCCAGGCTGTCCAGCACCGCCTGCGGATCGAAGCGGCGCCGGATGACCAGCGTCGAGCCGAAGCCGACCGCGAGGATGGCGTGCGCGAAACCGAGCGTATGGAACAGCGGCGCCGGGCATTCGGTGACTTCGCGCGCCCGGAACGGCACCTTGCCGAGGATGGCGCCCAGCGGCGACAGCGAGGTCGGCTCACTGCTGCGCGGCGCCCCCTTCGGGGTTCCGGTCGTCCCGCTGGTCAGCAGGACGATGCGGGCGGCGGTGCGCGGCTTGCGCGGTGGTGTGCGCGCGGCGCCCGCGATCAGATTGTCCAAGGTGTCCACGCCGGGCCGATCGGCCCAGGCGCGGTAGCGGCCGCGCCGGGGCGTGAAATCGCCCAGCACGCTGGCATATTCATCGTCGAAGACCAGCAGATCGGCGCCCTCGCGGGTCACCACCTCACGTAGCTGCGGGCCCGCGAAGTCGGTGTTGAGCAAGATGATTCGGGCGCCGCACTTGGCCGCGGCGAAAACCGAATAGTGGAAGCCACGATGGTTGCGCGCCAGGATCGCCACACCTTCACCATCGCGCAGACCTCGCGCCCGCCAGGCATTCGCGAGTGCGGTACTGCGCTCATCGAGTTCGCGGAAGCTGATGCGGCCGAGTTCGTCGATAATGGCGCTGCGATCGCGATAGCGCAGGGCGGCAACGGTTGTCAGTCCACCGAGCAGTCCGGAGCGCAGTACCGCCGCGCCCATTCTGGCAAGCCGATCCGGACGTTCGGGCGTCGCGAGTCCGGCACGCACGGTGAGTGCGGCGTAATAGGTCTCATCGGCGGCCCGTCGCGCCGCGGTCGTGGCCAGCGTCCCGAACTTGTTGGCAAACCTCATTATTCGATCCTCGCGTTGTCCCTGTCCGCCCGCACGTCGGCCGGCATCGATGTACCGCGCCGGTCGGCTCGAGCTCAGTGCCTCCCGCGACCCGATCAGCCAGCGACGGCACCAATGGCGCGGGCAGGCGGCGCGGTTTGATCGGCACATTGTTCGCCTGCTGGGCGAACTTCTCGAACATCGACATCGTTGGCCACCTACTGTGAGGGCGAGTGCCCTCACAGTAGAGCGCCCCGAAGGTCTTCGTCGAGTACCGACCCAGACAGCAGGGGCCAGACGCGCCGTCCATGATGGACGAATGTCCAGCGATATTGACGAGCAGCTACGGAGCCGAACCGCCGACCTGCGGATCGTCATCGACGATCTGTCCGGTCCGGAGGTCGCGGCCCTGCTCACCCAGCATCTGGCCGAGATGTACGACAACTCGCCTGCCGACAGCGTGCACGCCCTCGACCTGGCTGCCCTGCGCGGCCCGGGTATCACCTTCTGGAGCGCCTGGGAGGACAGCGAACTCGCAGGCTGCGGCGCACTCAAACAGCTCGACGCCACTCATGGCGAAATCAAGTCGATGCGCACCGCCACCGATCGCCTCGGCCGCGGCATCGCCGCCACCCTGCTGGGCCATCTCATCGCCGAGGCCCGTGCCCGCGGCTACCACCGGCTCAGCCTGGAAACCGGAGCCTCCGACTACTTCGCCCCGGCGCAACGGCTCTACACCCGGCACGGCTTCGAGGTCTGCCCACCATTCGCCGACTATCTCGAGGACCCGCACAGCGTCTTCATGACGCGCACCCTCTGAGCAACGCCGTCCGCTCGCTCGCCGCATCGACTGTTCGCAACAGCACGACTCGATTCGGCCGCACACATCTCGAAGCGGCGCTACACGCTCGATTCGGCCCCGCACCCTCGATACGACCCCGCACGACTCGATCC
>NZ_JBSGEQ010000033.1:15417-90647 GCF_053602975.1 Nocardia sp. NPDC004278
CAGCCCCACACGGCTCGAATCCCACCGCACCCTCGATACGACCCCGCACGACTCGATCCAGCCCCACACGGCTCGAATCCCACCGCACCCTCGATACGACCCCACACGACTCGATCCAGCCCCACACGGCTCGAATCCCACCGCACCCTCGATGCGACCCACACGACTCGATTCGGTCCCGCACAGCCCGATTCCGCGCCGCCCGAAGCAGCGATCGCCGGTCCGCGTCAGGCGGCGTTGATCGCGGTGATCAGCGTTCGATTGCCTGCCGTTCGGGTCGTGATGATCTGGGTGAAGGTCTGCGGTTGCTCACCCGGTCGTTGCTGGGTGAGCCGGACCTCCCAGTGCGCCTCCCCCGCATCGGTGCCCGCGCGGGTGATCTGCACGCAGTACAGGGTGCCGGTGGGGACCTGGTTGATGCCGCGCTGGATCTGGTCGGCAGCGGGCACATTCGCGTCATTGGCGACGACGCCGCGCGCCGCGAACCCGGAACGCTGCACGTAATACGCACGCTCGAAGGCGAGGATCGCCGAGGGGCCATCGCTGGTGCCGCCCGGATCCGTGCCGGAGATGACATCGCCGGTGCGCCGCTGTTCACAGCCCGGCGTCGCGACCTGCGACGGTTGATCGCCGGGTGCGGTGGTCCCTGGAACGCGTCCGGTGGTCCCCGGCACGACGGCCGCCGAGGTCGCCGCGGCGGGGCGCTTCTGCTCACCCGAACCGCCGAAGACGAACATCAGCACCGAAACCACCGCGAGCACCACACCGAGCATGATCAGCACCGCGACCACCCGATTGCCGCCACCTGCCGGTTGCTGATCGCGACGTCGCGGCGGATGCCGCAGTGCCGGGCCGGGATTACCGCCGGACCGATCGATGATCGTGGGCACAACGGCCTTGGTTTCCGCAGGTAGCGGCGATTCGGTCGGGACGGTGCGGGTCCGGTCCCGGCTCTGCTCCGCCTCCGGTGGCGCCACGGCGGGATGACGCGGTTCCAGCCATTCCTGCCAATCCCCGGACGGCCGGGCACGCAGTGGCCGCTCGGGTGGGTCGAGCGGATCGACCCGAGGGCCCCGTCGTTGGCCGGAACCGCGCCGCGCGCCCGGACGCCGCCGCCGCTTCGAGGCGGGGGCGGCTGGCCGGATCATGGGCAGTCCGGTATCGAACGGATTGCCCTGGTTCCGGCTCGAGGAGCCGGAATCAGAGCTCGTCATCGTCGAATTCGCCGATCACCGCAGGCGGGACGGTCGCCAGCACGGTCGGCACGGTGACGCCGAGTTGGCCGTCGCGCGGGCGGCGATCCTCATCCGATTGCGGTGACGGCGGCATCGCCAGACCACCGGTGCTGCCCGGCTGGTTCGCCGGTTCCGGCGCGGAGGGGCGCGACGGTGGTGTATCCGTGGCGGCCGGTGCCTGCGGCGCCGGTGCTGGCATCGGCGCGGGAGCCGGTTTCGTGGCGGTGGATCCATTGGGCGGGATCACCGAGCTGGTCCCGGCATTCGGCGCGGGCTTGGCCGACAGACCCGATCCGCCGCCGAAGTCGATCACATTCGTGGGTTTGCTCGCGGACTCGCCGGTGGTCGGGTTCGTGGTGCTGCCCGGATGGATGAGTTCCGGAATCGCCTTGTCGATCGCCTTGTCCGCGGAGGCGGCCACGGTGTCCATGGCGTGCGTACCGACTTCGGCGATCTTATCGATGAGGTGAGTGCCGATATTGACCCCGGCCTCCATGGCGGCGGTGCCGACCGAGACACCCGCGTTGATCAGGTACTGCTGCAACTGGAGTTGGGCCGCCTGCACCGGGTCCAGTGGCGTTGTCGTGGTCACGCCCGCGGTCGTCGTGCCGTCCGTCGTACCGGGCACGACCGTCTGCTGGGTGGTGCCAACGCCCTGCGGTGTGGTGACGGTGAGCGGTCCCATCCCGTCGAGTCGGGCGGTGTGGCCGTCCATTTCCGATTGCGCGGTGCTGACCGCGGTGACGGCGTCCCGCAGCGCCTGGGTCGCCCGCGCAATCACGGCATCGGTATCCGAGGACGCGCTCGCGGTGCTCATGATCTGCCGGGCGTCCCTGCGGAAGTCCGCGATGATCTGCTCCACCTTCTGCGCGGCGCGGGCGCTGGTGGCATGGGCGTCACCAAGCACCGACAGGTACTCCGGTCCGCGGTCGGAGATATCGCCGATCTGAGTTTGCGTGGTGCGCAACGCCGGAACGGCATCGTCGGCGGCGCGCGAGGTCCAGGTCGACTCGAGTGCGTGCAGGCCGTCGCGGTGCGGGCCCTCGGCATCGGCGACCTGTGTGGACGCCGCGGACAGCGCGTCGACCACGGACCGGTCCGGTGTCGCGACGCCGCTGCCGAGCGAGGCGCGCAGCTGTAGCAGCGGCTCCACCAGCGCGGCCACGATCGGCGGATCCACATTCGGGTCGACGGTGCTGACGGGGGTATCGGCGGCGGTGTTGGCGGGCCGCCGTCGGAGCAGTCGTCTCATGCCAGCGCTTCTCCTTGCCGGGCAACAGCGCCCGCGGAATCTACGTCGATGCCCTGCATATCCGCGCTGTAGTCGCGCAGTACCTGCCCATAGGCGGCCACCAATTGTCCTGCGGTAGAAAGCGCTTGGACATGTTCGTGCACCTTCTCGGTGAATCGGGCCACAAATGTGGCGCCGATCGGTCCGAGATCAGCGACGAGTCGCTCCGGATTCACCGCGCCACCCGCGACAGCCGAGGCCGAGGCCAGCTGTTGCGACACCGTATTCGCGATCGCGGTGTAGGCGGCCATCGCCGCCGGGTCGAGCTTCAGCGCGTCCACTGTTCCCCCTTAATTACGGAAACCAATCTGTCGCCTCATATTTCGACACTCCGAGCGTACTTGGGACCCGGACAATGCGCGCCCGATCCCGTGGTCGGATCGAGTCTATGCGGCTGCGGCTGGCGCTTATGCGACACCAGTCCGTTATGACAGAGGCCGAGGTAGCGATTCCGGAAACGATCACTTTCACCTCTCGGCGGTCATATGCTTAACGCTACGAGGTTGGTCCCATCATCACCCTGGCGATCCACGCCCAGGGTGCCCAAGGTGAGAGGGGTCAGTAGCGTGAAGAACAGCAAGCGTTTTCGAAACTGGTCGGTCAGATCCGCAGTGCTCGTCGGTGCCGTGTCGGCCGGACTCCTGATGGCGGGCACGGCGCAAGCAGAACCACTGTGGCCGGGTGGCCCAGATATCGGCACACCGGCGATCATTCCGCCCATTCCGCCAGCTCCCGTTTACGCACCGTGTGCCGAGAACGCACGGATGTGTATGCGGCTGTCCACGAACGAAGCCTGGCTGATGGAAGACGGCAAGGTGACCTACGGTCCGACCCCGATCTCCCACGGTCGGCCCGGGTATGAGACGCCGCCCGGGGTCTTCCGGGTCTCCTTCAAAAGGGAGGACTTCTGGAGCACCATGCACAACGCTCCGATGAAGTGGGCCGTCTTCTTCAACGGTGATATCGCCACCCATATCGGCCCCATCGAGGAACAGTCGCACGGCTGCATCCGGATGACCCCCGAGGGCGCCGAGGCGACCTACCACCACCTCAACCCCGGTGACATCGTCGAGGTCGTCCGCTGACACCGTCACCGAGCAAGGCCTGAGCGGAATCGACCGCCATGGCGTCTCGTATCCGTCGGGTCGGCGGCAAAGTCGTTGCGCACCAACGCCAACCATCGCATCGCATCGCATCGCATCGCATCGATGACACCTCACATGGCCGAGCTCGGGCCCCGTTCCGGACCGACGGCTGACCGGTTCGCGCGGCGAATGCGATCGGTCGTGACAAGGCCCTCATCGACGGGCCCGAGAACCGCTGGACCGAACCAGTGGCACAGCAGCAGGGCGAGCTCGACATCGAGGCGATCCTCGCCGATCGGGCGGCCGCGGCGGTCGACGGCGCGCTGGACACGATATTTCACCGAGTTGAAGTGCAGGTTCAGCTCGTCGGCGGCGGCCTTGTAGCTCGCGCCGTGATGTAGGAAGACGCGCAGGGTGTCGCGCAGTCGCGCATCGTTGTCGGAGTTGGTCGCCAGCGGCCCGAGCACATCGCGCACCCAGTCCCGAGCCTCGGGCAGATCGCCGCTCAGCAGTGCGGCCGCGGCCAGCCCGGGGTCGCCGGACGCCGTGACGCCCTCGCTGCGTGGACCCGCGGCGATGGCGACGTTGCGGACGCTCTCGGCCTGCCGATGGGAGCGGCGGAAGCCCTCGACACCGGGCAGTGGCATGCCGAGGGCGATACACGGAGCATCGTGGCGCCCGGCGATGAACCGACGCACCAGCCCCACGACGGTCGGCGCGGGCTCGGCGCTCAACGGAATCCAGCCCCAACCGCTGACTCGATCGGCGGCGACGAACAACGCACTCCCCTGTGTCGGTAGCGATTCGGTGAGCTCGCGCAGGAAGCGTTCCAGCCGCACCAACTCGTTGCCCTTCACGTCGTCGGAGTACCAGAGAATCAGTGCGAGGTGAATTCGCCTGAGCGGGTAGCGGATTGCCGCGGTGACCGCGTCCAGATCCACTTCGCCGTCCTCGAGCAGCTCGCGCACACGGACGGCGCGCACGCTGTTGCGGTGCTCCGACCACCGATCGCGCTCGACGTCGTACACCCCGACGACCTGCTGGGAAATCCAATCGATATAGCGGAAGGAGACCGTTGTCATCCGCTCGTAGACATCGAGGCTCAGTGTCGGATCGAGGTCTGCGACGCGGATCTCGTCCAGGATCACATCGAGCAGCGCCTGCTGACCGAGCCGGTACGCCCGCACGAGCGCATTGGAGGAGACATCGTGTTGGGCCAGGCGCCGCGCATACTCCAGCGCGGCGGTCGGCGGTTCGACGCGCTCGATCGGGATGTCGTAGTGCAACGCGTGGAAGACCGCATCGATATTTCCCTCGACGCTGGCGCCCAGTAATTCGATGAGCTGCGAATTACCCCGCAGTTCGGAAATCTCGGCGGCCAGGGTCTGCTGAATCGACCGGGATACCTCGCCCAGCCTGGCACGGAGCAGCCCCTCGATCCGCGCGGCGTTCTCTATGACGACTGCATCGTCGAACCGGCGCCGGTCAGCCATAACCAACAGTAGATCGCTGCGCCGACCAGGGTGATCGATTTCCTGATGCGGTTGTCTTCCCACGACAACACCGGCCGCGGACTTCGTATTTTCGCGACGGTGTTTACCAGATGTCCGATTCCTATCGTTTGGTGTATCCCTTCGAGACCCCCAGACCAGGAATTGTCCATGAACCTTTCGGAACTCCCCGACCTACGCGCCACCCGCGACCCGTACGGACCGAGCATCGCCGACGATGACGTCGAGTTGAACAACATTCAGTTCCTCCGGACCGTCCAGCGGGCCGCGGCGACCTTACGCAGCCAGGGCATCGGCGCCCAGGACGTGGTCGCCGTGATGCTGCCCAACACCGTGAGCCTCGTGGTGACCCTGTTCGCCGCGTGGCGTATCGGTGCGGCCGTCACCCCGCTCAGCCCCACACTCGTCCCGTCCGAGGTCGCATACCAGGTGGCGGACGCGGGGGCGAAGGTGCTGGTCACCGATCGGCAGATCGAACTGGCCACACCCGCGCTGTTGCCGGTGCGTGAGCTGACCGCCGAACCCCCGGCCTTCGCCGATCCGGTCCAGCAGTCCGACGACGCGCTGGCTCTGCTCATCTACACCAGCGGCACCACCGGCCGCCCGAAGGGCGTCATGCTCGACCACGCCAATCTGAAGGCGATGTGCCGCATGGTGATCGACGCATTCGAGCTGACCGGCGCCGACCACAGCCTGCTCATCCTGCCGCTGTTCCATGTCAACGGCATTGTCGTCGGCACGCTGTCGCCATTGCTGGCCGGTGGCCGGACCACCATCGCGGGCCGGTTCAGCCCGAAGACCTTCTTCGAGCGGATCGAACGCAGCGGCGCGACCTACTTCTCCGCCGTACCGACCATGTACACGATGCTGGCGGATCTGCCCGCGGATGTGCGACCGGATACCTCGGCCGTGCGATTCGCGGTATGCGGCGCGGCACCGGCCAGCGTCGAACTGCTGGACAAGTTCGAAAGCCGTTACGGCATACCGATTGTCGAAGGATACGGACTGTCCGAGGGCTCCTGCGCGAGCACCGTCAACCCGATCGGCGGCCAGCGCAAGCCGGGCACCGTCGGGCTGCCGCTGCCCGGCCAGACCATCCGGATCGTCGACTCCAACGACCTCCCGGTGGCCGACGGTGAACTGGGCGAGGTGCAGGTGCACGGACCGAATGTCATGCGCGGCTACCTGAATCGCCCCGAGGAAACCGCCAAGGCGCTCGCGGGCGGCTGGTTGCACACCGGCGATATCGGACGCATCGACGAGGACGGCTATCTCGTGCTGGTCGACCGCGCCAAGGACATGATCATTCGCGGCGGCGAGAACATCTATCCGAAAGAGATCGAGACCGTCATCTATCAACTGCCCGAAATCGCCGAGGCCGCGGTCGTCGGCCGGGCCGATGCGGTGTACGGCGAACAGCCGGTGCTGTTCGTCTCGCTGAATTCCGGCGCGCAGATCGACGCCGAGAGGATCCATGAGCACGCGCGCGGCGCGCTGTCGAAATTCAAGCTGCCCGTGGCGATCACAATTCTCGACGAGCTGCCGAAGAACGCCGTCGGCAAGATCGACAAATCCTCGCTGCGTAAATCGCTGCACCTCCAGGGTGCCTGAGATACATTCGAAAATTAGGAGTTCACAATGAGTTTCACAAAGCCGGATCTCCCAGCCGTCGATCCGGAAACATTTCTGCGGAAGCCGCTGATGGAGCGGATGCGCATCCTCGCCGTCAGCTGGGGCGAGCACGGATTCGGTTCGCCGCGAATGGTGCACACGATCTACATCCTGAAGCTGCTGCTGTGCTACGCGCTGGGCGGCATTGTCGTGGCGACCGTGACCTCGGATCTGCCTGCGTTCTGGCATGTTTCGCAGTGGTGGGACCAGCCGATCGTCTACCAGAAGGCGGTGCTGTGGACCGTCCTGCTCGAGGCGATCGGTGTCGCGGGCTCGTGGGGACCGCTCGCGGGGAAGGTAAAGCCGATGACCGGCGGCATCCTGTTCTGGGCCAGGCCGGGCACCATTCGGCTGCGGCCATGGCGCTGGGTGCCGTTCACCGGGGGTGATCGCCGCACCTGGTTCGACATCGTGCTCTATGTGGCCATGCTGGTCGCCGTGGCGGTTCCGTTGGTTCTGCCCGGCGTGCACAGTGACTCGCTATCCGCCGCGGTCCCGGACAACACCTCGGGCCTGGTCGCCCCCGCGCTCATCGTGCCCGCAATCGTGCTGCTGGTGCTAAACGGCCTGCGCGACAAGACGGTCTTCCTCGCCGCTCGCGGCGAGCAGTACCTGCCCGCGCTCGTCTTCTTCACCGTGCTGCCATTCGTGGACATGATCATCGCGCTGAAGCTGCTGATCCTGGTCGTCTGGGTCGGTGCGGGTGTGTCGAAGTTCGGCAAGCATTTCGCCAATGTGGTCCCGCCGATGGTCAGCAACAGCCCCTCGATGCCGTTCACCTGGATCAAGCGGGCGCATTATCGCGACTTCCCGCGTGACCTGCGGCCGTCCCGGGTGGCGGATCTGATGGCGCACGTCGGCGGCACCTTCGTGGAGATCGTCGCACCGCTGACGTTGTTCTTCTCGACGAATATCTGGCTCACCGTGGCGGCAGCGACCGCGATGGTGGTGTTCCACCTGTTCATCGTCTCGACCTTCCCGCTGGCGGTGCCGCTGGAGTGGAATGTGCTGTTCGCCTACACCACGATCTTCCTGTTCCTCGGCTTCCCCAACTGGGACGGCTACAGCGTCACCGATATGTCCGCACCGTGGCTCACCATGGTGATCGTGGCAGGGCTGGTGTTCTTCCCGATCCTGGGCAATTTCCGCCCCGACAAGGTGTCCTTCCTGCCCTCGATGCGACAGTACGCGGGTAACTGGGCGTCGGCGGTGTGGGCGTTCGCGCCCGGTGCCGAGGCCAAACTGGATCGGGTGACCAGGACGGCGCGAAATCAACTCGACCAGTTCATCGAGTTCGGCTACGAACCGCAATGGGCCGAGATCACCCTGCAGAAGACCATCGCCTGGCGCACCATGCACAGTCAGGGCCGCGGCCTGTTCTCGGTGCTGCTGAAATCCCTGCCCGATATCGATACCCGGACGGTGCGCGAGGCGGAATTCATCTGCAATTCGCTGATCGGGTTCAACTTCGGTGACGGACACCTACACAACGAGGATCTGGTCCGGGCTGTGCAGACCGAGGCACAATTCGAGCCGGGTGAGCTGATCGTCGTCTGGGTCGAGTCGCAGGCGGTGGGCAGCAAGGTTCAGCACTACAAGGTGATCGACGGGGCGCTCGGGGTGATCGAGCGCGGTACCTGGAAGGTCGCCGACGCGGTCGCCGAGCAGCCGTGGTTGCCCAACGGTCCGATCCCGACCGAGGTGAGCTGGTCGCTGACCGAACCGAAGCCCACTGCCGCACCGGTCATCCTGGATGAGCACGGGCATGGAGCGCTGGCATGAGCACCGCAACCGTGGTGGGCGGCGGCCCCAACGGGCTCGCCGCCGCCGTCGCCCTCGCGGCGGCCGGAGTACAGGTCACCGTGTTGGAGGCGGCGGACGAGATCGGTGGCGGCACCCGCTCCAGCGAGGCGATCGTGCCCGGTCTGCTGCACGACCACTGCTCGGCCACCCATCCGATGGCCGTCGGCTCGCAATTCCTCGGCAGTCTCGGCCTCGACCGGTACGGGCTGCAGTGGCGCTGGTCCGAGATAGATTGCGTACATCCGCTCGACGGCGGTTCGGCGGGGGTGCTGCATCGCTCGGTCGAGGAGACCGCGGCCGGGCTCGGCCGAGACGGGGCACGCTGGCGGCTGGCATTCGATCGCCCGGTGGCCCGGTACGACGCGCTGGCGCAGGACATCATGGGCCCGCTGCTGCGAATGCCACACCACCCGCTGACGCTGGCCCGATTCGGCATTCCGACCATACTGCCCGCCTCGACGCTGGCACGGGCATTCCGGACCGCGGCGGCCAGGGCGTTGTTCGGTGGCATCGCGGCACATACCTTTCGGCCGCTGCATCAGCCGCTGACCTCCGCGATCGGACTGGGCATCATCACCGCCGGGCACCGGCACGGGTGGGCCGTTGCGGCGGGCGGATCGCGATCGATCAGCGGCGCGCTCGCCGCGCTGCTGGGCGATCTCGGCGGCAAGATCGAGACCGGGACCCGCATCGACGCGATATCGCAGTTGCCGCACACCGACATCACGATGTTCGACCTCGCACCCGGCGCCGTCGCCGATATCCTCGGCGATCGGCTGCCGCGCCGAATCGCCAAGGCGTACCACCGTTTTCGGCAGGGACCCGGGGCTTTCAAGGTCGACTTCGCGGTCGAGGGCGGCGTGCCGTGGACCAATCCGGACGCGCACCGCGCCGGGACGGTGCATCTTGGCGGCGACTACGCCGAGATCGCCGCCGGTGAACGGGATATCCACGCGGGCCGGATGCCGGAGCGACCCTTCGTCCTGGTCGGGCAGCAGTACCTGGCGGACCCGCAGCGCTCGGTCGGCAATGTCCATCCGCTGTGGACCTACGCCCACGTGCCCAACGGATATACCGGCGATGCGACCGCGGCGATCATCGCCCAGATCGAGCGGTTCGCGCCTGGTTTCCGGGAGCGCATCGTCGGGCAGACCGTGCGGACGACGACGGAGATGGCGACCTACAACCCGAACTATGTCGGTGGCGACATCATGACCGGCGCCAAGGATATTCGTCAGTTGGTCTTCGGTCCGCGCACCACACTGTCGCCGTACGACGTCGGCGTGCCGGGAATGTACATCTGCTCCGCGGCCACGCCACCCGGTCCCGGCGCGCACGGTATGTGCGGCGCCAACGCCGCGCAATCGGCGCTGCGCCACCTGGAAGAAATCGGCTAGCAATCGGGTCGCCCGAGATCGATGTCACTTCGGGCCGACCGGCCGCACACCGATAGCGGCACCGCATGTTCGCAGGTCCTGTGTCCGCCTGCCAATGAATCCCCCGGTTCTCGTCTCCCCGAGACGATGATCCCGATCGAATTCCATACGACAGTAATGGCAGCTAGCAACGGTGCGGCATACCAAGATTCCAAATACCCAGAAAGCATCAGGAATGACCACTTCGTACGTTCAAGAAATCCCCGGGCTCGGACTGGGCACCGGAAAACTCACCGGCCGCGTCGCCTTCGTCACCGGTGGCACCCGCGGTATCGGCGCCGCGATCGCCCGCAGCCTCGCTGGCCAGGGCGCCACAGTGGCCGTGGGCTACAACAAGGACGGCGCCGACCAATTCGTCTCGAACCTCACCGAGCAGGCCCGGGCGCACGGCGCCACCGCTTCGGCCCATCAGGGCGATATAAGCTCCGCCGCCGACTGTCGCCGCACCATCGCCGAGGTGATCGAAACCCATGGGCGACTGGACATTCTGGTCAACAACGCGGGTATCACCATGGACAAGACGGTGGCCGCGATGACCGAGGAGGACTGGCACACCGTGCTCGCGGTCAACCTGTCCGGCGCCTTCTTCCTCTCCCAGGCCGCGCTTGCGCACATGGTCGAACGGGGGACCGGACGCATTGTCAACGTATCCTCCGTGGTCGGTGAGACCGGCAATATCGGCCAGGCCAACTACGCCGCCGCCAAGTCGGGGCTGTTCGGGCTGACCAAGACCCTGGCCAAGGAGGCCGCCTGCCAGCTGGACAAATCCGGCCTGCGCACCGACTACGGCATCGGCATCACGGTCAACGCCGTGACGCCCGGCCTGATCGCCACCGAGATGACCGACCGCATTCCGAAGCAGGTGATGAGCAAGCTCACCGCCCAGATCCCGGTGGGACGGGCCGGTCGCCCCGAGGAAGTCGCCAGGGTCGTGCACTTCCTGGCCGCTGACGCCTCCGCCTACATCACCGGACAGGTGTGGAGCGTCAACGGCGGCATGGACATGTGATCCGGGCACCGTCGAACTATCCACCCGAGAGGAGCCATCGTGACGAATACCGTTGATACCGAACGCAATTACCCACCCACCACCGCCCGTGGCGCGGACGAGCTCGCCGCTCCGCTCGATCTGCTGCTGCTCGGGCCCGCCTTCGGCCTGCGCCGCCGCATGACACCGAACACCTCCTGGGCACATATGGCCGCCAATCTGGCCCGCAAGCCGGGGACTGTCGCCGAGCGCGGCCGATCACTGGTCAAGGAATTCGGCCTTATCGCCCGCGGTTCGGCCACCCGGGAACCGGCCAAGTACGACAAGCGCTTCGCCGACCCCGCGTGGCAACAGAATCCGCTGCTGCATCGAGCAGTGCAGGCCTACCTGGCCGCATCCGAGACCGCCGAGACGCTCTACCGAGACGCCGATCTGGACTGGCGCGATGGCGAGCGGATGAAATTCGTATTCGACAATGTGATCGAGGGCGCGTCGCCGAGCAACAACCCGCTGCTCAGCCCGCTGGGCTGGAAGGCGCTCATCGATACCGGCGGACTGAGCGCGGTCCGCGGCCTGCGCCGATTCCTGCGCGATATCGCCAGTCAGCCGCGAGTTCCCGCGATGGTCGAGCCGGATGCGTTCGCGGTCGGCGAGACGATCGCCACGACACCGGGCGCGGTCGTGCTGAAAACACGGATGTTCGAGTTGATCCAGTACACCCCGCAGACACCGACGGTGCACACGGTTCCGCTGTTGATGGTGCCACCGGTGATCAACAAGTTCTATGTCATGGATATCGCACCCGGCCGCAGCATGATCGAGTATTTCGTGCAGCGGGGCCAGCAGGTCTTCGCGATATCGTGGCGCAATCCGCATGCCCGGCACCGAGATTGGGGATTCGACAGCTACGGCGCCGCCATTGTGGAAGCACTCGACGCGGTGCGGCGGATCGCGGGGACCGAGCGCGCGCATCTGATGGCGAGCTGTTCCGGCGGCATTCTCGCGGCCATGGTCGCCGCGCATCTCACCGATATCGGCGAGGACGATCGGCTGGCGAGCCTGACGCTCGCAGTCACCGTACTCGATCAGTCCAAGGCAGGTTTCGCCTCGGCGGCGCTCGGCGAGAAGGAGGCGCATACGGCGATCAGGATGTCCGATCGCAAGGGCTATCTCGACGGACGCGCGCTGGCCGAGGTATTCGCGTGGCTGCGGCCGACCGATCTGATCTGGCGGTATTGGGTCAACAACTACGTCCAGGGGCGCGCGCCCGCGGCGTTCGATGTGTTGTTCTGGAATGCGGACACCACGCGCATGACCGCGGCCCTGCATCGGGATATGGTGCTGCTCGGGCTGCACAACTCGCTGACCGAACCGGGTGCGGTGCGCATGCTGGACTCGCCGGTGGATCTGTCGAAGGTGACCGTCGATTCATATGTGATCGGTGGTATCGCCGACCACATCAGCCCGTGGCAGGCCACCTATCGCAGCGCACGTCTGCTGGGCAGCGCGCAGCAGCGGTACGTGCTCTCGACCAGCGGACATATTGCGGCGCTGGTCAATCCGCCCGGAAATCCCAAGGCGTCCTACCGATTCGGGCCCGCCGACACCGAAAGTCCTAACGAATGGCTGGAAACGGCGGAGCGGGCCGCCGACTCCTGGTGGCCCGATTACGTCGCCTGGCTCGCCGAGCGCGGCGGACCCGAAAAGCCCGCGCCACAACAGCTCGGCGCCGAGGGCCTGCCACCCGTCGGTCCGGCGCCGGGCACCTATGTCCACGAACACTGATGTCGCGCAGTGAGCCGATGATCGCCGCCACCGGGGACCACATCATCACCGTATTCGGCCAACGGATTCGAGTGCGTACCCGGCCGGGACGGGGCATACCGCTGGTGTTGTGCAATGGCATCGGCGCCGGGCTCGAGGTGCTCGCGCCGATTGTCGACGGGCTCGACCTCGAGATACCGGTCGTGAGTTTCGATGTGCCCGGCACCGGCGAGTCACCGCATTCCCCACTCCCCTATGGGTTTCCGTATCTGGCCTGGCTGCTCGGCCGCATCCTGGACAAACTGGGCATCGACCGCGTCGATCTGCTCGGCCTGTCGTGGGGCGGCGCGGTGGCACAGCAATTCGCTTTTCAGAACCCGCGCCGATGTCGCAGGCTGGTGTTGGTGTCGGCGGCGACCGGCGTACTGATGGTGCCCGCCCACCCGCGGGTGCTGGTCAAGATGGCCACACCGCGCCGGTTCCGGGATCCGGAGTACGCCACCGATATCGCCGCGGCCAGCTACGGCGGCACCGCACGCACCGATCCAGAGCGCGTCGCCGAACTGTTTCACCGTCAGGTGCACGCGGGATCCTTGCGCGGCTACCTGTACCAACTCCTCGCGGGTTCGCTGTGGACCAGTCTGCCCGCGCTGTGGGCGATTCGGCAGCCCACACTCATTGTCGCGGGCACCGACGACCCGATCATCCCGGTCGTCAATGCCCGCATCATGCACCGAATGCTGCCGCATTCGACGCTGCACCTACATCCGGGCGGACATGTCGACGTCGTTACCGACGCGGCCACATTCGGTCCGGTGATCAGCGGATTTCTCCGATCGGCCCGCGCGCGCCCGCGTCCGACTCGAGCGCCCACAGCTGGGGACCGGTACCGCATTGACGACGAGCGCCGGGCACCGCGAATATGAACTATGGGCAACGAGAACCTGCACAACAGGCGACACACCCGGCCTCCTGGGATGCCGATCGCCTGATACGAGCAGCTGGTGCGCGACGAATCCGATGTGGCACAGGCACGTGTGTTCTACGACCTCCTCACCGCCGAGGCCGAATCACTGACCGCCACAATCGACAAGAGACTGACCAGACGTGGCAGTCCAAGGGCGACAACCGAATCCCGACTGCTCATTCGGGAACTGCGCGAAGTGCGCCGATGCCTGGACCAGCTCCGGACCCGCTTCCCCGAGGTCGCCCGATCGAAGCGTTGACCGGGCCATCGATCGCCCGGTCAGCGCTTCATCTTTCGGCTGCCACCGCCTCAGCGTTCGGAAACCAGCTCCGGCTCCGGCTCGCCAGCCGCGTCCTGCGCCATCACCGCCTCACCGCGCGCAACCATGCCCGCCTCGTCGGAGAGTTTCAGCTGTGGGATGAACAGTGCGAGCACGAAGGCGATCGCCGCGCCCGGGATCAGGTACCAGAAGCCGGGGACCAAGGCGTCCACGTACGCGCCGACGATGGCGTCGTGCAGCACGTCGGGGAGGTGTTTGACGACCGAGGGAACCAGGCCGCCCGGATCCAGTTTCGCCGCAGCGGCTTCGGGGCCGTGGGAGATGAAGACGTCGGTGAGACCTTCGGTCAGCCGGTTGGTGAAGATCGAGCCGAAGATGGCTACGCCCAGTGCACCGCCCATTTCGCGGAAGTAGTTGTTGGCGCTGGTCGCGGTGCCGATCTGGTTGGGGGTCACCGCATTCTGCACGACCAGCACGATGATCTGCATGATCAGGCCGAGGCCGGCGCCCATGACGAACAACATTGCGGAGACGACCCACATCGCAGTGTCGGCGTCCAGGCGGGTCAACCACAGCATATCCACGATGATCAGCGCCGCGCCGAGGGGCGGATACGCCTTGTAGCGGCCGGTTTTGGTGACCATGGTCATCGAGGCCATCAGCGCGATCATCAGGCCGACCATCATCGGGATCAGCAGCAGACCCGATACCGAAGCCGAAGCGCCCGTCGCCATCTGGAGATAGGTGGGAATGAAGGCCAGGGCAGCGAACATCACCAGGCCGACCAGGAAGCCGATCGCGGAGGTCAGCACGAAAGTGCGGTTGCGGAACAACCAGAGCGGGAGCATCGGCTCCTCGGCGCGCGCCTCCACGAGCACGAAGGCCGCGACCACGGCGATGAACGCGGCGATCATCGTAACCATAACTGTTGAGCCCCAAGCGTATTGCTTGCCACCCCAGTCGGTGATCAGGATCAGCAGCGTGGTCGCCGCCGACATCAACACAACACCGAGGTAGTCGGGCCGGGTCTTGGGCCGGTGGCTCGGAATACTCAGGTAGCGGAACGCGATGAACAGCGCGGCGATACCGATGGGCACATTGATCCAGAAGCACCAGCGCCAGCCGAGATGATCGGCGAAGAAGCCGCCCAGCAGCGGACCGGCGACCGACGTGATGCCGAAGACCGCGCCCATCGGGGCCATATATTTGCCACGGTCCTTGGCGGGCACCACATCGGCGATGATGGCCTGGGCCAGGATCATCAGACCACCGCCGCCGACACCCTGCAGGCCACGGAAGGTGATGAACTCCCAGAAACTCGTCGACGCCGCGGCGCCGATGGAGGCGACCGTGAAGATGGTGATGGCGAACAGGAACGGCCAGCGACGGCCGAACAGGTCACCGAATTTGCCGTAGATCGGCATCATGATGGTCGTCGCGAGCAGATAGGACGTCGCGGTCCAGGCCATATGGGAGATGCCGCCGAGGTCGCCGACGATGGTCGGCATGGCGGTACCGACGATCGTCTGGTCCAGGCTGGCCAGGAACATCCCTGCGATCAACGCTCCGAAGATGAGCCAGATTCGTCTCTGGGTCAACACAATTGGCACGGGCGGCGATTCAGCCGTGACGGTCATTGCTTACCTCTCCTTCTCCTGCCGCCCGGCTGCTCGAACAGCCGGGCGGCCATCGCACCGTGTTCGTGTACCGCTGCCGCCAGCGATACGGTCGGATCATTTGCCGAGGACATGGCCGCCCTCGTGGTGATAGTCGTCATGAATCCCGCTGCCAGACCGACGAATTCGGGTGACAGGCCGGCGCCGAGCCGTGCCGAGAGGAGTTCGCCGATGACGCTCTCCAGTCGAGCACCCGAGGCGACGAAGGCCGCGACCACCCGTGGCTCGGTCTTGATGAGCTCGGCTACCAGCGAGATACCCTCGCGCACAACGGTTTCGGATTCGAATCCGTGGGCGAACAACCAGGTGAGATCGTCCATCAGCACACCGCTCGGTCCGCCAGCGATGAACTCCGCACGCAGCTCCGGTGTGCCGATCTCGTCGACCGGTCCGACAACCGCGTCCATCTTCGTTTCGTAGTAGTTGAAGAACGTGCGCGGGGAAACCCCGACCGCTCTGGCGATGTCCTCGACGGTGGTGGCGTCGAGCCCCCGCTCGACCGCCAGCCGCCGCGCGGCCATACAGAGGTCGAGCAGGGTCTGGCGCTTCTTCTGCTCCCGCAACCCGATCGGTCGCTCGTCGCGATTCGCCTTGGACATGTCCGCCAAAGTAGCACAAACTGCAATTTTTCATAAACTGCAAGTTCAGGGGCCACCTGTGACGGAGCCGGCCTGCAAGGGCCCTGAGCTCAGATGACCGCCACGCCGGGGACGATCGCACCCACTCGTGCCATCCGGAAACGACCGGAGGAACAACCCGTCACACAGAGGTCATCCTACGAATTCGTGCGTGCCTGAATCTCCTTGCGACGTAGGAGAATTGACGCGCATCTGGAACCTAATTAACTCCGATATAACTCAAGTTTCATCGACTCGAGATGCAATTTTCGCTACTGTTGACCTTGCCTACAGCGAGGTGGGATTTCGAGAACCTCACATCGGTCGGGGGGATTACGCCCGTAGGAGAACTCCAAGTGAAGTATCCAGTGTGCGCTCGTGTGTTAGGTCCATTGACGCTTGCTCTCAATAATCACAACGCAACGCCAACCGCGCAAAAGCAACGCCAACTACTCGCATTACTTCTCGTCCGGCACGATACCGTCGTTCCGGTCACCACCCTGGTCGAAGAGCTGTGGAACAACGATCCACCGCGCAGCGCCGTCACCGTCGTACAGACCTACGTGCTCGGAATTCGCAAGAAGATGGCCGAACAACTCGGCATCGGACAGGCCGAAGTGGCCGAACGTTTTCTGCGCACCCGCAGCAAGGGCTATTCGTTCGACGTCAAGGACTGCCTGTTCGATTTGCGTGATTACCAAACTATGTCCGAGGCCGCCCGCTGTGCCGCCAAGACCGGCGACGACTACCGAGCGGTCGACCTGTTCACCGCCGCGGAGGCGCTGTGGAGCGGTCCGGCGCTGGTCGATGTGGAGGGCGGGATGCCACTCGCAGCGGAGATCTCGCATCTGGATCACCTGCGGCTGACCAATATCGAACTGCGCGTCGAGGCCGAGCTGCGGCTCGGCCGCTATCGCGAAGTCTGCCCCGACCTGGCCCGACTCACCGTGCAGCACCCACTGCACGAGCGGCTGCAGGCGTATTACATGTTCGCACTGTGCCGTTCGGGCCAGCGCGCCCGCGCGCTGGCCTCCTACCAGCAGTTCAGTAGGTCGATGCAGCGCGAACTCGGCCTCGACCCGTGCCAGAAGCTGCAGAAGTTGCATCAGGACATCCTTGCCGCCTCCGACGTATCGGTGAGTGCCATGCTCAACAGCCGCCACGCCGGATATCTCATCGGTTGGTACTCCCCCGAATTCCGCTCGGCGCGAGCAAAACCCGCCTAACCGTCCCGCAACAACTCGTCCACCAGCGCGGTCGAATGCGTCGCCGACCGCATGGCCGGATGATCGAGCACCTCGTACAGAAAATCCCGGGTCGTCTGCACCCGTGCGCCCGAAATCC
Source organism: Nocardia sp. NPDC004278 (assembly GCF_053602975.1). Classification (NCBI taxonomy): domain Bacteria; kingdom Bacillati; phylum Actinomycetota; class Actinomycetes; order Mycobacteriales; family Nocardiaceae; genus Nocardia; species Nocardia sp. NPDC004278. The sequence goes on from NZ_JBSGEQ010000033.1 coordinate 33,086, forward strand.
GGAATTCGGCCAGCGCCCGCCGCATGCGCGCGAGCGCCCGGTCCCGGTCCGGCGCCCAGACGATGAGTTTCGCCAGCAGCGAGTCATAGTGCGGCGGAATCGAATAACCGGCGTGCACATGCGTATCCACGCGCACGAAAGGACCGCCCGGCGGTGTGAATTCCGCCACAATTCCGGGAGCCGGTGCGAATTCGGCCGACGGGTCCTCGGCATTGATCCGGCATTCAATTGCCGCGCCGCGCAGGGAAATATCCTGCTGGGCGATGCCGAGCGGTTGCCCGGCCGCGATCCGGATCTGCTCGGCGATCAAATCGATACCGGTAACCATTTCGGTGACCGGATGTTCGACCTGAATTCGGCAGTTGACCTCCATAAAATAGTAATTCCCTTGGCGATCCACCAGAAATTCCACGGTTCCGGCACCGACATAGCCCGCTTCCAGCACCCCGTCCACTGCGGATTTGCCCATCCGCGCCGCGAGCCCGTCCGGCAGCCGGGGCGCGGGCGATTCCTCGATGAGCTTCTGATGTCTGCGCTGTACCGAGCAGTCGCGCTCCCCAAGGTGCACACCGTTGCCGTAGCCGTCGCACAGCACCTGGATCTCGACATGCCGGGCGCCCTCGAGGTACTTCTCCAGATAGACTCGACTGTCGCCGAACAACATTCGCGCGGTCGCCCGGGTCTGCTGGTAGGCGTGTGGAAACGCCGCACTCTCACGCACCACCTGCATGCCGCGCCCGCCGCCACCAGCGGCCGCCTTGATGATCACCGGATAGCCGATCGAATCGGCGAGCGCGTGCGCCGCATCGGGTTCGAGCGGATCGAGACTGCCCGGCAGCAGCGGCAAGCCCGCCTTGGCCATCAGCGTGCGCGCCGACTGCTTATCACCGAGTTGGGCCATGACATCGGCGGGTGGACCGATCAACGTGACCGCCGCCGCACGGCAGGCATCCGCGAAATCCGGTGACTCCGAGAGGAATCCGTATCCGGGATGGATGGCATCGGCTCCGGTCAGCTCGGCGGCGGCCAGCACCGCCGCGGCATTGAGGTAGCTCCGCTTGGCCGCCGCCGGCCCGATCTGCACCGATTCATCGGCGAAGCGCACCACCGCCGACTCGGCATCGGCGACCGAGTGCACCGCGACGGTGCGCACACCCAGCTCCCGGCAGGTGCGCGCGACCCGCAGCGCGATCTCGCCGCGATTGGCGATCAGAATCTTGTCGAACATGGTGTCTCGCACTCTCTTACGCCACCGAACGGACCGGAACCTGCTGCCGTGCACCGAATCGGCGGAATCGCGCCCGCCGCTCGGCCGCGAGGTCCGCACCGCTGCGCCCGGTCAGCTCCCGCAGACTCGCGGTCAGCGCCCGGTGCAGCTGATTCGCCGCCGCCAGCGGTGCGGTGCCGACATCATCGCCCGGTTCGGGCAAGACCGCGTCGACGACGCCGAGCCGCAGCAGATCACTGGCCGTAAGTGACAGCGCGGCAGCGGCTTTCGGTGCGGCGGCGGGATCGTTCCATACGATGGCCGCGCAGCCTTCCGGGCTGATCACCGAGTACGTGCCGTTCGCGAACATCAGCACCCGGTTGGCGACGCCGAGTGCCAGCGCACCACCGCTACCGCCCTCACCGATCACCACACTGATCACGGGCACCCGCAGCGCCGACATCAGCCGGATATTCTCCGCGATCACCACGGCCTGCCCCTGCTCTTCGGCAGCCGCACCGGGATAGGCCCCGGGAGTGTCGATCAGGGTGATCACCGGCAGCCCGAGCTTTTCGGCAAAACGCATGAGCCGCGCGGACTTTCGGTAACCTGCCGGTGTCGGCATGCCGAAGTTGCGGGCCATCATCTCCTTCGGCTCATGGCCCTTCTGGTGCCCGATCACCACGACCGGCTGTGCACCCAGCCACGCGATGCCACCGACAATGGCGGGGCAGTCCCCGGAAATCCGATCCCCCCGCAACTCGTGGAAGCCGTCGAAGGCGAGGGCGAAGTAATCGAGCGCGGTCGGCCTGCTCGGCGTCCGCGCACGCCGGACCTGCGCCCAGGGATCGCTGTCTGGCATCCGGGACGGATCGGTGATGGTCCCTGCATCGAGTTCGGTGACCGCATCGCCGGTCTGGTCGACCGGACCGGCGACTCGCAGCAGGGAACCCAACGCCTGCCGCAGACCCGCGCGCGGCACGATCATATCGATAAGGCCACGCTCCAACAGGAATTCGGCGGTCTGGAACCTCGGCGGCAACTCCTGGCGGATGGTCTGCTCGATCACGCGGCGGCCCGCGAAGCCCAGCCGTGCACCCGGCTCGGCGATCAGCACATCCGACAGCGTCGCGAACGAGGCCGCGACACCGCCGTAGGTCGGATCGGTGATCAGGGTGATGGTGAGGATTCCGGCGCGGTCCAACTGTTCCAGCGCCGCACTGGTCTTCGCCATCTGCATCAGCGATAGCGGCCCCTCCTGCATCCGCGCCCCACCGGAAGCGGTCACGATGAGCAGCGGAATCCGTTCGGCGAGTGCAGTTTCCGCGGCAGCAGTGATCATTTCCCCGACCGCGGTGCCCAAACTGCCGCCGAGGAAGCGGAAATCCATTGCCGCGACGATCACCGGATTGCCCTCGATCTCCGCGAGCGCACACAACACCGCATCGTGCATGCCGGTGCGTGCCCGCGCGGCGGCGAGCCGGTCCGGATAGGGCTTGGTGTCGGTGAAGGTCAGCGGGTCGTCGTCGGTGGGGATGACGGCGAGGGGTTGGTAACGGCCCTCGTCGGCGAGCTGGACGATGCGCTGCTCGGCGGTGATCGGGGTATGTCTGCCGCATTCACCGCAGACGCCGAGGTCGCGGGCGAACCGCTTGCCGTACAGCGGAATCAGACAGGCCGGGCAGAGCACCCAGTCCGCGGCGCCGTCCGAGCCGAGTGCTGACTTCATCACGCGTATCTCCTGTGCTCGAGGAAGGTGTGACCCACAGCCTGCGCGCGCCCGCTCGAGAACAACTCGACTCCGGCACTCGAGTCAGGTTCGAGGACCGCCTTCGATGCTCGAGTACACGATCGAAGGGAGATAACGCCATGAACCCCAACGCATCCGGTGGTGCGGAATGAGCCGCCGCGTTGTCGTCACCGGACTCGGTGTCCGCGCGCCCGGCGGTTCCGGTAAGGACGAGTTCTGGAAACTGCTGTCCGAAGGACGCACCGCCACCCGCCGGATTTCATTCTTCGACCCGACACCGTACCGATCCCAGGTGGCTGGCGAAGCCGACTTCGACCCGATTCGGGAGGGCCTCTCGCCGAGGGAGATTCGCCGCATGGACCGGGCGGTGCAATTCGCCGTGGTGTGCGGACGGGAAGCGGTGGCCGATAGCGGCATTGATATCGGATCGCTCGACCCGCACCGGCTCGGCGTCAGCCTCGGCAGCGCGGTGGCCGCCGCCACCAGCCTCGAACAGGAGTACCTGGTGCTGTCGGACTCCGGTAAGAACTGGCTGGTCGACCAGACCTATCTGTCCCCACACATGTTCGACTACATGGTGCCCAGCGTGATGCCCGCCGAGGTGGCCTGGAGTGTCGGTGCCGAGGGCCCGGTCGCCATGGTCTCCAACGGCTGCACATCCGGACTGGATTCGGTCGGCCACGCGGTGCAATTGATCCGCGAGGGTTCGGCCGATGTCATGCTGGCCGGGGCCGCGGATACCCCGATCACGCCGATCGTGGTGGCCTGCTTCGACGCGATCAAGGCGACCACCTCGCGCAATGACGACGCCGAACACGCCTCGCGCCCGTTCGACAATTCGCGCAACGGCTTCGTACTCGCCGAGGGCGCCGCGATGTTCGTGCTGGAGGAGTACGAGAGCGCGCGCAAACGCGGCGCACACATCTACGCCGAGATCACCGGATACGCAACACGCTGCAACGCCTACCACATGACCGGCCTCAAGGCCGATGGGCGGGAAATGGCCGAGGCGATCCGCGTCGCACTCGACGAGTCGCGCATCGACCCCACCGGCGTGGACTACATCAACGCACACGGTTCGGGCACCCGACAGAACGATCGGCACGAAACCGCCGCGGTCAAGCGCAGTCTCGGCCAGCACGCCTATGCGACACCGATGAGCTCGATCAAGTCGATGGTCGGGCATTCGCTCGGTGCGATCGGCTCGGTCGAGATCGCCGCCTCACTGCTGGCCCTGGAATACCAGGTGGTGCCGCCGACGGCCAATCTGCACGAGGCCGATCCCGAGTGCGATCTGGACTATGTGCCGCTCACCGCGCGCGATCACCGGATGGACACCGTACTCACCGTCGGCAGTGGATTCGGCGGCTTCCAGAGCGCGATGGTATTGCGCAAACCGCAGGAGGTGGCGGCATGATCCTGGTAACCGGAATGGGTGTGCTCGCGCCGAACGGCCTTGGCGTCGAACGGTTCTGGGATGCGGTACTGGACGGTCGCGGCGGTATCGCGCCACTCACGCGGTTCGACGCGAGCCGCAGCAGCGCGCGATTGGCGGGGCAGGTTGCCGATTTCGACGCGGGCGAACATCTGCCGAGTCGATTGCTGCCGCAGACCGATATTTCCACCCGGATGGCGCTGGTCGCCGCGCAGTGGGCGCTGGACGATGCCAAGGTCGATACCGCGGCACTGACCGACTACGACATGGGCGTGGTCACCGGAAATGCCTCCGGCGGTTTCGAATTCACCCACCGCGAGTTCAATAAGCTGTGGTCGCGCGGTTCCGAACATGTGAGCGTCTACGAATCGTTCGCCTGGTTCTACGCGGTGAACACCGGGCAGATCTCGATCCGGCACGGTATGCGCGGACCGAGCAGCGCGCTGGTCGCCGAACAGGCGGGCGGATTGGACGCGGTCGGACACGCCAGGCGCACGGTGCGTCGCGGTACCCCGCTGGTGGTCACCGGCGGGGTCGACTCGGCGCTGGATCCCTGGGGCTGGGCGGCACATCTGGCCAGCGGTGCGGTCAGCACCTCGGACGCACCGGAGCGCGCCTACCTGCCCTTCGATGTCGAGGCGTCGGGATATGTGCCCGGTGAGGGCGGGGCGATGCTGGTGGTCGAGGATGCGGCGGCGGCCCGAACCCGTGGGGTGCCGAAGGTGCACGGCGAAATCGCCGGATACGCATCGACATTCGATCCGCCCCCGGACTCCGCAAGGCCCTCGGGTCTGCGCCGAGCGGCCGAGCTCGCACTCGCCGATGCCGGTGTCGGGCCGGAGGACATCGATGTCGTATTCGCGGACGCGGCGGGCGTGCCCGACCGCGATCGAGACGAGGCGGCCACCATCGAAGCCGTCTTCGGGGCCGGCACAGTCCCGGTCACGGCGACGAAACCGCTGACAGGACGACTGTTCTCGGGTGCGGGCCCGCTCGACATCGTGACCGCGCTGCTGGCCATCCGCGATTCGGTGATCCCGCCAACCGCCCACACCACCACCCTCGCCGAGGACTACCGGATCGACCTGGTTCTCGGCGCACCCCGGCCCGCCAGCGTCGGCGGCGCCCTCGTCCTGGCGCGTGGCCGTTGGGGTTTCAACTCCGCGGTCGTCGTACGCGCCGTCACCGACTGATTCGAATATCTAGGGAGCCGATCATGACCATGACCATCACCGAATTACGCCGGATCCTCGTGGAATGCGCGGGCGGCGAGGACATCGCCGAGCTCGCCGGCGATATCGCCGGCGTCGACTTCGAACAGCTCGGCTACGACTCCCTGGCGCTCATCGAGACGGCCTCCCGGATCCAACGCGATTTCGGCGTGACGATTCCAGAGGAGCAGCTCATCGATGTCAAGACGCCACAGGAGCTGGTCGATATCGTCAACAGTCAGGTGCCGGGTGCGGCATGAATATCGAGGTGATGAGCCACAGCAGGGTGGTGCAGGCGCCGCCCGAGATCGTCTACGCCCTGGTGGCCGATGTGACCAAGTGGCCGGTGATCTTCGCGCCGAGCGTACTGGTGCGCCATCTGCACCGCGGACCCGATGACGAGCGGTTCCGGTTGTGGGCCACCGTCAATGGCGAGGTGAAGAACTGGACCTCCCGCCGGGTGCTCGATGCGGCGCAGCGGCGCATCGTCTTCGAACAGGAGCGCAGCCAGGCGCCGATCACGTCCATGGGCGGTAGCTGGTCGATCCGCGAAATCGACTCCGACACCACGAAGGTAACCCTCGACCATCGCTTCACGGTGGTGGACGGGGCCGACCGGAATGTGGTCGCGGGCGCGGTGGATCGCAATAGCGAAACCGAACTGGCCGCGCTGGCGCGCATAGCGGAGCTCGGCCATCCGGTCGAGGATGTCGTGCACACCTTTGAAGACACTGTCACGCTGGATATTTCGGCGGCCGAGGCATACGACTTCGTCTACCACAGCGAGCGCTGGCCCGAACACGTCCCGCATGTCGGGCGGATCGAGCTCACCGAGGACGCCCAGGGCGTGCAGCTGATGGAGATGGATACCGTGACCGAGGGTGGTATCCCGCACACCACCAAATCGGTGCGCGTCTGCTCGTCCAATGAGCGCATCGACTACAAACAGCTGCTGCCACCGACCATGCTCTTCGGGCACAGCGGCGCATGGGAATTCACCGACGGTCCCGATGGCGCGGTGGTGACCGCTCGGCACACCGTGGCGATCAATCCGACCGCCGCCCGCGAAATCCTCGGGGCCACCACCGATCTCGCCGACGCACGCGCCTATCTCACCGAAGCGCTATCGACCAACAGCCGCAATACCCTGCGGTGCGCCGTAAGGTATGCCGAGACCGTGGAGTCACCGACATGACGGCCATCGAACCACCGCAGGTGGCCGGTGACCCCGTGGTGCGCGAAATCGCCGATCGGGTCTACGCGTACACCCACCACCGAGGCGGCTGGTGTGTCAGCAATGCGGGTGTACTGGCCGGTCCGGACGGGGCAGTGGTGATCGATACGCTGGCGACCGAGGGGCGCACCCGCGCGCTCGTCGAATTCGTCGACGGACTCGATATCGGCCCCGCCAGAACGATTGTCAACACCCACCACCACGGCGACCACAATTTCGGCAATCACCTCTTCGGCCCCGCCGCGGTCGTCGTCGGCCACGACCGGATCCGGCCGGAGATGATCGAAACCGGACTCGCCCTGACCCAACTGTGGCCCCAGGTGCAATGGGGCGACGTGCGTGTCACGCTGCCGAGCATCACCTTCAGCAGCCGGATCACCCTGCATATCGGCGAACGCCGCGTCGAGCTCATCCACCTCGGACCGGCCGCACACACCACCAACGATGTGGTGGCGTGGCTGCCCGAGGAGAAGGTGCTCTTCGCCGGAGATCTGGTGATGTCGGGTGCCGCGCCGTTCTGCCTCATGGGATCGGTCAGCGGATCGATCACCGCGATCAGCAGACTTGCCGCATTGGGTGCGCGGACCGTGGTGTCCGGACACGGTCCGGTCACCGGACCCGAAATCTTCGACCGGACACTGCGGTACCTGCGGTGGGTGCAGGAACTCGCCGCCGAGGGACGCTCGCTCGGCCTCACCCCGTTGGCCATCGCGCTCGAGGCCGATCACGGCGAATTCGCCGACCTGGTCGATGAGGAACGGATCGTCGGCAATCTGTACCGCGCCGATGCGGAATTGGCGGGCGGTCCGATCGGCGAACCCCTCGACGTGCTGTCGATCTTCGACGAGATGATCGTCTACAACCACGGGCAGGTGCCGACATGTCTGGCGTGACAACCGAATCGGTGCAGGTCTGCGTGGTCGGCGGCGGACCGGCCGGGCTGATGGCCGGTCTGCTGCTGGCCCGCTCCGGCGTCAAAGTGCTCGTGCTGGAAAAACATCCGGACTTCCTGCGGGACTTCCGCGGCGACACCGTGCATCCGTCCACACTGCGGGCCATGGACGAGTTGGGGCTCGCGACGGAATTCCTCGCGCTACCGCACGTCGAACTGCCGCAGCTGCCGATGGCCACCGCGAGCGGTCCGGTGATCTTCGCCGACTTCCGCACGCTGCCGGGTGGCTTCCCGTTCGTGGCGTTCATGCCGCAGTGGGATGTGCTGAACTTCCTCGCCGAGGCGGGCAGGCGGTATCCGGGCTTCCGGCTCATCCAGCAGGCCGAGGTCACCGAGCTGATCCACGAGGACGGTACGGTGGTCGGCGCACGGGCCAGCACACCGGACGGTGCCCTCGAGGTGCGGGCCCAGCTGGTGATCGCGGCGGACGGACGCAATTCGATCGTGCGCGGCCTACTGGACGTCGCCGCCAGTGCCGCCCCGATGGACGTGCTGTGGTTCCGCGTCGGCAAACCCGACGGCGAACGGCTGCCCACCGTGCGCAGCGGCAAGGGGTTCTTCATCGTCTGCATCGACCGCGGCGACTACCTCCAGGTCGCGTACATGATCCCGAAGGGCGGATTCGTGACCGTCGAGGCGGGCGGACTCCCCGAATTCCGAGCCGGACTCGCCGCGATCTATCCCAGCCTGACCACCCAGCTGGCGGCGGAAATTCGCACCTGGGACGATGTGAAACCCCTTGACGTACGGGTGGATCGGCTGCGCCGCTGGTATCGGCCTGGTCTGCTCGCGATCGGCGACGCGGCCCATGCCATGTCGCCCGCGGGCGGGGTCGGCATCAATCTCGCTGTACAGGATGCCATCGCGGCCGCCCGCCTGCTCGCACCCACGCTGAGCACGGGTGCCCGACCGAGCCTCGCCCGGTTGCGCGCCGTGCAGCGCAGACGCGAATTCCCCATGCGCGTAGTCCAATTCGCGCAACTGCGGCTGTTATCAGATCTGTATCCGAACGCGGGGCGGCCGGGCACCGATAAACCCGTGCTCGTGCGCCTGCTGCGCCGCTTTCCCCGCCTGCCGCGGCTGGTGGCCCGCGTGATCGGACTCGGCATTCGGCCCGAGCCGGTGCCACCGGCGGCCGCCATCGCCGGAACCGTCACCGCCCTATCGAAATTCAGGGAGAACTGATCGTGTCGACATATCTGCTCGTCCACGGGGCATTCCACGGCGGCTGGGTCTGGCAGCGGGTGACACCACTGCTCGAGGACGCCGGACACCGCGTATTCGCGCCATCCCTGGTCGGCCTCGGCGACCGCGCCGACCAGCTGACTCCCGAGGTCGGCCTCGACACCCACGTCGAGGATCTGGTCGGCCTGCTCACCTTCGAGGACCGCACCGATGTCATCCTGGTCGGCCACAGCTATGCGGGCATCGTGGTGACCGCCGTCGCCGACGCCGTACCCGACCGCATTGCCGAACTCGTCTACATCGACACCTTCGTCCCACGCAACGGTGAGGCGGTCGCCGACATCATGCCCGATATGGTCGATGCCTTCACCGCCGCGGCCGACGCGCACGGCGACGGCTGGCGGGTACCACCGCAGACCGAGCCGATGGGCGACGGCGGACTCTACGGCGTCACCGAGGAGCCGGATCTCAGCTGGGTGGCCTCGATGCAGACGGCACAATCGCTGGCGACCTTTCAGCAGCCCATGCTGCTGACGAATCCCGAAGCGCTGAAGGCGATTCCGGTCACCCATGTGCACTGCAGCGAGGGCGGCGCGGATTTCAAGGCCATGCGCGCCGCCATGCCGCGCACCCTGCCGCCCGCCGACCTGCCACCGGAGCGGCTGCATGTGCTGCCGACCGGACACGACTGCATGATCACCATGCCGCGGGAATTGGCCGGACATCTGCTGGCTTTGGCGCCGCAACCGGCGCCGACCGCTCCGGCCTAGTGCAAGACGCCGTAGGTCGCGGCGATGGGGAACCCGTTTCCAACTGACGCAAACGCTGGGTCAGGGACGGATGAGGACCTTGAGTGCTGTGCGGGTGTCCATGGCGCGATAGCCGTCGGCGATGTGGTCGAGGTCGGTTTCGCGGTCGAAGACCTTGCCGGGCTCGACGCTGCCGTCCAGTACGCCGGGCAGCAGGGTCTCGATGTAGGCGCGGACCGGCGCCGGTCCTCCGGTGAGAGTGATGTTGGGGGCGAACAGGCTGCCGAAACCGATAGGGGCGCTTTTGTATTGCGGAACACCGACACGGCTGATCACACCGCCGGGGCGAACGACACCGACGGCCTGCTCGTAGGCGGGCAGGTGGCCGACCGCTTCGATGACGACGTGAGTTCCATCGCCGCCGGTCAGGTCGCGGACCACGGCAATACCTTCCGCGCCGCGCGCTGCCACGACATCGGTGGCACCGAATTCCAGGCCCAGATCGGTGCGGTCCTTGTGGCGACCCATGAGGATGATCCGTTGGGCGCCGCGCTGGGCGGCGGACAGCACGGCCATCAGTCCGACTGCGCCATCGCCGATGACGGTGACGGTGCTGTCGGTCCCGACCCGGGCTCGACAGACGGCGTGGTGTCCGGTGCCGTAGACGTCGGACAGCGTCAGCAGTGCAGGGATCAGAGGCGAATTCTCCTCGACCGGAACCACAACGAGTGTGCCGTCTGCGAACGGGACGCGCACCGCCTCGGCCTGTCCGCCACCGACGCCCTCGGAGTTCCAGTAGCCACCGCGCCGGCAGGAGGTGTGCAGGCCTTCGCGGCAGAAGTCGCAGGTGCCGTCGGAGTACACGAAGGGCGCGATCACGAGGTCGCCCTTTTTCACGGTGCGCACGTCGCTGCCGATGTCCTCGACGACACCGACGAACTCGTGCCCCATGGAGGTGCCCAGCGGCGTGGGCCGCATCGAGTGGTAGGGGTGCAGGTCGGTGCCGCACACGCAGGCACGCACGACGCGGACGATCGCGTCACCGGCGTCGTGGATCGTCGGGTCGGGCACGTCGATGACGCGGACCTCGCCCGGGCCGTACATGTAGGTCGCTCGCATATGGAACCTCTTCGTAGCGTCGAGATCTCGATGGTGGTGCTCGGTGCGCGCACGCGTTGCGCCCGGCTCACCACTGTCGGTGAGCGCATGCGCGCCCACCGACAGTGGTGATGTGGCAGCCGATCTTCCGCCGGGGGGTGGTCGGCGGCAGCGTTATCGCGGACCGCGGGTCGGTCTGCCGGTCAGGCCTGGTGGCCGATGATGCGGGGCCGGTCGTCGCTGACCGCGGTCACATCCACCGGCGGATGGGAGCGTGCACCGAAATACAACAGCTCCCACACGGTTTTCGCGCTGAGCGCCTCGGCCTGACCGTCGCGGGTTTCGATGAGATCGACATCGCCCAGGAACCGGTGGTAGGCGCCGTGTTGGCCGAAATCGATCCGGAAGATGTCCGCGTTGTAGCGGAACGTGACGGTGTAGGTGGTGCCGGACTCCCCGATCGAGTACTGCACGAGCCGGTCGACCGGCACACCGCTGTCGGGATGGATCGACTGGTCCGCGGTCACCACCGCGACGCCGTCGCCCACTCTGGCCGCCACGATCTCGCTACCTCTCGCGATCATCAGCACGGGAACCGTTGTGCCGCCGTAGTTGTCGTTGACGACGAAGGTCAGTGACACGATGGTGTAGTCGCCGAGCAGCGCTCTGCCCCAATACCAATGATCGAGCACCTTGCGCGGGGCGATATTGCCCCAGTTGTGGTCGTGGTAGCCGAGCCCACTCAGTGCGGCGGTACGACCGTCGACGGTCAGGGTGGCCTCGACCGCGCCGCGCGCCACGACCGGCAGCCACGCGATGTAATGCTCCTCGTCGGCGCCGAAGTACAGGAATCCCGACTCCGGCCGCCACGGCGGCACCTGTGGCGTGAGCGTGAGATCCACCGTGAAATCGTCGATTTCGATGTGGATCTCATAGTGCCGGTCCACGATGCGAAATACGTTGGGGCCGATGCGCACATCGCAGGCGTCGGTCGCGGCGGAGAACTCCGTCGGCTTTCCGCGGTAGGTCTGGTCGAGCCGACTGCCGTCGGCGCGGGTCAATGTCACCAGCACGAACGGGGTCAGGGGTGCCTTCGGTGACACATAGGGGGGTTTGGTGTGGAACTCGACGGTCAGGACCGAACCATCGTCGAGGTGGCCGTCGAAGTACCACCACTCGAAGGTCCCATCGGCCGCGCCGGTCCGCAGACCGTCTTCCCAGCCGTGGATCACTCCGGGGGTTTCGTTGACTCGTTGATAGTGGCTTTCGGTCCGGCCGACAACGGCTTTCATCCCGCGCTCCTCATCTCGGGCGGCCACGTTCGACGCGGCCGCGACTGCGACGGCGTCGATCACGCCGACTCGTTCTTGACCGCGATCACCGACAGCGGCGACACGACCGGAGGTCCGGCGAGCAGTTCGGCGCCCTCGCCGAGGATCAGCTGCGCGGCCGGACCGGCCATGTGGGCCTGCTGCGCCTCGGGTGAGGCAAAGATGTCGACCAGATGGAACGTCGACGGTTCGGTCGCCGACCGACCCGCCAGCCACACCGCTGTCCCTTCCTCGGCTCGGATGTGCGGCAGGGCACGTTCGAGGATTTCCGCGAACGCGTCGGCCTTGCCGTCAGCGGTGGTCAAGGTGACCAGGATGGCTGTGTTGGTGCTCGTTGTCATGACCGTGACTCTAGGAGCGCAAATAGTCACGATTGCGACAAATCAGCTACTATTTGCGACATGAGGATCGGTGTTGCCGCAATCATGGGCGGCTGGGACTCCGGCCTGACCACTGTGCTCGATGTGCTGCGGACCGCAGAGGCGGCCCGTGAACGCGTCGATCGCGATATCCCCGCCATCTCGGTACAGGTCGTCGCGGCCGTTCCGACGCCGGTGCCGACGCAGGGCGGGCTGCTCGTCCCGATCGACTTCACCTTCGACGATCCTCGGATGGACCAACTCGACGTGCTGGTCGTTCCCGCGATCGGCGCGAACAGTCCGCCCGGTGTGATCGATGCGTTGATGCGTCCCGACATCTCCGGTTTGCGGGCTCGATTGCGGGACTGGGCCGACGAGGGGCGTCAGCTCGCGGCCGCCTGTACCGGCACGCTGCTGCTCGCGGAGTCGGGGATCCTCAACGGGCGCCGGGCCACCACCAGCTGGTGGCTCACCACCGAATTCCAGCGACGCTATCCACGGGTCGATCTCGATATGTCCCGAATGGTGGTCCAGGACGGGCATATCACCACCGCGGGCGCGGCATTCGCGCATATCGACCTGGCAATCAACCTCGTTGCCCGGGTCAGTTCGCAACTGGCCGAGTTCACCGCCGCGACACTGCTCATCGACCAGCGTCCGGCCCGCAGCGTCGAATCCGCGCTGGGATACCTGTCGACTGTCGATCGGCTGATCACCGACTTCGAAACCTGGGCGCGGCTACACCTGGCCGAACCGATCTCGGTTGCGGATGGCGCGGCGGCCATCGGCACGACCCGCCGCACCCTCGAACGCCATATCCGTCAGCGGCTGGGCACCACCCCCAATGCGCTCGTCCAACAGATGCGCGCTGAACGGGCTCGACACCTGCAGCGCACCACCAACCTCACCCTCGCCAAGATCGCGCCGATGGTCGGATATCAGAGCACCACCGCGCTGCGAAAGGCGCTCAACGCCACCGAAAGTCGCGACGACACCGAAGCGGAACCGTTGGACGCCACACACGACTGAGCAGCGCCGCGGAAGCGGCAACTGCCGTACCAGGTATGTCGCAAACGTTGCCTGCCATGTCGCATCAGTGACGTTCGTGCTGCGTAGCGTCGACCGCGATGGCGAATTGGTCGCCATTGCAGTCGTGAACTGGAGAACGCTATGAAGGCAAGTCAGGCATGATCAAGAATTTGCGGCCCAGCGAGGTCCTCACGGTCGAGAAGTCGGGCCACGTTTTGCTGATGGGTCTGAACCGGCCCGCCAAACGCAATGCGTTCGACATGGACCTGCTGCGAGCGCTCGCAAACGCCTACTACGTGCTCGACACCGACGATGACCTGCGCTGCGGTGTCCTCTACGGCAACGGCGACAACTTCACCGGCGGACTCGATCTCGCCGATGTGCTGCCGCAGATCGTCGACGACAATGTCGATTGGGCCGAAGACGAACTCAACCCGGTGGCCACCACCGGCCCCGCGCGAACAACCCCGGTGGTCGCGGCCGTGCACGGATGGTCCATGACCATCGGTATCGAACTGCTCTTGGCAGCCGACGTCCGAATCGCGGCCGCCAACGCCCAGTTCGCTCAGCTGGAGGTGCAGCGCGGGATCTTCCCACTCGGCGGTGCCACCTACCGGCTGCCACGGGAAGCCGGGTGGGGCAATGCGATGCGTTGGCTGCTCACCGGAGATCCGTTCGACGCGCACGAAGCATTGCGGTTGGGGCTCGTCCAGGAAGTCGTCGAAACCGGCCAACAGCTCAGCCGCGCAATCGAACTGGCGCATCGGATCAGCGAGCAAGCCCCGCTCGGCATCCGAGCGACCATGGCGTCGGCTCGGCTCGCACTCACCGATGGGGAGGTGGCAGCAGGCGACGCCATCCGAGACGAGCTGCGGCGCATATCGACCAGCGACGACGCCAAGGAAGGCATGCTGTCGTTCATGGAGCGACGCCGAGCACAGTTCACCGGGCGTTAGCAGCGCGCGCGGCTGCAGGCGTTCGGTAGCAGCCTCTGCAGCCGCGGAATATCGATGACGAATCCGGGTGCTGTCCAGTCGAATCGGGACTTCGGCTCAGCCTTCGACAGTGTCGTAGGCGGCCCGAGCCGCCAGCACCTCGCTGAGATGTTCGCTCGACCAGTCCACGATGCTCGCGAACACCGGCCGCAGTGTCACCGCGAGCGGGGTCGCCTCGTACTCGACCCGCGGCGGCACCTCCGCATGGTAGGTGCGGGCCACCAGGCCATCCCGTTCCAGCTGACGCAAACGCTGAGTCAGCACCTTGGGGGTGAGGCCCGGAATGCGCTGCTGGAGTTCGGTGAAGCGCAGGCGGCCGTCGTGGGTGAGCACCCAGAGCACCTGGGTGGACCAGCGGCCGAAGACGAGGTCGATCACCGGGGTGATCGGGCAGGGATCGACGCTCGCGGGCGCACCCGTCGCCCGGCCACCGCCCGTCATCGGATCGCTACGCATATTTTCTCCCGGGGGTCACTTTCCTCTTGGTAACTACTATACTTTGGAAAGTACTGTGAAACCAGGGGTCGCGAGCGAGCACCACCGCACGCGAAAACCGAAGGGAGCACAGTCATGACGACGATTTCCGTGGACGGGCGCATCGACCTGCCGCCCCGCAACGGCGAACGCCCGAGCACCCGGGCACACAATCCGCATCAGCAGCTCAGTCAGCTGGCGCCACCGGAGCTGCAGGAGACGCTGTGGTCGCGAATGACCACGCTGAACGGAGTACTGCTCGGTCGCAGCGGTGTATCGCTGCCCGACACCCGTGCGCTGCATCTGCGGCCGACCATGGCCAAGGGGCCCGGCGAGGCATATCTGGTAGGCACCGAATTCGCGCATCTGCACGGACACGGCGACGGCAGCCTGCACATCTGCCTACCGAAAGATATCGCCGCCGAGGCGATCGCGCGGGGCTGGGCGGAGCTGCATCCGATGGCACGTCAGCGTTTCCTGCCGCAGACATTGGTAATGGTCTACGGGCCAAGGGATCTCGACGAGCTCGAGGTCGCGTGGCGGCTGGTGCGGATCAGCCACCGGTTCGCGCGCGGGTCGGCTACAGCGTGATTAGAGCGGCGGCCGCCATCGTGGGCGATATGAACGCCACCGATCTCATCGGAACCTGGGAACTGATGTCCTACTTCGATATCGACGAACACGATGCGACCAGCACCGGGCCATTGGGAGACGCACCGCGCGGCCTGCTGATCTACGGCGCGCACGGCTATATGTCGGTGAGCATGATGCGCACCGACGGGGCAACGGGCACACCGCCGTTCATGGGCTATGCGGGCTCTTGGCGCCGCCGCGGCACGGAAATGGTGCACGCGATCACCGTGTGCTCCAATCCGGCCTGGGCCGATACCGAACAGGTGCGCCAGATGTCGCTGCACGGCGACATCCTGACGCTGATCGGGGCCGCGCAGGTCGGCGGGCGGGTGCAGCGCCGGGTACTGACCTGGCGCCGCACCTGCCCGCCGTCCTGAAATCCCATGTCATTCAGGAGAATACGAGAATAAGGGCTCATCGAATTGGACCGGTTCGTTGTTTTCCTTGAGTATTTCGGTGATCACGCCGCTGGCCTGCGCGGTCACCGGGATCATCAACTTCATCGCCTCCACGATGCCGATCTGCTGTCCGGCCGTGACTCGGTCGCCCACCTCGACGAAGGGCTCCGCGCCGGGTTCCTGGCTGCGATAGAACACCCCGACACTCGGTGCTCGGAAGACCGCACCAACCGTCGGACTATTCTGCACGGCAGAGGTTTCGACCGCTCCCCCCGCGACATCGACCGTTCCGGCGGCCACCGGGGCCGCGATGACCGGCGCGGGCGAGACCTGCCATTCGGCCTCGATCGTCACTTCCCCCACCTGGACTCGCAACGCACTCGGCTGATGCGGGAATCCCGCGAGCAAATGCAGCGCGCCGGTCTGGATGGCATCGAGGATGCGCAGATACTCGTCGTGGCCGGTGGCCGTGTTCTCTGCAATTGCGGCGTTGTCTTCAACTGCGGTCATTGTCCCTACCTCTCAGTAATTGCCGAGTCCGCCACAGACATTCAGCGCCTGTGCGGTGACCGCACCCGCGCCGGGGCCGATCAGGTAGTCGACCATTGCCGCCACCTCGAACGGCTGCACGTAGCGCCCGATCGGCACCCGTGCGCTCACCCTGGCGTGCACCTCATCGGTGTCGACACCCCACAGACCGGAGTAGACCTCCCGAACCCGTTCGGCCATCGGCGTTTCCACGAAACCCGGGCATACCGCGTTCACCGTGATCCCGGTCTTGGCCAGTTCCAGTCCGAGCGCCTTGGTGAACCCGACAACGCCGTGTTTGGAGGCCGAATACGGCGCCCCGTGCACGACGCCCTGTTTGCCGCCGGTGGATGCGATGTTCACGATGCGGCCGCTGCCGCGCTCGAGCATGCCGCCCGCGGTCAGCACCGCCTTGGTCATCAAGAAGACGCTGTTGAGGTTGGTATTGATCACGTCGAACCACAGCTCGTCGGTGACCTGCGCGGTGACGCCGCCGCCGCTGCGGCCCGCATTGTTGACCAGGATGTCGATCGGGCCGTACCGCCGCACCCCCGCGTCGACGTACTCGCGGATCTGGGCGGCATCGACCACATCGCAGACCGTGCCGTCGACCTCGTGCCCGTCATCCTGCAGGCTTTTGACCGTATCGGTCACCTTTTGCTGATCACGAGCGCAGATGAACACCGCGATGCCCTGGGCTGCAAGGCTTTTGGTGATCTCCAGACCCATACCGCTGGTCGCTCCGGTGACCAGCGCGACGCGCTTGCTTTCCGCCATGACTCCTCCATCGGTCTTTCCGGGCTTTTCGACCTCCAGACTCGTCGCGGGACCTATAGCCCGGGTCAACCCGCGCGCGGCTCGAGCCAGCCTCTAGCGGCATCGGCGACCGTTGCGTGCAGCCGCGCCCCGCCGCAACGAAGGAGCCACCATGACCACCGTCGCCAGCCGCACCGAGTTGTACGCCGAGGTCCAGCAGTTCTATGCCGATCAGATGCAGCGGCTGGACAACCGCGATATCCCCGGCTACGCCGAAACCTTCACCGAGAATGCGGAATTCGAGCACACACCCGGTCGGCCACCGGCTCGGACCAGGGCGGGCATCATCTCGGACCTGGTCGAATTCCACAAGCGTTTCGAGGCCGATCCGATGCAGCGCAGGCACTGGTTCAACATGATCAACCTGCAGCCACAGGACGACGGAACCATTGTCTCCACCGCCTACTGCCTGGTGGTCAAGATCCGGCCGAACAGCAAGCCCGAAATCGCGCCGAGCTGTGTCGTGCACGACGTGCTCGTCCGCGTCGACGGCAATCTGCTGACCCTGTCCCGGCGCGTCGCCCACGACTGAATCCGCTGTCCCCGACTACTTTTCGAGGAGAACCACGTGAACACCGTGCAGCCACAGACCCTGCTCACCCTTGCCGCCGAAGCCCAGGACCTGCTGTTCCGGGAGGCACGCACCGCGAATACCTTCACCGACGCACCGGTCACCGACGACCAGATCCGCGATATCTACGAACTGGTCAAATACGGCCCGACATCGATGAATCAGCAGCCGCTGCGCATCGTTCTGGTCCGCAGCCCCGAGGCGCGGGCCCGCCTGGTCACCCACATGATCGAGGGCAATCGGCCGAAGACCGCCGCCGCACCCCTCACCGCAATCCTGGCCGCCGACTTGAACTTCCACGAAAATCTGCCGAAGGTCTTCCCACACGCCCCCGAGGCAAAGGACTACTTCGCCGAGCCCGGCTACCGCGCCGAATCGGCCCGCTTCAACGCCCTGATCCAGATCGGCTATTTCATCCTCGGCATCCGGGCCGCGGGCCTGGCCGCGGGCCCGATGAACGGTTTCGACGCCGCCGCCCTGGACCAGGAATTCTTCCCCGACGGCACGCACAACTCCCTGGTCGTGGTCAATATCGGCTTCCCCGGCGTGGACGCCTGGTTCCCCCGCTCTCCCCGCCTGAGCTACGACGAGGTCGTCACCATGGCATAGCTGCAATGCCCATTCAACCGCAGCCATCGGGGCGACTACGGTGTCTGCCTGCTGGTTGTCGGGAACCTGTTTCAGGCGGTCGGATCCGGTTGGGAGCGTTCGGCGAGTTCGGCGATCAGCGGTTGTGCTGCGTCCGGGATCTGCGTGTCGGTCCAGTGATAGGTGCTGGTCTGCTGGCCGTCGGTGACGGTGAGTTCGTACTCGAACTGATCCGGCATCGCCGGACCGCGCGTTGGCGTGTCCTGCTCGAGCGGTGTGTCGTTGAGCAGGTCGGTGATGACCGGCGCCTGCTCGGCGGGCAGGTCGCGCGCGTCGAGCGAGGTTGTCATCTCTATTCCGGCGAGGCCGCCGCTTCGCCGGAATTCGAGATGGACATTCGGTGTGGCCATGGACACGATGGTATTCGCGGCCGGTTCAGCGCAACGGAACCTTCACGGCATCCCATGCGGATTGCACCGCATGCGCTTCATTACTGGCCCTTCCGAAACGGTAGCGGGCCTGTTTCAGGGTCAATGCGGCGAAGTTGCTGAAGGTGGCGTTGGGTTTGAGCCCCGGGTCGATGAGCGCGTCGTACCAGACTGTTCCCGGCGTCTTCCAGGCTTCGCCACCCAACGTGGTGGCGAGTACATAGAAGGCGTGGTTCGGGATGCCGGAGTTGATGTGGACGCCACCGTTGTCCCTGGTGGTCTGCACATATTTGGACATATCGGCGGGTTGGTTGTCGTGGGCGTTGGCCGTGCCGGGGGCCTTCAGCGATCGCAGTGCAGGTGACAACAGCGGTCCCACGATATCCGCGCCGATCAACCAGTCGGCTTGATCGGCGGTCTGGCTCAGGTGGTACTGCTTCACCAGCGATCCGAACACGTCGGACATGGATTCGTTGAGTGCGCCGGACTGGTTGGAATAGGTGAGATTCGCCTCGAACTGGGTGACCCCGTGGGTCAACTCGTGTGCGATCACGTCGAGGCTGCGGGTGGTGTCGGTGAACAGCGGGCCGCTTCCGTCACCGAAGAACATATGACCCTGGCCGTCCCAGAACGCGTTGTCGTATTTGGTGCCGAAATGGACCATCGCGGCGATCGGCATGCCCTGATCGTCGATGGAGTCGCGTTGGAAGACGTTCCAGTAGAAGTCATACGTGGCGCCGAAATTGTCATAGGCGGAATTGATCGACGGGTCGGCAACCGGCGGCTGACCTTCGGCTCGGGCCAGCGTGCCCGGCACCGTTGCAGTGGAATGCTGCTGGTCGAAGATCGATCGCTGCGGTACACCGTTGGATACCGCGCCGACGGCCTGTTGCGGTTGCGGTCCCTGTCGTCCGGCGGCCTCGGCGCGCAGCATTCGGATGCTGTTGTCGAGATCCATGGTTGCGAGCAGTGCTGCTCGCTGTTCCGGCGGGAGTTCACGGGCGACCGACTGCAGTAGGTCGGGTGGGAGGATGCATGCTCTTGGGTATCGCATTTTCTGCTCCGTTTCGGATGCTGTGCGGCGGCTGATTCTGGATGCGGGCGGCCGGTTGGGGTGCGGCAATGGCTCGCGCGGAGTCGAGGTTTGCGAGGACCGTTCCGGCCGTTATCCGGGTGTCTATGGCCGTCGAAAACACTTGTGGTGCTATCGATTTGCTGTCTCTTGCCGCAGCGGTTGAGCGGAACAGATGAATGACTTGTGCCTTACCCCCAGACCAGCATCTACCTGCGCATTCATTCTCGAGCGGCGCATCGCCGCGGACACGGGTATGCGACTACTCTTTATTTCCTGTCCGGGCGACCCCTGGGGCAGGTAGTGCCCGAAGGCGCAATTTCTTCCGGACACATGCTGCAGCCGTTGATCTGGTAAGCGCGGATCCGTGCCTCAGTGGGTCGACGACGCGGTGGGTGGGGCGTGACGTCTCGATCACCCCAACCGTCGAGTTGGGCCGCCAGATGTTCTGGTAGGCCCGCCGGGCAGGCTCGCGGGTAGGGGTGGGGATCTGGTGGCAACCTCGGTGTCGGTGGCACCGTCGAGCGGCCACGGAATAAGCTGCGGCGCATCGGGTCCGATGCGCGAACCGTGGACCTGACCGAAGTTGGCCCACCGCGCCGCAGTGACAACCGCGTCGATCAGGGGCAACGCCGGGTTCCCCGCTGCCCCGCCGGACCTAAGACGAGGTGCCTGCACCTCACTGTACTTAGCATCGGCGACACCGATCAGGTGTCCGATTGCACGCTCACACGGTTGATCGATCTCGCCCGTCGTCGTCTGGCCGGGGTCAAGTCATTCGATCTGAGCATCGGTCCCCTCTCTGGATCTCGCAGTGCGATAAGGTTTTCTGTTACGCCTTGGGATCCGTTGCTCGACCTTCACCGGTTGCTCGGCGGTCGACAGATCCTGCCCCAGGATCCGGTCGGGCAACCTGGTCGAACTGGTCCGACGAGCCACGGGGTAGAGCCCATCGATCAGCGTGCGCCAGGATGTACGGCACCCGATATCGTGTTTCATCTCCGGGGATTCCGGAGAGGTTCGCATCCGCATCTTCGATCTGTCGAGATACCTGAAGGATGTGTATCGACCATGCCTGTCGATCGACGTGGTTTTCTCACCTGGAGTGGTCTGGCCGTACTGACGGGCGCGGGAGTGGGCAGCGGCGCAATGGCCGGGTGTTCCCACACGCGGCCCAATCCCGGCAAGGCCGACTACACGCTGCGTATCGACCGCGGCCAGATCGAGGTGGCTTCGGACCGGACGGTGTCGACCACCACCTACAACAACCAATTCCCCGGCCCGCTGCTGAGATTCACCGAAGGCAAGCAGGCCACGGTGGAGGTCCACAACAACACCGACACACCCGAACAACTGCACTGGCACGGGCAGCGCCTGCCCGTCGATATCGACGGCGCCGCCGAAGAAGGCACCCCGTTCATCCCCGCCCACGGCACCCGCCGCATCACCTTCACCCCCGGCCCGACCGGGTTCCGGCTCTACCACACCCACCTCACCCCCGGCCCTGACCTCACCGGCGGCCAGTACACCGGCCAGATCGGACTGGTCTACATCGAACCGAAGCAGTATCCCGGCGCCTTCGATCAGGAGATCTTCCTGACACTGAAGGAATTCGAGCCCATCCTCAACCAGAACGAGGAGATGCCCGCCGACTTCCTGGTCGGCGAGGAAGTAGCGGAACTCAAAGACCGCGGCGAGGCCGCGATGACCGCGTCACTGACGCGCGGCGAACCACACGGCTACGAGGTCGGCTACCGCACCTTCACCATCAACGGCCGAGCCCTCGGCCACGGCGACCCGATCCGCGTGAGATTCGGTGAGCGGGTCCTGCTGCATGTACTCAACGGCAGCGCTACCGAAACCCGCAGCCTCGCGCTGCCCGGTCACACCTTCACCGTTGTCGCCCTCGACGGCAACCCCGTCCCGAATCCGGTCGCGGTGCCGACACTGTGGCTCGGCACCGCCGAACGCGTGTGCGCGATCGTCGAGATGACCAACCCCGGCGTGTGGGTGCTCGGCGACACCTCCGACGACGACCGCGAACACGGCATGGGCATCGTGGTCGAATACGCCGGTCGAACCGGTGACCCGCAGTGGGTCGCCCCGCCACCGTTCCGATGGGACTATCGGTTGTTCACGACAGCGGATCAGCCCGCACCGGCACCGGATCAGGTGATCGACATGCTGATAGACAAACGCAACGCCGCCCAGAAGGGTTTCAACGTGTGGACCATCAACAACACCCCGTTCTCGATGGCCGACAAGCAGCCGGTCTACGACATCACCCTCGGCAAGCGGTACCGGCTGCACCTGCGCAATGCCACCGACGACGTCCACCCCATGCACCTGCACCGGCACACCTTCGAAATAACGAACGTCGCGGGCACACCCACCGCAGGGGTGCGCAAGGACGTCGCGATGCTCGGCGGCTACCAGAGCATGGACATCGACTTTCTCGCCGACCAACCCGGCCTGTCACTGCTGCACTGCCACAGCCAGCTGCACATGGACTTCGGCTTCATGGCCCTGCTGCACGCCACCTGACAGCGATATCGCAATCGCTCGAGCAACTAGGCCCCGGTTAGGGCCGGGGCTATCAACCGATGAGTCGGTTTTCAGATGACACGCGGGGTCAGTACGGGCGGTTCACACAATGTGCTCGGCGGCCGCGGCGACTCGCAACGAAGCCGAACATGGTGACCGACTGCCATTCCGCACCCAGACGCCGGAGGTAGCCCAAGACCCGTCGCGCTCGCGGTGGATGGCAATCAGCATGTCAGAACTCATGATCGAGCTCCAGGAGTGATTTGCGGAAGTCTGTCCTGGACCGCAGCGATGACCTTGTCGGTCTGCGCGCGCAGCGCGGCCAACCCCGCGTGCTCGTCGGCCGACCCGATGTAGGTGTCCATATCCGCGCGGACGCCGTGTTTCCATACGGCCGCCACGCGCTGAGTGTCGGTGATGCGCCGGTCCGGTCGCCCGTCGACCAAGACCAGGTCCGCACGTAGTCCGGGGCGGATGCGGCCCCGGTCGGCAAGGCCGAACACGTCGGCGGTGCGCGCCGTCGCGGCCGCCAGGGCCTGGTCGGGTGCCAGGCCGGCAGCAACCAGTCGCTGAAGTTCACGATGCACACTGGCCCCGTGCACCGTGCCCGGGTTGGGGGCGTCTGTGCCGGCCAGCACCGGTACCCCGGCGTCGTGCAGCAGGCCGACGTTGTCGGCTGGCGCGGCGAAATCCGGCAGCTGCGGCGGGAGCCACCGCTGTGCCTGCCGCTGGATGACTCCGGACCAGGCGGGCCCCAGCCGCCGGACCAACTCGGGCTCGGCCAGCAGCGGCATCCCCTCGCCGTCACCGGGAAACCCGTCGGCCACCGACAGCGTGGCTATGACCGCGACACCCGCGTCCGAGATGGCCCCGACGTGGGCGTCGGTAAGTCGGTCGAAGGGTACGTGGGCCAGGACATCCACGCCGGTGGGCAGCAGGTCTACCGCCGCCCGGGCGGTGGTCACATGTGCCACCACGATGAGAGCGGCTCGGTGCGCGGCGTCGACGAGCGCGGCCACGGTTGGGATGTCCAGCGATGGCATGGGCATTGGACCGCCGCCCGCGCCGTCGTCGTAGAGGACTTTCAGGTGATGGGCCCCCTCGGCGAGGCGGTCTGCCACGAACGCCTCCGCATCCCGCGGTCCGGTCACGTACGGGAAGGGCGCATACATCATGGTGGGATGCCCGCCGGGCGCGGTCGCGCCAATGCTGGAAGAGCGCACCTCGGCAGCGTCCGGCCCGGCGCCCTGGGCCACGGCTCGGCGCACGCTGTCGGGTTTGCTGAACATGTCCAGCACCGTGGTGACCCCGAAGGACAGGGCCTGGCGAGGCGCGCCGGGCAGCAGGTGGATGTGCGCGTCGATCAGCCCGGGCAACAGGGTGCCGCCATGCCCCTCCAGATGTTGGTCACCGGCCCGCAGTAGCTCGAGGCCGCCGACCGCCTCGATCAGGCCGCCCGCAATGCGCACGGCGGTGTGCTCGGTCAGGCGTTGGCCGTCGAAGACGCGGACCCCGGTGATTGTGGTTGCCATAGCGGCCACGGTAAAAGTTGACATTGTGTGAAGGTCAAGCCGATAGGGTGGTTGCGTGCGGTTTTCCATCAGCCAGGTCGCGAAGGCCTCCGGCGTGTCCGCCCGGATGCTGCGCCACTACGACGCGATCGGCTTGCTCGCCCCCAGCACGGTCACCACCAACGGGTACCGCTGGTACGGCAGGGCGGAACTGCTGCGGTTGCAGCGCATCCTGGTGCTGCGCCGCCTTGGGCTCGGACTGGAACAGATCGGACAGATCCTGCGCGAGCAGGCCGACGAGGCCGCCGCGCTGCGCGGACACCTGGCCCACTTGGAAGACGAACGCCGCCGCCTCGACCAGATCATCACCACTGTCAAGGAGACCATCAGCGATCTGGACGCGGCCCGGATCCAGGATCCGCAGCGATTTTTTGCTGGTCTGCGCGAGGGCCGAGCCACTATGCGGGACACCCTGGGGAAGTCCTTCGGGCAAGCCAGCCTGGCCGCGTTCGATGCCGCAAACACGGCCCAGGACGGCCGCACCACCGCAGACTACGAGCACGCCGCAGCCCAGGGGACCGCCCTGTTCCGGCGACTGGCCGAGGTCATGCGGAACGGGATCACACCGGAGGAGCCTGCCGCACTGGACGAAGTCGCCGAGCATTACGAGTCCGTCCGCAGGTACTGGCAGCCCACACCCGAGGCGTATGCGGCCCTGGGACGGATGTATCTGACCGACCCCCAGCAGCGGCAAATAGCCGAGCAGGTGGACCCAGACCTATCCGCCTGGCTGGCCGCCGCCATCCCCGCCTACGCGCGGCACCGACTGGGACTGCACCAGCCTCCGGACGGCCAGCCGACATCAGTGCACAGGAGTTCGGACATACGTGCAGCCGACTAAGGACGTTGACAAGCGGCAGCATGTTTCCGCAGGCCGGATCTGTAATGCATGCCGTGTACGCGCCAAAGTAAACCTGCCGGGGGTTCCGATGCATTCTGTGGCGTGAGAATCGGCTGCGCGCGTGTACCGACCACCGACCAGAATGCACCGTCGCTGTTCGGCCGAACAACAACTCACCGAAACGATCGCGCGGTCATCTCGCCCGCCATTCAGCGATCCTCCAGCGCAGCGAAATGCCGCGCTGGTGAAGACCATTCGCGCAGGGTGCCCGTGTAGTCCTCGGACGTTGCGGCCGAATGACGTTTGGCTACGGCGGTCAGTTTGCGTCGGTCGACACTTGACGGCGTGCACGTCGCCTACCGTCTCGGGGAGATCAAAATGCCGGAGCCGCTAACTTTCTCCCTTTTCAGCGCTCCCCGATTTCCGGTCGGCGTATTCGCCGTGGAGCATGCCGGTGGCCTGGCCGATCTCGATGAGGTAGCCGTCCGGGTCGCGGAGATAGCACCGGATCTCGGCTTTGCGGTCGAGTGGTTCGGTGAGGAATTGTGCCCCTTTGGATTTGGCATCGGAGTAGAACGCGGCGATGTCGGCGACCCGCACATTCAAGAATGACGAGACCGGATCACCTGGTTCACGGGCAGTCAGAATGGTCTCGGGCTTATCCGGGGTCGGTCCGCCGCCCGGGTTCATGATGATCCAGCTGTTGGCGACCTTGACGATGGCCGGGTTCTCCTCCAACACGACCCGGCCGCCAAAGATTTCGGCGTAGAAATCTCGAGACCGAGCCACGTCGCGCACGGTCAGGAAATGCGTCAGAAGCAATCCCTGTTCGGGAGCAGGCAGGTCGTTCCGATTGGTCACGGTTCCCTCCGTTCGTCCAGTGTTCTGTCCTTCTGGTCCCACCGGTGCGGATCGCATTCGAGTGCTGATCGGTCCCACTTGCCGCGTTCGGCGGCCGCTCGATAGGTGGTCTGCAGGAATTCCAGCAGGCTTCGTTCCGGATCTGCTGCGGTGCGCACCGCCTCGTAGGGCAGCAGAAACTGGCGGTATTCGGCGCTGTAGAAGGCGTGCCGAGGACCGACCGGATAGTCGGCGAAGCCGTCGGGTTCGGGATAGGCGTAGGCGTAGAAGGCGCCTTCTTCGCCGCCACCCGGCCAGAAGCCGCAGCTGCTCAACTCGTGGGAGTAGCCCTCCACCATCACCCAATTACCGCAGTTGGGTGCGCCGCCCGGATGCTTCGGCGCGGTGCGGCCGGAGAACCTGGTGCAGGCCAGATCCATGGCGCCCCAGAAGAAGTGCACCGGGCTCACCTTTCCGATGAAATATGAGCGAAACTCGCTCATTACTCGATGGGCCGCGATGAGTTGACGCCAGAACAGTTGCACGGCGTCGCGATCATAGGAAGCATGCTCGTAGTCATCGGCGAACGGGATCGCGGGATCGACCTCGTTGGGCTTCGCCTGAATTTCTACCGCAACGCCGAGCTCGTCGAGCGCACCCATCGTTTCGGCATAGAAATCGGCAACCGGCTTGGGTTCGAGCGCGATCTGCCGGGCGTGGCCATTACTGGTTCTTATATGCAACCGATGCTCGGTGAAGTCGAACTCGATGTCGAACACACCGGCCTCGTAGGGCATCGCGGAGGTGGTCAACCCCCGCGGGCTGACGTAGAGGGTGACCTGCCACCAGTGGTTGATCATCGGCGCATGAGCGAGTCGAATCTTGCCGATGATCTGGGTCCACATGTGCACCGTATCGCGGGTAGCGGTCCAGTCCTCGACCCGCAGCCGCGGCCAGCGTTGCGACGACGCGATCTCTGTGCGAGTGGTCTCGGCCATCAGACTTCCTTGGTCCGTCGGTTTCGCTGCCGGTCGCGGCACGGATTCTGCTGCCATGCCGTGGCGCCGCGGGCGTCGGCCCGGTGTCCGGCATTCAGGAAGGCGAGCAGGTCCGCGTTGACGATCTCCGTCCGGGTGGTTGCATGCCGTGCGGGAAGCCCTGATAGGTCTTCAGCGCGCCGTTCTCGAGAAGCTGCGTGGACATTGCCGGAAGCCTGGTACGGAACCATCCGATCGTCCTCGCTGTGCATCACCGGCGCGGTGATCATCTTCAGGTCTTCAGTGTAGAAGATCCCTGTGCCGTCAATGGTGGTGATCGTGGCATATGAAAAAGGTATACCGACCAGTGGGTCGGTTTTCAGATTTCACGCGGAGTCAGCACGGGCTGTCGACAAATATCGAATGTCGTTGCGACAATAGCCGAAAATAGTTGGTAAGAATGCGTCCCATGACAGGGACCGCCTCCAGCGAATTGATAGTTCGGCAGGCCGACTCGAACGACCGGATAGACGACGGGCGGCCTGCGCGGGCGGAATTTCGTGCTGACGTCGAGGGGCTGCGTGCGGTCGCGGTGCTGGCCGTCGTCGTATTTCATGCGGGTGCGCCTGATGTCAGTGGTGGGTTTGTCGGTGTCGACGTTTTCTTCGTCATCTCTGGGTTTCTTATCACCGGGATGTTGTGGCGTGAGGTGGCGGTTACCGGCACGATCGGGCTTGCGCGGTTCTATGGCGCTCGGGCGCGCAGGTTGCTGCCTGCCGCGGGCATCGTGTTGGTGGCGACTGCGGTCGCTGCGGCGATGCTGTTGCCTCCGTTGCAGGTTCGCGAGGTGCTCGGCGACGGGATTGCCAGTGCGTTGTACGCGGGAAACTATCGGCTTGCCCTGCACGGCACCGACTATCTCGCCGCGGATACGCCGCCTTCGCCGTTTCAGCACTACTGGTCGCTCGGGGTGGAGGAACAGTTCTATTTGTTGTGGCCTGCGCTGATCATCGGCATCGCCTGGTTCGTGCAGCGCCGCCGCAGGCCAGGGGCGCACGCCTCGCCGGTTCCGTATCTGCTTGTCCTCGCGGTGGTTGCCGCGGTGTCGTTCGCGGTTTCGCTGGCCTGGACCAGCACGCTGCCGTCGTGGGCGTTCTTCGCGCTACCCGCACGGGGGTGGGAGCTGGCTCTCGGCGGCATCGTGGCGCTCTCGGTCCCCGTATGGCGCCGATTTCCGGCACCGCTGGCCACCGTCGCCGGGTGGCTCGGGCTGGCATTGATCGTCCTGAGTTGCACGCACTTGGACGGGCGGACACCGTATCCCGGTACCGCGGCGCTGCTGCCCGTGCTGGGCGCCGCGCTGATCGTCGCTGCGGGCTGTGCCGCACCCCGGCTCGGAGTCGGTCGCGCACTGTCGGTGGCTCCGCTGCGGGCGCTCGGTCGTCTTTCCTACTCCTGGTATCTCTGGCACTGGCCGGTGCTGCTGCTTGCGCCACGGCTGGTCGGTCACCAACTCGATGCGGTCGGCTCGGTGGGCGCGGTCGTCACGGCCGGTGGCCTCGCCATGCTCACGCTGTGGCTCGTCGAGGATCCCGCCCGTTTCGCGGCGCCGCTGCGGCATTCGGCCACGCTCAGCCTCGCGGGCGGCGGTGTCGTCACCGCGGTCGCCGTCATCGTTGGGGTGGTGCTGCTCGCGCTCGTGCCCGTACCGGTGGGCCGTGGCGCGGCGGCCGAGGCCCTTACTGTGGCAGCGCCGGGCGCGCCGCCGTCGGAAGCCGTCGATCCGCAGGACGCGGCGGTTCAGCAGCTGACCGCGCAGGTGCAGGCCGCCGTTGCGGCATCGGCCGAATCGCATTCGATTCCGTCGAATCTCTCCCCTGCGCTCGCCGACGCCGCTGCCGACAAGGCGGCGGTGTTCGGAAATGGTTGTGTGCGTTCCTGGCTCGATGTCGGACAGCCCGAGTGCGCTTCGGGCGATCTCGGATCGGCGAGCACGGTGGCACTGGTGGGCGATTCGCACGCCGCGATGTGGAGCCCGGCATTCGAGCAGATCGCCGAGCAGCGGCATTGGCGCCTGGAGACGATGAGCAAGGTCACCTGCCCGCTGATGGAACTGCCCATCACCAGCCCCTACCTGGGCCGGGAATACACCGAATGTGTGCAGTGGCGCCACCAGATCATGGCCCGGCTGCAGGCCGAGCATCCGCGGCTGATCGTGCTGAGCATGTCCCGGCGATACGGCGGCGACTTCGGATTCACCACCTACGACCAAGCCTGGATCGATAGCCTATCCGGCCTGACCACACAGCTGCGCGCGACCGGCGCGAATGTCCTTGTCCTCGGGCCGATTCCGGATCCGCACAGCACCGTGCCGACCTGCCTGTCCGACCATCTGGACGACGCGCTGGCCTGCTCCCCGCCACGGCCGGTCGCCGTGAACGACGCGGGCATCGCAGCCGAACGGGCCGCGACGACGGCGGGCGACGGGCAGTACGCCGACCTCACCGCGCTGTTCTGCACCACCGACCGCTGCCCGCTCATCACCCGCAACAACCTGATCTACCGGGACGACAATCACCTGACGGTCGCCTACGCCAAGTCGCTCGCGCCGATCGCTGCCGCGCTGGCCGACCGCGCCCTCGCCCGCGGCTGAACCCCGGCCAGCTAGCCCAGAGCGCGGGTGAATCCCTCGGCGAGTTCGTCGACCTGGTCGTCGGTCATCACGAACGACGGCGAGATCTGCATGGCGCCCTGGCCGGCCGCACGTCCCGAGATGCCGTGTTCCCGGAGGGTTTTCACCAGCGGCAGCCCCTCGGAGGGATCGGCGAGCTGGATCGCGGCGACCGCGCCGAGACCGCTGCGTACCTCGGCGACGCGCGGGTGATCCGCGAGCGGGGCGAGCTTTTCGTGCAGAGTGGATTCCAGGCGCTTCGCCTCGTCCAGCAACCCCTCGCGTTCGACGATGGCCAGATTGGCCAGGGCCGCGGCGGCGGCTCCGGCGTGGCCGCCGTAGGTGTAGCCGTGCCGCCACCAGACGCCGCCGCTGAAGAAGGGAGCGGCGATATGGGGGGCGATGAAGACCGCGCCCATCGGGACATAGCCGGAGGTCAGGCCCTTTGCGGTGGTCATCAGGTCGGGTTCGAGATCGAAACGGGATGCAGCGAACCAGGATCCGCCGATGCGGCCGAAGCCGGTGACGACCTCGTCGATCACGAAGAGGATGTCGTGGTCGCGGCAGATGCGGCGGACCTCGGCGAGGTAGCCCTCCGGCGGCAGATACACCCCACCCGCGCCGATAATGGGTTCACAGAAGAAGGCGGCGATGCGCTCTGCGCCGATCTCTTCGATGAGCGCGAGCAGCGCCTTCGCATCGTCCCATGCGACGGTGCGGGCATCGGGCATCAACTCGCCATAACCCTCCCGGTTGACCGGGATACCCGCCAAAGCCGTTCCCGCGACATGCATTCCGTGATAGGCGCGCTGACGTCCGACCACAATCGTCTTATCCGGGCGACCGAGCTCGTGCCAGTAGCGGCGGGCGAGTTTCGCGGCGGTGTCCACCGAATCCGAACCACCGGAGGTGAAGAAGATCTTGCTGCCGGGCACCGGTGCGATGCTCGCCAGCTTCTCCGCCAATTCCTGGGTGGCGGGTTCGGTGATATCACCGAAGTTCGAGTAGTGCGCGACCGTGCGCAGTTGCTCGGCCACCGCGTCGGCGATCTCCGTGCGACCGTGCCCGACATTGGTGAACCACAGCCCGGCCGTCGCGTCCAGATACCTGGTACCCGCCTGGTCGTAGACGTAGGCACCCGCACCGCGCGCGACGACGAACGCACCGTCGCGTTCGACGGCGCCCATATCGGCGAACCCGTGCCATAACGCACCCATATCAACCACCTCTACCTCGACGACCACATCACTTCGTCCGCACTGCACCGGTCGCTGCCCGATGCGCCGAACGCGACCACCGCGAGTGCGAACAGCGCGAACCCGATGACCGGGACCACCGGGCCGATCGCCGTCGACACCTGTCCCCGTTGGCACGGATCGTGAACGGGTACCTATACCAGTCGACGATCGGCCCACGGATCAGGGTGTACGCACCGCAGCCGGGCGGGTGGACCGGCCAGCAAGCGATCAGCCGCCCGGAAACGCCCAGCACGACCGGCGCCAGCACCCGATCCACGACCATCACGATAGGCATGAACCGGTGCGCCACCTCATCCACCCACCTCTGTTCGTCCCAGCGGGCGATATGGGCGAGCAGCACCCGCGAACGCGAAGCGCAGCCGCCGCAATGTCAGCCATCACTCGATCGGACCGTAATGTCGGTGCGGTGGAACAGTTTCCGAGTCGGGCGCTGGTATTGGGCGCCGGTGGTGTCGCCGGAACCGCCTGGATGGCCGGTCTGGCCGCCGGATTGCGTCAGCACGGCATCGATCTCGCCGCCGCCGACCTGATCGTCGGCACCTCCGCGGGCGCGATCGTCGGCGCGGTCCTCGCTTCCGGCCGAGATCCGGGCGAACTCGCCGAACCCCGGCAATCTGCGCCGTCCGACCCGCAACTACCTGCGCCCGACCCGCGCGCGCTTGGCCGCGTGTTCGCGGTCCTCGGCGATAGCGAAACGGCACCGGAGCTCAGGCGGCGACGGGTCGGCGAGATTGCGCTCGAGATGAGCGCCGAACACGATGCCGTCCATGTCGAGCGCATGCGAACCCTGATCGGCTCGGCACAGTGGCCGGACCGATTGCTGGTCGTCGCCGTCGAGGCCAGTTCGGGCCAGCGCCGAGTCTTCGACCAACGCGATGCCGCCGCACTGCCGGACGCTGTGGTCGCCAGTCGCGCGATGCCCGGCGTCTACCCGCCCATGACCATCGGCAACCGTCGCTTCATGGACGGTGGCATGTACTCCGCCACAAATGCGGATCTGGCCGCCGGGGCCGAACTTCTCGTCACCCTTCATCCACTGGCACACCTGTTTTCGACCACCGCCCTCGACGCAGAACTGCAATCCGCGCGGCCCGGAGAGTCATCGGTAATCACCCCGGACCAACGATCGATCGATGCCTTCGGCGGCGACCTGCACGACCGTGCACACTGGATACCGTCCTTCCGAGCCGGATTCGCCCAAGCGGATGCGGAAGCCACACGCCTCCAAGGGATCTGGCCGACCGCGCGGTAGCCTGAGGAAAGCTCGCGGACGGTGTGCTCGATGACCGGCTTCTCGCCGACCGGGAGCATCTCCTTGGGGATTTGCTCGTGGTCGAAGGCCGGTCGACTCGGGCCCGAGGCCCGACCGCCGGGAGGAATATGACGATCAGCGAACCCGTTCGAGCCCGGTATCCGCTCCTTTCATCCTCCGGCTTCCTGTGGTTCTGGTCCGCCGACAGCGTGTCGATGGTCGGTACCTACATCACGGCGCTGGCGCTACAGGTGCTCGCGGTCGAAACGCTGCGGGCATCGCCCATCGAGCTCGGCGTGCTGGGGGCCGCGCGCTGGCTGCCGTATCTGCTCTTCGGTTTGATCGCCGGAGTGCTCGTCGATCGGTATCGGCGGCGGCCGGTGCTGGTGGCCGCCGATCTGGTGCGGGCGGGTTTGCTCGCGCTCATCCCGCTGTCGGCGGCGACAGGCGTGCTGAGCATGCCGGTCTTGATCGCGGTCGTACTGGTGTTCGGCACGGTGTCCCTGGCCTACGACGCCGCACATCAGTCGTTTCTGCCGACTCTGGTGCCACCGGAACTGCTCACCCCCGCCAATGCCCGGCTGGAACAGTCCTCGGCGGTGGCGCAGACCTGCGGGCCGGTCATCGGCGGTTGGCTGGTCCGGATCGTCGGCGCACCGCTGGCGATCCTGGTGGACGCGGTGTCGTATCTGCTCTCCGGGCTGATCGTGGCGCGGCTGCGCGTGGCCGAGCAATCCGATACGCCGCAGGACCGGAATCTGCGCAAGGAACTGCGCGAGGGGCTGAGGTGGGTGTACGGGCATCGGATGCTCGCCCCGCTCGCCATCGCTTCACACGGCTGGTTCTTTTTCAGCGCGGTGGTGTCAACGGTGTACGTGCTCTTCGTAATCGACGAACTCGGCTTCGACGCTTCCGCCCTCGGACTGAGTTTTGCATTCGGCGGCGTCGGTGCTGTGGCCGGGTCATCGGTCGCCGACCGCGCCGGTCGCCGATTCGGTATGGGGCCGGTGATCATCGGCTGCCGATGGCTGACGCCCATGGGATATGCGCTGATCCCGTTGGCGCACAACGGAGCTGCAGGTCTGATACTGCTGTGCTCCGCCCAGTTCCTCTTCGGTCTCTCCATCGGCGTCAGCAGTCCGCTCGAAATGGGCTACCGACAAGCCGTCACTCCCGACCGTCTGCTCGGCCGGATGAATGCGACCATGCGCTCATTGAACCGGGCCGCGATCGTGATCGGCGCACCGACAGGAGGCGTGCTGGCCGCGTGGCTCGGCATTCGGTGGACCCTGTGGATCGCGGTGATCGGGCTGCTGATCTCGGCGATCGCATTCACCGGATCGGAATTCCGTCATGCCCGATCGGGAGCGGACCTGCCCGGCTGATCACGGTCGCATCGGCGGTCGACCTGCACCGAGCGCGGCGACGGCGCGAAGACGCCGGTGCGGAGGACCAGGCCGATGACGAGGGAGAGCCAGCCCTGCTGACGAGGATCGTTGAACGGGCGGATCTTCCCAGATCAGAACCGCTGCGATCGGTGCGCCGAGCCGGTCGACAAACGTCGTCACCACCCCGGTCGCGGGTGTGCGCACCGGATGCTCACGCCCGCCTCGGATTCGACGCGCCGGTTTCGCTACCCTGGTGAACGCAATGACCAGGACAACCGACGCGAATCTCCGCGAGCTCCGGACCCGCCTGGCCGCCGTAACGCTCCGCGATGAACACCGGTTGCGCCGAAGCCTGGACCGGGCCCGCGGCGGCGATCTCACCGGTATCGCGGCCGAGATCGCGGCGGCCGAGCAGCGCGTCGAGGCTCGCCGCGCCGCGGTACCCGAAATCCGCTATCCCGAGCAGCTACCCGTCTCCGCGCGCCGCGAAGATATCGCCAAGGCGATCATGGAGAACCAGGTCGTGATCGTGGCGGGCGAGACCGGATCGGGTAAGACCACCCAGATTCCGAAGATCTGCCTGGAACTCGGCCGGGGCATTCGCGGCACCATCGGACATACCCAGCCGCGTCGGCTGGCCGCGCGCACCGTCGCCGAGCGCATCGCCGAAGAGTTGGACACCGAACTCGGCGACGTCGTCGGCTATACGGTGCGCTTCACCGATCAAGCCTCCGATCGCACGCTCATCAAGCTGATGACCGACGGCATCCTGCTCGCCGAAGTCCAGCGCGACCGGCTGCTGCGCCGCTACGACACGATCATTATCGATGAGGCGCACGAGCGCAGCCTCAATATCGACTTCCTGCTCGGCTATCTGAAGCAATTGCTGCCGCGCCGACCGGATCTCAAGGTGATCATCACCTCGGCGACCATCGATCCGGAGTTGTTCGCGCGGCACTTTGCGAAGCAAACAGACGACTCGAGCGCGAAGCAAACAGACAACCCGAGCGCGGACGAATCGGGCACTCCCGCACCGATTGTCGAGGTTTCCGGCCGATCGTATCCGGTACAGATCCGCTACCGGCCGCTAGCGCTGGAACTACCCGGCAGCGCCGATGAAGACGACGAGGACACCCGGATCGTGGATCGCGACCCGGTCGATGCCATCGGCGACGCGGTGCGCGAACTGTTCGCCGAGGGCGACGGCGATGTGCTGGTGTTCCTATCCGGCGAACGGGAGATCCGCGATGCCGCGGATGCGTTGCGCGACTTGAAGATTCCGCGCACCGAGATCCTGCCGCTATACGCGCGCCTGTCGACCGCCGAGCAGCATCGGGTATTCGCCCCGCATAACGGTCGACGAGTCGTCTTGGCCACCAATGTCGCCGAGACCTCGCTGACCGTCCCCGGTATCCGGTACGTCGTCGACCCGGGTACCGCGCGCATCTCCCGCTACTCGATGCGCACCAAGGTGCAGCGCCTACCCATCGAAGAGGTTTCCCAGGCCTCGGCCCGACAGCGCGCCGGACGCTGCGGCCGGGTCGCCGACGGCATCTGCATCCGGCTGTACTCCGAGGACGATTTCGAATCCCGGCCCGCCTTTACCGAACCGGAGATCCTGCGGACCAATCTGGCCGCCGTCATCCTGCAGATGACCGCACTCGGCCTCGGCGATATCGAGAAGTTCCCGTTCGTGGAGGCGCCGGACCGCAGGGCGATCCGAGACGGTATCGCGCTGCTGGAGGAGTTGGGCGCACTCGCGCCACGCGCCACCGCGACACCCGCGCGGCGCGCCGCCGAACCGGACGTTGTCGAGAAGACCAACACCAGCACGACTCCGGGACAGCGCGGCGCCGATAGCGTTGCGGGCAAACAGATCCGAGCTGACGAATCCACCGACACACGGTCCGATGCGACGCTGACACTCACTCCGACCGGTCGCGAGATGGCGCAACTGCCGGTCGATCCCCGCATGGCACGGATGCTCGTCGAGGCGCAGCGCAATGGCTGTCTGGCCGATGTGCTGATTATTGTGGCCGCGCTGTCCATTCAGGATGTGCGCGAGCGGCCCGCGGACCAGCAGCAGGCCGCCGATACCAAACATGCGAGGTTCGTGGTCGAGGGCTCGGATTTCCTGGCCTACCTACGGTTGTGGGAGTACCTGAACGAGCAACGTAAGTCGCTGTCGTCCAATCAGTTCCGGCGCATGTGCCGCGAGGAGTTCCTGCACTACCTGCGGATCCGGGAGTGGCAGGATCTACACGGACAGTTGCGGACCATCACGCGGGGGCTCGGGTGGTCGACGCATGGCGATGGCTCGAATGGCGACGAAACCGGTTTGCGCCGTGGACGATTCGGCGGGTCGGACAGTTCCGCCCCGGCTCGGGCCAGCGGCGGAGACTCCAGCGGCGGACGGCGCGGGACCGACTCGTCTGCTGCGAACCCATCCGGCACTGGCGCGAGCCGTCGTCGCGGTCGCGCACGCGCTGGCGCGGCGTCGGCAGCGCAGGCGACCCGAGGCGGACGTGTCGCCGAGCCCGCACCGCAGGCAGCGTCGCTCGAAAACGATGGCACCCCATGGGATTCGACCGCGATCCACCAGGCACTGCTGGCAGGCATGCTCTCCCATATCGGCGTCCGAGAGGCCGAATCGCGCGAATTCCTCGGCGCGCGCAATGCCAAGTTCATGATCTTCCCGGGCTCCTCCCTGGCGAAGAAGCCGCCCCGCTGGGTGATGGCCGCCGAACTCGTCGAAACCTCGCGGCTCTGGGGCCGGATGGCGGCGCGGGTGGAACCCGAATGGGCCGAGCGCCTCGCCGGTGATCTGGTGAAACGCACCTACTCCGAACCGCATTGGTCGTCCAAGCGCGGTGCGGCGCGAGCCTATGAGCGGGTCACGCTGTACGGCGTTCCGCTGGTCGTCAGCCGCGCCGTCGATTACGGCCGTATCGATCCGGAGCTGTCGCGCGAACTGTTCATCCGGCATGCGCTGGTACAGGGTGAATGGCAGACCAGGCACGAGTTCTTCCACCGCAATCGCGAACTCCTCGACGACGTCGCCGATCTGGAGCACCGCGCCCGCCGCCGCGACATCCTCGTCGATGACGAGGTGCTCTTCGAGTTCTACGACAAGCGCCTGCCCGCCGATATCGTCTCGGTGCGCCATTTCGACAGCTGGTGGCGCAACGCCAAGCGCAAAGATCCCGCGCTGCTGGACTTCTCGACCGAGACCGTGGTCAATGAGGCGGCCGCGGTCCTGGATCCGACCGACTTCCCGGATGCCTGGCGCCAGGGCGAGCTGAGCTTCCCGCTCACCTACCAATTCGAGCCCGGCAATGACGATGACGGCGTCACGGTGCGGATACCGGTCGAACAACTGGCGCATGTGCGCGCCGTCGGCTTCGACTGGCTGGTCCCGGGCATGCGCGAAGAGCTGGCCACCGCACTGATCAAGACACTGCCGAAGGCATTGCGCCGCACCGTCGTTCCCGCACCGGACTTCGCCGCGGCCGCACTCGCCGCACTCACCCCGCGCGCCGAACCCCTGCGCACCGGCCTGGCGCGAGAACTGTCGCGCCTCGGTTCGGTCACCATCGCGGCGAGCGATCTCGACCCCGCCGCGCTCCCCGACCATCTGCGCATGACCTTCGCCGCGATCGATGCCTCCGGCACGACAATGGCCCGAGGCAAGAATCTTGCTCAGCTGAAAACCAAACTGTCCGAACAGGTTTCCGCCTCGGTCGCCCGTGCGACCGCGGGCGCCGAGCGCGCCCCCGCCACGGTGTGGACCTCGGAATCGCTCGGGACGGTCGCACCGACGGTGCGCAGCGAGGTCGCCGGACAGACGGTCACCGGTTATCCGGCACTGGTGCCCGAGGGTGAGGGTGTCGCGGTCCGGGTGCTCAGCTCGCCCGCCGAACAGGCCGCCGCCATGCGAGCCGGCACGCGCACCCTGGTGCTGGCCGCCATGCCGACCTCGGTCCGTACCGTCACCGCGAGTCTGCGGCCGCAGGATCGGCTGGCGCTGAGCCAGAATCCGTACGGTTCGCTCGACCTACTCATCGAGGACTGCCGCGCCGCCGCCGCTGACGAACTGATCGCCGCCGCCGGTGGCCCGGTGCGCAGTCCGGACCAATTCGATGCCCTGGTCGCGCGGGTCCGCCCCGAATTCGTCTCCGCCGTTGCCCGCATCGTGCGCCTCGCAGTGCCGATTCTGGCCGGGGCACACCAGGTTTCGTCCATCCTCGCGGAGACTTCCGAACGCGATATCGCCGACGATGTCCGCCACCAACTCGACGACCTCGTCTTCCCCGGATTCATTTCGGAATGGGGCGGCACGCGTCTGCGCGAACTCCCCCGCTACCTCCAGGCCGCGCGCATCCGCCTCGAATCACTGCCCGGATCCGCCGTCCGCGACCGCCAGGGCACGGTCGAGATCGACCGCGCCCTCACCGCCTACGACCGCCTCGTCAACGCCCTGCCCGACACTCGCAAAGACGCCCCCGACGTCACCGAGATCTGGTGGATGATAGAGGAATTCCGGGTGAGCCTGTTCGCCCAGAAATTGGGCACACCCTACCCGGTCTCCACCAAGCGCATCGAAAGGGCGATCGCCGCCATCCGCCGCTGACGCCCGGCGAAACTCCCGGTACCGGTAGTTCTGGGGGCGCGACGAGGTGCCGATACGCGGCTACTGTCGCCGGACATGGTGGCGCGCATGAGCATTGCGGCCGCTGACCACATCCGCCGCGCGCCGGAAGCCGCCTCGGCAGTCCGGCGCGAATTCTCGAAAGAAGAGTTCGCTATGCGGAAATCCCTCGCAGCGATCCTCGCCGTATGTGCCGTCACGCTCGCCCCGGTGGCGGCCGCTTCCGCGGAGCCGGCGACATCGCAGCCAGCGCCGGTCCGCGCCGACAGCGACCTGCTGCGACAGCTGGTCCGTCTGCTCGACACCGGATCGGTCACCATCTGCCCCGGGCAGGCGATGGGCAGCTTCGGCTGCTCCTGCCCGCCGGGCATCTGCCTATAAGCGGGGTGGTCAGTCCGCGCTGGCCGCGACGGTCGCTTCCTCGCGATGTTTGCGCAGGTCGGCGATTTCGCGTTCGAAGTCGTCGGCCGAGGTGAAGGAGCGGTAGACCGAGGCGAAGCGCAGGTAGGCCACCTCGTCCAGATCGCGCAGCGGGCCGAGGATGGCCAGGCCGACCTCGTGGCTGGGGACCTCGGGGGAACCCTTGGCACGCACCGCGTCCTCCACCTGCTGGGCCAGCAGGTTCAGGGCGTCCTCGGCGACCTCGCGGCCCTGGCAGGCGCGGCGCACACCGCGGATGACCTTTTCCCGGCTGAACGGCTCGGTGACACCGCTGCGCTTGACCACCGATAGGATCGCGGTCTCGACCGTGGTGAATCGTCTCCCACACTGCGGGCAGGAGCGCCGACGGCGGATGGCCGCGCCTTCCTCGGCCTCACGCGAGTCGACGACCCGCGAGTCGGGGTGTCGGCAGTAGGGGCAATGCATCCGAGAGATCCTTCGTCGATGCGCGCGCCCGCGTCCGAATCGGCTCCGGTTCGGCGTTCCGATCCGGCGAGCACGTGTACAGGGGTCTAGACCTATACGTCCATATCGGTTCCAGGATACCCGGGACGGGTCACCAGGCGTCTCACCCGTCCCACCTATCCCGCGCGCGGGCGGTTATCCGAGCTGCCACTGGGTGGTGAGATCGGCGATCAGTTCCGGGATGCGCGCGATCATCCGGCCGTGCGCGAGCTTGTTCCAGAAGGATTCACCGAGCACGACCTCGGCGAAGGGCCGGTTGCTCTCCATATCGATATGGCGCGGCGCCAGGTCGCCCATGATGTAGGTCCAGCGGGTATCGCGGTCGGCCCAGTTGAAGTCCGGCAGCGGGGTGCGCAGCGATACCGTGCGACCGGCGATATCGCCGCCGACGGTCGCGGGCGCGAAGACGCCGGGGGCGCGGACACCGGGAACGGCGGGCTTACCTGCCACGGTGCTCACATAGGTCAGCACCCGACCCATCGTGCCGCGGCCCGTCGAGGTCACGTCCCACTGGTCGACGATGACGCGGTTCTGCTCGCGGTCGGTCATGCGGATCAGCGCATCGATATTGCCGCTCTGCGTGTGGGAATCGATCGACCGCCATGCCGTGCGAATATCGGCATCGATCACCCCTGCGGCATACATTTCGTCGATTCCGGCCATTCCCAGCGCCGCGTAGGCCTCGTGCATCGGGACCAGGTCGGTAAAGATGTGCTTCTGCATGATCATCAGCCGGGTCTGGTACCAGGTGACGTCGTCAGCGCCCAGCCGTGACCCCTCGGTGGCCAGCAGCCGGATATCGGCGGGCACCTCGGCCACCAATTCCGGTGGGGTGCCGCGCAACAGGTCGGCGACCACATCGCCGAGCTGGTGGATGCCAGGCACATCGAGCACCACGCCGATATCGCGGAGGTCGAAGAAGCCCGAGGCGAAGGAGCCGCCCGCGATCCCGGCCAGCCCCGCCCACCAATAATCCTGATGCTGATTCGCCAGCCGGAAGTAGTTGACGTAGACCTGGCTGAAGGTGCGCTGGTTGGCGCGCACGCCGAGCGCCGGATCCCAGGCCGCGAGGTCGATATCGGCATTGCGGGTCGAGACCACCAGCCAATACTGGTGCAGCAGTGTGCCGTAGCGGCTCGGCGGCACCCCGTCAGCCCTGGCCTGGTCGAGCGCGGCGCGCAGTGTCGACTCATCCAGTGGCAGTGCCGGATTCAGGCCACCACCGCCCGCGCCGTCGCCATTGACCGCGGGTAGATCCAGATATGCCTGGTAGGCGGGCGCCGCGTGCGCGGCCGGAATCATGGTGAGGCCGAAGACAAGACAGCTGAGCAGCCCGGCGATTCGGGCGAGAATATGGACAGCGTGTTCGGCGGTGCGGCGATGCGTCATTGCGTGGTGTCCCGAAATCGTTCGTCGGCATAGTTGCCGAGATCACGTTTTCAGGCACAGTAACAACATGTTCTAGTTTGCAATCGACAAATTCGGCCACCCTTCGTGGCGGACCGGCCGGTCATCGTCCGCCACACCGACTTTCAACGAGCGCTATCGCGGCAGACCGATTCCGGCACCGTCCGGAACCGATTGCTGTTCGACCACGGCGGGCACCGGCGCCGGGGTCTCACCACCGAAAGTCCCGGCACGCCAATGCGCCAGCCCGATCAGCGCCGTCACCACCAGCGCGCTCAATAGCGAGGCCACCGCGAGCACCGCGAAGCCGACCTGCGCCTGTTCCACCCGTTCCATCGGATGCGGCACCCGCGCCTGTCGCAGCGCGGGCGTTCGAACCGGACCGCGATCGTAGAGCGCCACCACACCGCCGGGCCTGCTGCCGCGCGGCCGCCGGCCCACCCCGGCCCGTGTGGCATCGAGGGCGCGTACGCCGCCACGATGCGGGCGCCGGACACGCGGAACGGAATCGACACCGAGGTCGATGCCGGACTCGGTTTCCAGGTCGGTGCTCGGGGCGCTGATCGCAGTGCTCATCGGACAAACCTCCGTGACGGGGTGTTGGTGGGTGCTCAGGTATGTCGCGAGACGATGGGAGTAGCCATTCGATCAAGTGTTCGAAGAACTCGTGTTCGATTTCTACCACGCTCCACCGACAAAGTCAGCAGAAAACGCCGACATGCCTCGAACAGATGTTTGATACATCGGCGTGACCGGACTAGATTCGGTAGACGAAATCCATCACACGAAAGGGCGGTTGCGGTGAGCCACACAGACGACACGGGCGACGAGAGCGGAGTTGGCACCGACCCGTCCGGTACCGGGGCGGATCTCACCGTGCGTCAGCGCAAGGTCCTCGAGGTCATCCGCACCTCGGTGAGCGAGCGCGGCTATCCGCCGAGTATCCGCGAGATCGGCGACGCGGTCGGACTCACCTCCACCTCCTCGGTCGCCCATCAGTTGCGCTCCCTCGAGCGCAAGGGCTATTTACGCCGCGATCCGAATCGGCCACGGGCCGTGGATGTTCGCGGCCTCGACGAGGCGGTCCGCGCGGTGACCAGCCTGCCGACCGCCGAGGACGTCGAAACCGGTCGGCCCGTCCCGACCTTCGTGCCCGTCCTGGGCCGGATCGCCGCCGGTGGCCCGATCCTGGCCGAGCAGGCGGTGGAGGATGTCTTTCCGCTGCCGCGCGAACTGGTCGGCGACGGATCGCTGTTCCTGCTCAAGGTCGTCGGTGAATCGATGGTGGACGCCGCGATCTGCGATGGCGACTGGGTGGTCGTGCGCCAGCAGAATGTCGCCGACAACGGCGATATCGTGGCCGCGATGATCGAGGGTGAGGCGACCGTGAAGACGTTCAAGCGCACCGGCAAGGATGTCTGGCTGATGCCGCACAATCCGCTCTTCGAGCCGATCCCGGGTAATGACGCGCAGATCCTCGGCAAGGTCGTCACGGTCATCCGCAAGATCTGAAAATCGTTGGGTTGCGCGGGCCATCGGTCCGCGCAACCGGCGTTCGGCGTCAGTGCAGGAACAGCCCCAGCGGCCACGCCCAGTGATCGAGTGTGATTCGCTCGATGAGCAGAATCTGCAACTCGCCGACGACCCCGCCGAGTACCGCGCCGACCGCGATCGCCGTCGGCTCATCCTCCTTCACTGCGGGGCGCAGCAGATTCTCGAACTGGGCGGGTGAGAGCTCGCCCATCCGTTCGATGACGGTGTTCTCGATATCCATGGCCTGCATCGTGTAGGCGTGCGCCTGCTGGGTGGTGGCCTCAGCGTAGGCGAAAACCCGTTCGGCCGCCGTCGCTTTCAGCTCCCGCCACCGGTCGGTGCCGACGGTCAGGGTGACCAGCGGTTTAGCCAGGCTCGGCGCGGCGTCCGCGGCCCGGTCGACATATTTGGCGGCCAGTTCGAAGACCCGGTCGGCCGCGGGCCCCTTCAGGATGGCGTCGACGATCTTGTCCGGCGTGAGCAGTTCGGCCGCGATCAGATGCGCGTACTGCGGAATCAGTTCGTGCCGGTTCTTCGCGAAGAGTCCGTGCCAGGTGAAGATTCCGAAGTACCGCTTGGGCTCGTGCGGGCGGAACAGCATCTGCAGCCCGATGTAGTCGGTGATCCACCCGTTCACGAACCCGAATACCGGCATCAGCCACGGCTCGCGGAACAGCGCCCACATGATCGCCTGTCCGACGCCGATGAGCAGCCCGAACCAGAAGCCGATCTTCGGAATCATGGTCATCTGCGCCCCGGCGATATCGCGCATCATCCGATTCAGCAGCGCTTTATCCGCGGTCAGATTCGATATGACCATGGCGCGCAGATCGAACAGCCGCACGATATCGCGCTTGGCATCCTCGATGGCCGCAACCGCGTATTTCGGCGTCTCGGACTGGATCAGCCCGATCACCGCGTGCCGGGTCAGCTCCGGCATCGCCTCCCACAGTCCCGGGTAGTAGTCGATCGCCATGGAGCGCACGACATCGTCGACGGCCCGGCGCATCGGCGCCTCGACCTCTTTGATCAGCCGATCCGCGTCGAGTCGGTCGAAGAGTTCCTGCGGCTGCAGCAGATTCGTGCTGATCATGTCGTAGGCGATGCCCGCCATCTTCTCGGCCTGGCGCGGCAGCATCCCCTGCCAGCCCAAGGGAATTCGGCCCAGCCGCACCCCGACGAATTCCAGCGGACGAAACATCATCTCGATGGCGATCAGCTTGGTGAACCACCCGATCCCACCGGCGATCAACGGCATCGACAGATAGATCCACCACCACTGCCGCACATCCGCCACAATCGACGACCACGACTGCACGCCATACCCCACTCTGCATCGAAGATTCGAAGTTTACAGTGTTGTATCACGATGGCAGCGGCGAACTGCATCCCATGACCTCGTATATCCGCTGAGGCCAACGGGATACGAACATTTCGAAGCTCACGTTCGCGGCAGCGAAACAGAACGCCAGCGCGCCAATGACATTCAGTCCGGAGACGGCTCGGACACGAAGGCCCTCCGACCGGCGATCAGCGCGGCAGCAGCGTCATCCAGAAGTCGGCTCGATGGTCGGCGGCATAGGTGTCGATGACGCGGTTTCCACTGGGACGGAAGGACATGACGAGCGGTGCGGCCGGGTCGTAGGCCGGAATCGGTTCGAGGCCAGCCGGATTCGGACTGGTGTCGATGGCGAATCGAGTCCAGTACCTGCGCATTTCACTGGCGAGGCGCTGTTGGTCGGGGGTGAGCACGGCACCGTAGACCCAGCTGAGATCGCGCAGGCTCCACAGCGATATCAGTTCGCTGGCATGGAAGGCGCCGAGCGGGAAGATATTCGGCGGGGCGAGCGGCGCCGGATCATCGAAAGAGTAGACGTAGGTGGCGTTGTGGGTGCTCAGCGCGGCGTACTCGACGATCAGCGCGGTCAGGGTGCGGTCGGTCCAGGCGCGCGAGAGTGCGAGCGCGGGCTGGGGGTAGGCGGCTGCCGGGTAGAGCTGCTCGACGCGGTCGAGTTGCTCCGGCGTCAGGTCGGG
Organism: Nocardia sp. NPDC004278; assembly: GCF_053602975.1. Taxonomy (NCBI): domain Bacteria; kingdom Bacillati; phylum Actinomycetota; class Actinomycetes; order Mycobacteriales; family Nocardiaceae; genus Nocardia; species Nocardia sp. NPDC004278. Next base: position 77,000 of record NZ_JBSGEQ010000033.1, read on the forward strand.
CATGGCGGCGGCCAGTGCGTCGCGGTATCCGGCTGCCGTCAGCGGCTTACCGAGTGGCACACCGTATTTCAGGTACACCCAGAGCGCCATCTCGTCATTGTTCGCACCGACGAGGGTGGGCACTGCGGCCAGGGATCCGTTGCGCAATGCCGCCTGCGGGCCGGTCGGCAGGAACGATCCACCGTAGACGGTCGCGGCAATGGGATTGCTCGCCAAGGTGTCGACCGGCAGTGCGCGCAGGCAAGCGGCGGTCTCGGGTCCGGTGCAGCCGAGACGTGCGGCATAGGCGTCGCCGTCGGCCGCCGCCGTCGCGACCGGCACGCCGGCCGAGCACGGGCCGCTCTCCCGGATCGCGGCACGGAACAGTCCACGCGAACTCGGCGCGGCCAACTGCGCGCAGACCGACGCGGCGCCCGCGGACTCGCCCGCGAGGGTCACCTGATCCGGGTCACCGCCGAAGGCCGCGATATTGCGCCGCACCCACTGCAATGCGGCCTGCTGATCCAGAAAGCCGTAGTTCCCGGCCCCGGAGCCGTCGTCGAGTGCGGTGGCGGCGAGGAAGCCGAGCGCGCCGAGGCGGTAGTTGATCGTGACCACAATGACGTCACCGTCACCGTGGGTGATCAGCGGAGCGGCACCGTAGATATCGCCGGAGCCGCTGGTGAAACTGCCGCCGTGGATCCAGACCAGCACCGGCAGCGGGCGCCCGCCGGTCGGCAGGCTGCGCGGTGTCGAAACATTGAGGTACAGGCAGTCTTCCGACTTCGTCGGATTCGCCCCCAGCAGACCGAAGACGCTGTTGTCCTGCGGACAACTCGGCCCGGCCACCGCGGCATCGCGCACACCCGGCCACGATGCGGCCGGAGCTGGTGCCCGCCACCGCAGGTCCCCGACCGGCGGGGCCGCATAGGGAATACCCGCGAACAACCGATGATCCGTGGCCAGCACACCGCGCAGCTGACCGGTTTCGATGGCGACGAGGTCGGCGGCGATCGGCTCGGCCGGAGCCGGTGCCACACCGCTGAGCACGAAGACCGACGCCAGGGCCGCGAACCAGCCGCGAGCCACCGGTCGATCGGGCAGGGCACGCCTACCGAACCACCCGTCCGCTGTCACCCACCGACGCCTGCGCACGGGCCAACGCTAGTCACCCGCACCATCCGAGCGGGCGGTAATCCCCGAAAACAAGGCTTCCGACCGCCCGGACAAAAGTGACCCTTGCCACAGTCGGTACGTGGGCGTACCGTGCTGATGGTACGCAGATGTACCACGCTGGGAGGTGCCGCATGACCACGGTGAAATTGCCCGACGGACCGACTACTCCGGCTCTGTTTCAGGCCGTGGAGGTGATGGCGGGCCGGACCCGTGCCTGGCGCAGGCTGCACGACCGCTATGGCTCGGCATTCACCGTCTACCTACCCAGGTTCGGCCGGATGGTGGTGCTATCCGATCCGGCCGAGGTGAAGGCGCTGTTCACCGCGAGCTCCGATATCGCCGACAATGTCGATGTCAATCTCGGCCAGTTCCTCGGTCCCGGCTCGCTGTTCTCACTGCAGGGCGCCGAACATCGCAAGCAGCGCAAACTGCTCACCCCGCCGTTCCACGGCCGCCGTCTCGCCGTATACGAGGCGCTGATCGAGGAGGAGACGGTCCGCGAACTGGCGACCTGGCCGCAGGGCCAGGAGTTCGCCACGATGGATTCGATGATGCGGATCACCCTGAATGTGATCCTGCGTGCCGTATTCGGTGCCGAGGGCAGGGAATTCGACGAGTTGCGCGAATTGCTGCCCAAACTGGTGCTGGTCGGCTCGGCACTGGCCGCGCTGCCGGTGCCGCGAAAGTTCCTGGGGCGCTTCGGACCTTGGGCCCGCTTCACCGCGCACCGCCGCCACTACGACGAAATCGTCGGCCGCCTCATCGACCGCGCCGCCGCCGACGAACACCTCGCCGACCGCGACGATGTGCTCGCAATGATGCTGCAGGCCCGCTACGACGACGGCACCGCGATGACCCACAGCGAAATCGCCGACGAACTGCTGACCCTGCTCACCGCGGGGCACGAGACCACTGCGACCACACTCTCCTGGACCATCGAGCGGTTGCGCCGCCACCCACAAGTGCTGGCCCGCTTGGTCGCCGAGGTGGACGAGGGTGGTTCGGCACTGCGCGAAGCCACCCTGCTCGAGGTGCAGCGAGTCCGGCCGGTGATCGATGCGACGGCCCGCAAGATCCGTGCGGAGTCCATGCAGCTGGGGCGGTGGACGCTGCCCAAGGGACAGAATGTGCTGGTCTCCATCCGACTCGTGCACGATAACGAGGAGCTGTTCCCCAACGCCCGCGCCTTCGACCCGGACCGCTTCGTCGGGGTCCGGCCCGGCACCTTCAGTTGGATCCCGTTCGGCGGCGGCGCGCGGCGTTGCATCGGCGCGGCATTCGCCACCATGGAGATGAATGTCGTATTGCGCACGCTGCTCAGGGATTTCACGCTCGCACCGACCGATGCGCCGGACGAGCGGACACACTTCCGCGGTGTCGCGCTGGTGCCCGCCAAGAAGGGCCGCGCCGTGGTGTACCGCCGCGCGTCCGTGCCGACCGCTATCGCGGCGCGCACCGAGCAGGTGACGGCGTGAGCGAACAATTCGCCGATGTGGGCCGCGGGGTCACCCTCGCCTACGAGCGCCTCGGCAGCGGCGGCACGCCACTGCTGCTCATCGCGGGGCTCGGTCAGCAACTGCACGATTGGCCCGACGGATTGTGCGATCTGCTCGTCGCACGCGGCTATGACGTCATCCGCTTCGACAATCGCGATGTCGGCAAGTCGACGCACTTCGACTTCTCGCCGCCGGGTCCGCTCGATTTCCTGCGAAAGCGCTGGCACACAGAGCAATACGATCTCAACGATATGGCCGCCGACACGGTAGGTCTGATCGATGCGCTCGAGCTGGGCTCGGTCCATCTGGTCGGCATGTCACTCGGCGGGATGATCGCGCAGACCGTCGCCGCCCGCTATCCGGACCGCGTCGCCTCGCTGACCTCGATCATGTCGACCACGGGTGCGGCAAGGGTGGGACGACCGGCCCTGTCGACTTGGCGGCTGATGTTCGGCCGACCGGCACGCAACCGCACCGAGCACATCGATCGCTCGGTGCGCATGTATCGGCACATCCGCTCGCACGGCTTTCCGTTCGACGAATCCGCGGTGCGCACCGCCGCGGCGACGACCTGGGATCGCGATCCGCATCCGGCGCCAGGGGTGGGCCGTCAACTGGCGGGCATCCTCAAATCCGGTGACCGGACAACCCAACTCGGCACTGTCGTCGCCCCGACCCTGATCCTGCACGGTGACCGCGACCTGATGGTGAACCCGACCGGCGGCACGGTCACCGCGCGCGCCATTACCGGCGCGCGCCTGCACACCCTGCCCGGCATGGGCCACGATCTGCCCGTCGGCCTCCGGCCGACGCTCACCGACCTCATCGACACCCATATCCGCACCGCCAGGAGCACCGATGCCCCGCACCGCTAGGCCGCTGTCCGGCCGTCCCGCCATGATCACCGGCGCCGCCTCCGGCATCGGCCGCAGTCTCGCCCAATTGCTTTCCCGCCGTGGGTCACCGGTGGCGATCGCCGATATCGATGAGACCGGATTGAAGCAGACGGCCTCGTCGCTGCGTGGTCCGGTGCTGACTCGGGTCCTCGATGTGCGCGATGCCGCCGATCAATTGGCCTTCGCCGCAGAGGTGCGCGAATGGCTGACCGAGCCGCTGGCGGCGGTATTCAATAATGCCGGTGTCGCGGTGTCGTCGTCGGTGCTCGACACGGTACCCGAAGACGATGAATGGCTGCGGCAGATCAACTTCGACGGCGTCGTCAATGGCACCCGCGCATTTCTGCCAATTCTGGTCGAACAGGATCAGGGCGTCATCGTGAATACCTCGAGCGTATTCGGATTGGTCGGCATGCCAAACCAAAGTGCCTATTGTGCCGCGAAATTCGCGGTGCGCGGCTTCACCGATGCATTGCGCCAAGAGCTTCGGGGCACCGGGGTATCCGCGGTGAATGTGCATCCGGGCGGAATCACCACCAATATCGCGCGCAATGCCAGGGTCCGCAAGGATCCCGAGGGCCGCGGTCGCTCGCACGAACAGATGGCGGCCGAATTCGAGGCGCTCACCCTGACGTCGCCGGATAAGGCGGCCGAAATCATCTGTCGCGGAGTGGAACGCGGGAAATCCCGCATCCTGGTCGGACCGGACGCCTACATATTCGACGCACTCGCACGCGTGACACCGACCCACTACTACGACATATTCACGGTGCTGGAGCGGCGGCTGCGCGCCCGGGCCGAGGTGGGAGCGACGGTATGAGGGATTCGATGAGGGGTCCTGGCCCGGCGGCGGGTCAGCCCGAGCATTTCGATGTGCTGATCGTCGGCGCCGGCCTGTCGGGCATCGGTGCGGCACACCATCTGCAGACCGCGTTTCCGGGGCGCAGCTACGCAATTCTGGAGGCGCGCACGACAATCGGGGGCACCTGGGATCTGTTCCGCTATCCCGGCGTGCGATCGGATTCCGATATGCACACTCTCGGTTACCGTTTCCGCCCGTGGACGCAGGCCGCGGCCATCGCCGACGGACAGTCGATCCTGGACTACATTCGCGATACCGCGGCCGATGCCGGAATCGATCGGCGAATCCGATTCGGGCACAAGGTCATCGGTGCCTCCTGGTCGACGGCCGAGGCGCGCTGGACGGTAACCGTCGAATGCGACGGCACCACCTCGACGCTCACCTGCGGCTTCCTCTACTCCTGCAGCGGCTACTACCGCTACGACCAGGGCTACACCCCCGACTTCCCCGGAATCGAGGATTTCCGAGGGCAACTGGTGCATCCGCAACAATGGCCCACCGACCTGGACTACGAGGGCAAGCGCGTCGTCGTGATAGGCAGTGGGGCCACGGCGGTGACGCTCGTGCCCGCCATGGCCGAGAAAGCGGCGCAGGTGACCATGCTGCAACGCTCGCCCAGCTACATCATGTCCATACCCACCGAGGACGCGGTGGCCATCCGGCTGCGCGAACGGCTCGGACCACGCCGGGCCTATACGATCACCCGCTGGAAGAACGTGCTCATCAGCACCCTCATCTACCAGCTGAGCCAGCGACGTCCCCGGATGATCCGCAATCTCATCCGCAAGCAGAATGCCGCGCAACTGCCCACCGGCTACGAGGTGGACGTCCACTTCAAACCGACCTACAACCCATGGGATCAACGGCTGTGCCTGGTACCGGATGGGAATCTGTTCGGCGCGATCCGGGCCGGTCGCGCCGCGGTGGTGACCGACCGCATCGACCGGTTCACCGCCGAGGGCCTGCGCTTGAGCTCCGGCGCCGACCTGCCGGCCGATATCGTGGTGACGGCAACCGGTCTGCAATTGCTGGCCTTCGGCGGAATCGAGTTCACCGTAGACGGCCGGGCGATCGCACTACCCGAGACCATGGCCTATAAGGGCATGATGCTCAGCGGTGTCCCCAATTTCGCGTTCACCATCGGCTATACCAATGCGTCCTGGACGTTGAAGGCGGATCTGGTCGGCGAATTCGTCTGCCGACTGCTGCGGCATATGGACGCCAACGGCTACGACCAGTGCGTGCCATGGCCCGATCCGGATATCGAGACGGCACCGCTGTTGGACTTCCAGTCCGGATATGTCCAGCGCTCCATCGACCGGTTCCCGCGGGCGGGTTCGCGGCGCCCCTGGCGGTTGGGCATGAACTACGCCCACGATGTGCTCGCACTGCGCCATGGGCGAATCGAGGACGGCACCATCCGATTCGCGAACCGAACCGCGCTCGGCGAGCCGGTTCCGGTGCGCGTGAGGTCATGATCGCCGTGGCGGCGGGGCGCACTAACCTGATCGTCGTGACCCGTGCCGAGCCCGCCACCAGCATCGCCGCCGAGGCCACGCCGGAATCCGCCTTCCGGCGTCGGCTTCTCGACGCGATGGCCGACGCCGTGCGCGACCGCGGCTACCGCGAGACGACCGTGGCCGATGTGGTCCGCAACGCGCGCACCTCCCGCCGCACCTTCTACGAACACTTCGACAGCAAACAGGACTGTTTCATCGCGCTGCTGGCCGAGCGCAATAGCGAGACCATCCAGCAGATCTACGATGCGGTCGACGCCAGCGCGCCATGGCGCATCCAGGTCCGGCAGGCCATCGAGGCCTGGATCGGCGCCTCGCAACAGGATCCGACGATCACCCTGGCCTGGATCCGCGACATCCCCGCCCTCGGCGAGGCCGCCCGTCAGGTGCAGCACGACGCGGGCGAGGCCTTTATCAATCTCATCCAAAGCCTCACCGCCACACCAGGATTCGAGGCCCCTGGACTGCACCCGCCGACCCGTCAGATGGCCACCATCCTCTACGGCGGCTACCGCGAACTAATCGCATCCACCGTGGAGGAGGGCCGGGATATCAGCGAGATCATCGACGTCGCCGTCGATACCGCTATCGCCCTCGTCGGCCCCCGCTACGAGCCGCGGCGCTAGTCCTTCACGGCGGTGAACTGGGCCAGCGCGCCATTGCACACCAGTTCCACTTCCCGTAGCCCTGCCGCGGCGATCCAGCTCGACAGATCGGCGGCGGTGCCGGACGGACCGAATACCCCGATCGCCCGCATCACTTGCATATGCAGGTCGAAGCGCCGCTGGACACCGCGCACCACACAACTGCCGACCAGCCGTCCGCCCGGCGCGAGCACCCGTGCGAGCGCGGCGACCGCGCCGGCCGGATCCGGCATACAGTGCAGGCCAGCGAAGGTCACCACCAGGTCGAATTCGCCGGTAGGGAAGGGCAGGTCGACCACATCCGCACGCACGTAGTCGACACCGGACACCCCGGCACGGTCGGCCGCGCGGCGCGCCGCCGCCAGCTGGTCGTCGGAAATGTCGGCCGCCACGTAGCGGATCTGGTGCCCCGGTCGCAGACGGCGCAGTGTCACCCCGCCGCCGACCGGCAGATCCAGTACCGCGGAGCCCGCCGGCAGCTCGTTGACAATGTCCATCGCGGCGTACATCCGGCGGGTGTCGCAGCCCCAGAGCACCTGTCCGGCAGGCCGGGCCACCTGCGGATGATCCAGGACGAAGTCGTACACCGGGGCACCGAGGCTCCCCCATGTTCGGCTCTGCCACACTTCACGGACATCGGGCACGGCTGTCTCCTCTTCGCGCGGTGGGAGTCCAGGCTAGGCCGGTGCTCATCGACGCGCCAAGAGCTACTGGACGCGATCGCCGCCGATCGCGCCGCTCATAGCGCCATAGGTGTCGTGGCCCAATGGCGCACATCGCCGTGAAGATCCGGCGGGTCCGGGCAGCGACAGCTCACCTACCGCCGCCGCACCGGTGACACATCAGCGCGGGGTATACCCGGTGGACCGATTCACCAATTTCAGCGACAAACGACATAATCGCAATGCAACTATTATTTGTTAACAACTTGGCGGAATTTATGCGGATTTGCACCTCGCAACATTGCGATTTCATCGACTTATATACGCGATGTAAAATCGTCGGGGTCAGGGCTTTTGGTCATGAGATGCAGGGTCGAAGGTCCCTGCGCGGCACAGCGTTTACATTCGGCCAGCTGGTGCATCGCAACGCTCTCGAGGGGGAACCAAGATCACCGACCACCCCCTTCCGAATTCGCCGATAATTTCGCGGTGCGGACCGCTGAAACGGGGGTATACATCCGCGAACTATCCGGCTTAGACTGGCCGTGGTCGGGATAGAGGAAAGTTCAATGACCGTTTCGCCGACACAGCTCCGTCCCGGCCAGGGATCGAGCGGAGATACCGAGCCGGACGCGTCAGTAATAGGGCAGGTGCCGCTGTCTGCCGGGCAGCGGGGGTTATGGCTGGCGCAGAAATTGAGTCCGGATGTGCCGATATCAGAGGCACAGTACATCGAGTTGCGTGGCGATCTCGACATCGATCTGCTGCGCGAAGCCTCGATGCGGGCAGGCCGCGAGTTCCAGTCGGGATATCTGCGGCTGGTAGAGGTCGACGGCGAGCCGTACCAGGTGTTCGACCCGTCGCTCGAGTCGGCGGCGCCGGTGATAGACGTGCGTGGCGAACCGGATCCCGTCGCGGCGGGGTTGGAGTGGATGCGTCGGGAGTACACCAAGCCGCTCGACATGACGCGGGACCGGTTGTTCGGATCGGCGGTTGTGTGGGTGGGGGACCGGCATTACCTGCTGTACACCCGAATCCACCACGTCGCGATGGACGGCTATGCCGGAATGATGACCCTGAACCGCATAGGGGCGCTGTACACGGCGGCGGTGCGGGGCCGGACGGCGGAGCCGAACCGGGCGGCGGACGTGCGCACGCTATACGAGGCCGACCGCAGCTACCGGGAGTCGAAGCGGTTCGCCGACGACCAGGAATATTGGCTGAACAAGCTCGCCGACGCCGGGGACGAGTCCAGTCTGGTCGATGGGCACGCACCCGCGCGCGCGGACAGTGTGGTCGCAACCGCCGAACTTTCGCCGCTGATGGTGCAGCGGATCGAGCATGCCGCAGAAGTGTGGAACGCGAGCCCGGCCGCGGTGGTGATCGCCGCATTCGGCTGCTATCTGGCGCGGATGACCGGCCGAGACGAGGTCATGGTCAATATTCCCGTATCGGGTCGCACGAACGCCGTGCTGCGGCGGTCCGGCGGGGTCTTCGTCAATGTCGCGCCCCTTCCGCTGATGCTGGATCGGGACGATACCGTGGCGACACTGACGCGGCGGGTGCAGTCCGATCTGGTGGGGGCGTTGCGGCACCAGCGGTGCGGCCTGACCGACATTCGCGCCGCCGCCGGACACCACGGCGGACTGCGGCGTTTCGCCGGCCCGGTGGTGAATGTCATGTTCTTCCACCAGGAGATCCGGTTGGGTTCGGTGACCGGGGAGTTCCATATCCTCAGTTCGGGGCCGGTCGACGATCTGCTGGTCGACCTGTATCAAACCGGGGAGCCGCCGCGGACGATTCTGCACTTGCTGGCCAATCCCAACCTCTATACCGACTCCGAACTCTCGGCGCATTGCACGAGGTTCATGGAGTTCCTCGACGCGTTCGCCGCCGCGCCGGACACTGCGCTCGACCAGGTTCACCCCGAAAGCGCCCGTGCCGGCGCCCGGATCAAGCGCCGCCGCGAGAACCTGGCGTTCTGGCGGGCCACGCTCGCGAACCTGCCCGTGGAGCTTCGCCTGCCGGTCGATCGGCCCCGGTCAGCGGTACCGTCGAATCGAGGCGCCACCGCAAGCTACCCCTTGCGTGCCGATCTGGTTCCGGCATTGGAACAATGTGCGCGGCAGCATGGTTCGTCGCTGTTCACGGCGATCCATGGCACGTTGGCGGTACTGCTCGCCCGGTTGAGCGGCACCACCGACATTCCGATCGGCACACCGACCAACGGGCACGCTACGGCCGCGCTCGACGGTGTCGCCGACGAGTTCGCCGACACCGTGGTGCTGCGGACCGAGATCGATCCCGCTGAATCGTTCACCGAACTACTCGGCCGGATCGAAAAAGCCGATGTGGACGCCTTCGAACATGCCGATGTTCCGTTCGAGCAGGTGGTGGACGATCTCGTTCCGCAGCGGCGTCAGTCCCGGCATCCGCTGGTTCAGGTGCTGTTGGCGGTGCGGAATCCGGAACCGGTGGGGTCGGCCCTGTCCGATTTCGAGCCGCCGGTGGTCGACCCGAGCGACCGAACTCCTGGATTCGATCTGCAATTCATCCTGTCGGAAGATCATGACGGCGGCGATATGACCGTCGCGGTCACCTACGCCACCGACCTGTTCGACGCCACGACCATCGATTCTCTTGCGCATCGGTGGATTCGGATCCTGGAGTCGATCGTCACCGATCCGACCGTTGCGGTCGGGGCGATCGATGTGCTCGACCCTGCCGAACGAGCCGATCTGCTGGCCCGCTCCGGCGCACCCGCGGCACCGCCGACCACACTGCCCGATCTGCTATCGGCAGCAGTCGCATTCGATCCCGACGCCACCGCGATCGCGTGCGATGGACGACAGCTGAGTTATCGGGAACTGGACGAACGCTCCAACCGGTTGGCACGGCAGCTCATCCGACGTGGCATCGGACCGGAAGACGTTGTCGCGATCAGCATCCCACGTTCCGCGGACTCGATGCTCGCGGTCTGGGCCGTCGCGAAATCGGGGGCCGCCTTCCTGCCGATCGACCCGACCTACCCGGCCGAGCGCATCACCCACATGATGACCGATTCGAACGCGGCCATCGGTCTGACCATGCCAGCCGTACGCCCACAATTGCCCGACAATATGGACTGGCTGATATCGGACGAACTCGACACGTCCGGCGACCAGCCCAACACCGATGATCGTCCGATTACCGACAGCGATCGGGTTCGTCCGTTGCGGATCGACGATATCGCCTACGTCATCTACACCTCCGGATCGACCGGACGACCCAAGGGTGTCGCGGTCACCCACCGCGGACTCGGCAACTGCGCCGCGGAACACCGGCTTGCCATGGGCATCGAATCCGGCTCCCGCACGCTACATCTGGCATCACCCAGCTTCGATGTATCAGTACTCGAATTGCTGCTCCCGTTGGCGGCTGGTGCGGCCATGGTCATCGCACCCAACGACGTCTACGGCGGTGATGAACTCGCCGCACTGCTCGACCGCGAACACATCAGCCACCTCCTCATCACACCTTCAGTACTGTCCACCATCGATCACACTCGTTGGCCGCTAGCGGATCTGAAGTATCTGATGGTCGGCGGCGAGGACTACGGCAGCGAGTTGGTCGAACGCTGGGGCGGCGACCGCATCGTGCTCAACGAATACGGGCCAACCGAGACCACCATCTCCGCGACACTGAGCGCTCCGTTGGCAGTTGGTGAGTTGGTCACGATCGGTAGGCCGATATCCGGTGCCTCGGCATGGGTGTTGGATCAGCGGCTGCAACCGGTTCCGGTTGGGGTGGCCGGTGAGTTGTATGTCGCGGGTGATCTGCTCGCCCGTGGATATCACCACCGAGCAGACGTGACAGCCGAACGATTCGTGGCCTGCCCCTGGCTACCCGGCCAACGCATGTACCGCACCGGCGACGTCGTCCGCTGGACCACCAACGGAACCATCCAACACCTGGGCCGCTCCGACTTCCAGGTAAAGATCCGCGGCCTCCGCATCGAACTCGGCGAAGTCGACACCACTCTCACCACCCACGAAACCGTCGCCTACGCCACCACCATCGGCCACCACAACGGCACCGGAACGCAATCACTGGTCTCCTACGTCGTCGCCCCACCCGACCACACCATCGACACCACGACACTGACCGAATACCTCACCGACCATCTACCGTCCTACATGGTGCCGTCCTCGATCATGGTGCTGGACCGTATCCCGCTGACACCGGTGGGCAAACTGGACCGAAAGGCGTTGCCGAAGCCGGTTTTCACCGACATCAAGCCGTTCCGTGCGCCGCATACACCGACTGAACACACGGTCGCTCGAGCGTTCGTCGATGTTTTGGGTATCGACCGGATCGGTTTGGATGATTCGTTCTTCGCTTTGGGTGGGGATAGTTTGGTCGCGACTCGGGTCGCGGCGCGGTTGGGGGCCGCGTTGGATGCCGAGATTCCCGTGCGATTGTTGTTCGAGGCGTCCACGGTCGCGGAACTGGCCGGTCGTATCGATCGGCATGCCGGGACCGGGCGACGTCGCCCACCGCTGGTCGCCGGGCCGCGCCCGGATCTGGTGCCGTTGGCGCCGGCCCAACAACGGATGTGGTTCTTCAACCAGTACGACACCGCATCGGGCGCCTACAACATGCCGATCGCGATTCGGCTGCGTGGCGAGTTGAACGTCGAGGCCCTGCACTCGGCGGTCCTGGACGTGCTGGGGCGCCACGAGTCGCTGCGAACGCGCTACCCCGACCACGACGGCATGTTGATCCAGCAGATCCAACCGGTCGAGAGCATGGACGGTGAGCTGGTCGTGGTACCGGTCGCAGCGGGCGAGTTGGTAACGGCGGTCACCGAATTCGTCACCGAAGGCTTCGATGTGAGCACCCAGGCACCGGCACGTGCCCGATTGTTCGGCATTGTCGGCAGCGAGGAACCCGAACACGTCCTTGCTGTCGTGGTGCACCACATCGCCGCCGATGGTTTCTCCATGACCCCGTTGGCGCGTGATGTGGCGAGGGCGTATGCCGCGCGGATCCATGGGGCCGCCCCGGCGTGGACACCGCTGCCGGTCCAGTACGCCGACTACGCACTGTGGCAACAAGCTACCCTCGGCGCGCCCGATGATCCGCAATCACTGTGCGCCGAGCAGATCCGCTACTGGACCGAAACGCTGCACGGCGTCGTCGAGGAACTGCCTCTACCGTTGGACCGGCCACGGCCGGTGGTGATGTCCAACCGCGGCGCCACGGCCGGTTACTCGGTGCCCGCCGCTGTGGTGCGGGCATTGGAACAACTCGCGCGCCAACATAATTCGTCGCTGTTCATGGCGATCCACGGCGCGTTGGCGCTCGCGCTGGCCAGGTTGAGCGGCACCACCGACATTGCGATCGGCACACCGATCGCCGGGCGTGGTGTGGCCGGACTCGACGACATGATCGGCATGTTCGTCAACACGTTGGTGTTGCGCACCGAGATAGATCCCGCTGAATCGTTCACCGATCTGCTCGGCCGGATCAAACACACCGATCTGGACGCCTTCGAACACGCCGACGTACCGTTCGAGCAGGTGGTGGACAAACTCGGTGTGCAGCGCTCCCAAGCACGACACCCACTGTTCCAGGTGATGCTGGCATTCCAGAACCTGGCACCGGTAACACTGCAACTGCCCGATCTGGAACTGTCGGTACTGGACCTACCCAACGAAATCTCCCGCTTCGACCTGCAATTCATCCTCTCGCCCGACCCCGACAGCGGTGAGATGACCGTCGCGCTCACCTACGCCACCGACCTGTTCGACGCTGCGACCATCGATTCACTTGCCCACCGGTGGATTCGGATCCTGGAATCGATAACCACCGACCCGACCGTTGCGGTCGGGGCGATCGAGGTACTCGACTCTGCCGAACGAGCCGATCTGCTGACCCGCTCCGGCGCGCCTTCGGTGGCACCGACCACGTTGCCCGGTCTGATGAGTGCGGCGGCGGCGTTCGATCCCGACGCCACCGCGATCGTGTGCGACGGACAACAGCTGAGTTACCAACAGCTCGACGAACGATCGAATCGGTTGGCGCGGTTGCTGATTCGACGTGGCATCGGGCCGGAAGACGTTGTCGCGATCGGCATTCCACGTTCGGCGGACTCGGTACTCGCGGTGTGGGCGGTCGCCAAAACCGGAGCCGCCTTCCTGCCGGTCGATACGACTCATCCCACCGAACGCATCACCCACATGATGACCGATTCCGAAGCGGCCATCGGCATTACGACCGCATCCGTACGCGCGCAACTACCCGACAGCATCGACTGGCTTATTTCGAATTACCTCGACTCAGCCGAGGACAACCACGACGAGACCGACAGTAGTCCGATCACCGACAGCGATCGGGTTCGTCCGTTGCGGATCGACGATGTCGCCTATGTGATC
>NZ_JBSGEQ010000034.1:0-88379 GCF_053602975.1 Nocardia sp. NPDC004278
CGGCCACACCGCCGCGCGGTTCATCGCCGATCCGTTCGGGTCGGCATCCAGTGCGGGTGGGGCGAGGCTGTATCGCACCGGGGATCTGGGACGTCCACGGCGCGAACAGTCGACGCCGCCAGCCCCGGCGCCGCGGTTCGGCCGCCAACGCGGCGAAACCGCGCATGCGCACGGTACGGGAAACCTCGGCGGGTGGACTTGTCGTCGACGGGTTGGACGGGCCCAGCGAGAATCGCAGTGCGGCGCTGATCGGGCGCACCGATCGGCGTGGCAGACTGCTGTGGTCGCTGCCCAAGGGACACATCGAAGAGGGGGAGACGCCCGAGCAGACCGCGATCCGCGAGGTCGCCGAGGAGACCGGAATCAACGGAATCGTGGTCGCCGAACTCGGCAGCATCGATTACTGGTTCGTCACCGAGGGTCGCCGGGTACACAAGACCGTGCATCATTATCTGCTGCGCTCCATCGGTGGTGAACTCTCCGACGCCGATGTCGAGGTCACACAGGTCGCATGGGTTCCATTGAGCGAACTGGATTCTCGGCTGGCCTACGCCGATGAGCGGCGCCTCGCCGAAGTGGCGAACCGGATGATCGACCGGATGGAGACCGGCAAGCGATGACCCAGACTTTTCGGCATCGCGCAGCGATTCCGTTGGGGGTGGTGGCCGGGCGACGGGTGGGCCTGTTCCGGATCATCGTGGCGGTCCTGACCATTCTCGGCTCGGCGACGGCGCTACCGGTGCTGATCGCCCAGCACGCCACCGCTCAGCCGACGACGCCGAATAGTTCGTCGTCACCGAAATTCCTGAAGCTGACCCTGGATTCGGTGAATCCGTCCGCGGTGACCACGACCAGCGACCCCACCCTCACGGTCGCGGGCACCGTGACCAATATCGGCGATCGGGTGGTCGAGGACATCAGCGTCCGCATCCAACGCGCCGCCGCGGTCGCGACACCGAGCGCGCTGCGCTCGACACTGCGGCTCGACCAGGTCAACTACGACGTGACCGGCCCGTTCGAGGACATTGCCGAACGTTTGAGTCCCGGGCAGCGCAAACAGTTCACGATCAGCATCGCACTGCGCTCCGCCAGCTCCGCCGCCCTCGACATCACCAAGCCCGGCGTCTATCCGCTGCTGCTGAACGTCAACGGGGAACCGGCGTACGGCACACAGGCCCGCCTCGACGACGCCCGGTTCCTGCTCCCGGTACTCGGCGTCCCGCCAGCGGCCGACGCCTCCGCTGCCACGGCCCAGCCGGCGCCCGATGCGCCGGTCGCGACGACGCTGCTGTGGCCGCTTGCCGATCGTCCGCGACTGGTGGCGGGCGTCCCCGGCTCGGTCAATGGGAAGGCCGAGCTAACCGATGACGAATTGGCCGCATCCCTGGGCAAGGGCGGGCGCCTCGACCAGTTGCTCGGCGCATTGGAATCGGTACTCGGCACCAATCCGGCCACCCGCGATCGGACGCTGACCTCGGCGGTCTGCGTCGCGGTCGATCCCGATCTGCTGATCACCGCACAGGCCATGACCAAGGGCTATCGCGTGCTGGCCAGCCCGTCCGATCCGGACGGCGCGACCAGGGCGGGCTCCGGTGCCGATCAGGCCCAGACCTGGCTGGACCGGCTGCGCGCTGTTGCGGCCTCGGTCTGCACGGTCGCACTGCCGTTCGCGCAGGTCGATGTGACGGCACTGGCCGCGGTCAACGATCCCGACCTGTCCGCCCGCGCGCTGGACGCACCCGCCGATATCGTCGACTCGATCCTGGCCACCAAATCGGTGCGCGGGGTGAGCGTGCCCGATTCCGGCTCGATCGATGGCAGCGCGGGAATGTTGTTGCGCAGCCACGGTTTCGGAACCGCGGTACTGGCCGACACCGCCGCCGTCCCGCTCGGCACGGCCGGTACCACCGCGGCGTCGCAACAGCCGGCGACCACCGGACGTATCAACGGCAATCAGAGCACCGCCAACCAGACCTACACCACAAGTCCGGCGCTGCCGGAGACGAACACGCCCGATGTGGTGCGCCTCGCCGAAATCGCCCCGGTGCCGGTCCCGCCGAACGGTACGGCGGAGGCGCCACCGGAGCCGCAGCCGAGCGCGACGCCCAGCACATCCGCTACCGGCACATCCGCGCCCAGCGCAACCACTTCGAGCACGCCGCCCGCCGGTGCCGCGGCCCTTCCGGCGACCCCGCCCGCCGATCCGGCCTTGCACGCGGCGACCTTCGACATCTGGTCCGCGACCGCCCTCGCCGCGGTCGGCTCCAACCCGCCGACACCGTCGTTCACCCCGTCCCGGGTGCGCTATGACGTCACCAACGACTCTCGGATGGCCCGGCTGCAGGACGCATTGGGCGCCATCACCTGGACCGCGCTGAACCCGGAGCCGAACCGCCCGCGTTCGCTATTGCTGGTGCCACCGCAGCAGTGGGGCGCGAACCGGGAAGAGGCCACTGCCATCCTCAAACAGGTCGAGCTGCTGCTGCGCAACAATCTCGCCACCCCGCGCACGCTCGCCGAGTTGGTCGCCGAGCCGCCCGACGCGCAGCCGCACGAACCCGACTATCTGCCGCAGGCCGCCCACGACGCCGTCCCGGATCGCTTGGTACCCGCGGTCCGCGACCAGGGTCGCCGGATCACCGAACTCATGCGCGCACTCGTCGAGGTGCCCGAGAACGAGCCGACGCCGCGCCAATTCCTGACCCCGCTGCGCGACGACCTACTGCGCGTACTGACGCTCTCGGACCGCCGCACCGGCGATTCGGCGCAGCCGGACACCTATGCCCAGCGCCGCCTCGACCAGACGACGCGCACGATGGACCGGCTCTATGGTTCGGTCACGGTGTTGCCGCCCGGCGGGGTGTACACGCTGGCCTCCGAACAGAGCCCATTGCTATTGGTCGCGCGCAACGAGCTGCCGGTTGCGATTCGGATCAGGTTCCGGATCGAGGCGCCGACGGAGACGAAGATCACCGATCCCGGCGAGGAAACACTGCCGCCCACCGGGAGCCGGTCGTTCCAGATTCCGACCGAGGTCAGCGATAGCCGTAACCTGGTCATTCCGATCTCCCTTACCACGCCCGACGGTGTCGCACTCGGCAATCCCACCTCGGTCTCGGTGCGTTCGAACGCCTACGGTCAGACCTTGGCGATAATTACGGCGTGTGCCGGAATACTGCTGTTCCTGTTGGCCGGGCGCCGGTTGTGGCGCCGGTTCCGCGGACAGCCGGATCCGGCCGACGAAGGATTCGATCCCGGCACCCGGCGCCGGGTGAACAGGTATCGGCGAGCGCGCCAGCGCGTACTACGGCAGCAGGAGCAGCAGGAGGCGAGATGAGGACGACGACACCTCGCTTGTGCTCGGCTGTCGTCGCTGAGTCCGTTCGACCGACCCGCAATCAGTCGGCCGCCCCTGATCGGTACCGACCCCGCACCTGTCATGGCATCGTGGAGGACAATCGCGTAACACCCTGGACGCCATCGGCCAGGTGGTGGGGGGACAGCATGGCGCAGGAGGCACGATGAGCGACGATGATCTATCCGCTCATCGGCAACGACCTGTTGATCGGCCCGACGGACCCCAGGCCCGCCGGGCGCCCGCGGCACCCTGGGAGCGGCGCCTGGCGCAGTCACCGGAAGAACCGGAGGACGCGGATATGACTCCCGATGACCACTACGGCGATGCACCGCGCGTCCCCCAGGTGAGCCGCCCCGGCCAACCGCCGCGTCCGGTGCCACCGGCCCGCCCGGGACCGCGCGTCGTCCAGCC
Source organism: Nocardia sp. NPDC004278 (assembly GCF_053602975.1). Classification (NCBI taxonomy): domain Bacteria; kingdom Bacillati; phylum Actinomycetota; class Actinomycetes; order Mycobacteriales; family Nocardiaceae; genus Nocardia; species Nocardia sp. NPDC004278. The sequence goes on from NZ_JBSGEQ010000034.1 coordinate 3,770, forward strand.
GCCCACCGGACCGATGGCGCCGCCGTCGGGCGCACTGCCCCGCCAACCCGCGCCGCCGCCCACCGGACCGATGGCGCCGCCGTCGGGCGCACTGCCCCGCCAACCGGCGCCGCCGCAGCGGCCGCGGCCCCAGCAGCACCCGGACGCCCAGCAATATCCCGACCCCCGGCCACATCCGGGCCAGCAATCGCATCCGGGCCAGCGCCAATACCCGGCCGGACCACCACCCGGCCCGGCTCGGCCGCGCCCGATGCCGCCCGGCCAGCCGGTCCCCGGACCGCAGGGGCAGCCGCCGCGGGTGCCACCCCAGCGTTTCGCGCCGCCGCCGAACTATCAGGCGCCGCGGCCGAGCTATCAGACACCGCCGCCGCAGCCCGCAGTGACGCGGCAGCCACCGATCGAACGACCGCATGTCGATCGGCAGCCACCGGTGGAACAACAGCGCCCGCCCCGGGAGCCGGGCAGCCGCCCGCGCACCCAGGAATGGCCCGCCGAACCCGCCGCGCAGCAGGTCGCCACCGAAACCAAGCAGAGCGCTAGTTCGCGACTGCTGCGCGACTCCGGTTCGATCGCGATCGCGACCCTGATCAGCCGGGTCACCGGATTCGGCAAACAGCTGCTGCTGCTGACCGCGCTCGGCCCGGCCATCGCCAGTGCCTACACCTCGGCCAACCTGATCCCGAATATGATCACCGAGCTCGTGCTCGGTGCGGTGCTCACCGCGATGGTGGTGCCGACGCTGGTACGCGCCGAACAAGAGGACGACGATGGCGGCGCCGCCTTCGTCCGCAGGCTGGTGACCGCCGCCTTCGCGGTACTCGCCGCCGCCACGCTGTTCGCCGCCGCGGCAACGCCGGTGCTGGCGACCCGGGTATTCGTCTCTTCCGATGGCAAGGTCAATACCGAGCTGACGACGGCGCTGACCTATCTGCTGGTACCCGCCATCCTCTTCTATGGCATGTCGGCGCTGTTCACGGCGATCCTGAATACCCGGCAGAACTTCAAACCGGGCGCCTGGGCACCCGTGCTCAATAACGTCGTCGTGCTGGTCGTACTGGCCCTCTACGCCCTGACACCGGGTGAGATCACCCTGGATCCGGTCCGGATGAGTGATCCGAAACTGCTGGTCCTCGGTGGCGGCATCACCCTCGGCGTCGCCACCCAGGCGCTGAGCCTGCTGCCCGCGATCCGGCGCAACAATATCGATCTGCGCCCGCTGTGGGGCATCGACGCGCGACTCAGGCAGTTCGGCAAGATGGGCTCGGCCATCATCGTGTACGTGGTGATCAGCCAGGTGGGTCTGATCGTCTCGAACCACATCGCCTCGGCGGCCGATGCGGCCGGACCGGCGATCTATACCAACGCCTGGGCGCTGCTCCAATTGCCGTACGGCGTACTCGGTGTCACGCTGCTGACCGCGATCATGCCGCGGCTGAGCCGCAATGCGGCCGCCGACGACACCCCGGCCGTGGTGGACGATCTGTCCGTCGCGACCCGGTTGACGATGATCGCCCTGGTTCCGGTGGTCACCTTCCTGACACTCGCCGGACCACAGGTCGGCGAGGCGCTGTTCGGCTACGCCCGCTTCTCCGGTGACGCCGAACGTCTCGGTGAGGCGGTGAGCTGGTCGGCCTTCGCGCTCATTCCGTACTCGCTGGTGCTGATCCACCTGCGCGTCTTCTACGCCAGGGAGCAGGCCTGGACCCCGACCTGGATCATCCTCGGCATCACCACGATCAAGATCCTGTTCTCGGTGCTGGCACCGTTCCTCGCGAGCAGCAGCGACCAGGTCGTGATCATCCTCGGTGTCGCGACCGGTCTCGGCTTCCTGGCCGGTGCCATCATCGGCGGCTATCTGCTGCACCAGAGTCTCGGCGATCTGCGCATGGTCAATGTCGGACGCACGGTGACCCGCGTCCTGCTCGCCTCGGTCGCGGGCGGCGCGGTCATGCTCATCGTGGACAAGGTGCTCGGGCTGGACCGGCTCTCCGGCGGACCGGGTTCGCTGATCCGGGTGACGATATCGGCGATCGTCATGTTCGCGGTCGCGTTCGGGCTGATGCGACTCGCTGGTATTCCAGAGATCGTCGCGATCACCGTGGCCATCTCGCGGCGCCTCGGGTTCACCCCACCCGCACCGGATCTCGACCTCGAGGGTCCGGTCGAGGACGAATACGCGACGCAGGTGTTCCGGCGGCCTGAGCCGTATGTGACATACCCGGGCTTCGACCCGTACATGGATGCCCAGACCATGGTGCTGCCCGTGATCAGAGCTCACACCGTTGACAGCACCGGTATGGGTGAGTTCCCGTACCCTGTTCGGCAGAGAAGCACAAGTGACGAGTTCGCCGGAACTTCGACATCTCAGGGCGAAGGAGGAACGAGGGTGAGCGACGACGCGGCGCTGGGCGGCGTCCCAGCCGCCGAATCCGCTGCGACCAAGGCAGGCGGGCTCTCCACAGATGTTCCGTCCACCGGGGAGGCCTCCGATCCCGAATACGCGAACCAGGCGGCCGAGGGTCCGCTGGGGCACGATTCGGGGTCCGGATCCGGTGAGCAACCGCGGGAGGCGCCGCAGCGCGATCCGATGTACGACACCGGAATGATCCCGATCCCGCCGCAGCTGCCGCCGATGGGCGGCGATCCGGCCGGTCGACGTACACCGCGCGGCCCCAAGCTGATTCCGGGCGCATCGGTCGCGGGCGGCCGCTACCGGCTGCTGGCCAGTCACGGCGGTTCTCGTGGGCTCAAATTCTGGCAGGCGCTCGATATCAAGCTCGACCGCGAGGTCGCGCTCACCTTCGTCGACGCCGATCAGAAGGCCACCGACAACTCCGGCCACGACGGTCCGCAGGCCATCCTGTCGCGCACGCTGCGCCTGGGCCGGATCAACTCGCCGGGTCTGGCCCGCGTACTGGATGTGGTGCGCGGCAGCTCCGGCGGCATCGTGGTGGCCGAGTGGACGCCGGGCCGGTCACTGCGCGAAATGGCAGAGACGGTGCCGTCGCCGATCGGTGCCGCCAGAGCCATCCGGGCACTGGCCTCGGCCGCCGAGCTGGCGCACCGCGGCGGTGGTTCGCTGTCCATCGACCATCCGGATCGGGTCCGGATCAGCGCGACCGGTGATGCGGTGCTCGCATTCCCCGGCACCCTGTCCGATTCCGACGCGCAGTCCGATGTGCGCGGCCTCGGCGCCATGCTCTACGCGCTGATGACCGCGCGCTGGCCGATCCGCGCTGGCGGTATGACCGGTACCGCCGCGACGGTCGGCGGCTTGCGGCTGGCCGATTTCGGCTCGGACGGAACTCCCGTCGAGCCGCGGCAGATCAGACCCGAGGTGCCGTTCGAGATTTCGGCGGTCGCGGTGCGCTCGCTGGAATCGAATAAGGGTGTGCGCACCGCGGCGACCGTGCAGCACGTGCTCGAACAGGCGTCGGTGGTCGATCAGAAGACCGACTTCATCCCGGTGCTGCGTCTCGGTCAGCGTCCGCAGAGCGGCGTCGAGGAATCGCTCGCCGATCCGGAATTGCTTGCGGCGGAACGGGAACGCTCGCAGCGGATGATGTGGATCATGGTCGGGCTCGGCATCCTGGCCGCGCTGGTCGTCGGCATCATCATCTGGTGGATGGTGAGTGTCTTTGCACCGGGTGCCTCGGACGCGCCGCTGAACGAGCAGCGCAATATCGGTCTCACCACGAACAGCTCACCCGGACCCGCACCGACGACCGGCGGCACCGCGGGTACGCCCACGGGCGGGGTGCCGGTTCCGGTGACCGGTGTGACGGTCTTCTCCCCGGAGGGCACGCCGGACAATGTCGGCGGTACGGGGGCGGTGCTCGATCACGATTCGGGCACCGTCTGGCGCACCGATCAGTACTTCCAGCAGTTCCCGGCGCTCAAGAAGGGCGTCGGGCTGCTGGCCACACTGCCGAGTCCGGCCAAGCTGACCAATGTCTCGATCGATTCGCCGAGTGTGGGCACCTCGGTCGAGATCCGCACCTCGCCGACGGCATCGCCGACCCTGGACCAGACCCAGTTGATCGGCTCGGCACGACTAGAGAACGGCATCACCGAGATCCCGGTCCACGCCGATCAGGCGGCGCGCTACGTGCTCGTGTGGATCACCGGACTTGGCAACTCCGGTGGCCAGTTCCAGACCTCGATCGCCGAAATCCGCTTCGACGCCGCAGCTTGACCGCTCTCCGCATATTCAGACTGGACAGTAAGATCCGCTAGACCCGCGTTCAGGTCCTCCGTCGAGTGCCGTTGTGCTTTGGGCGTACCCGACGAGTTACCTACGTTCTCGCGAAACCAGTTGTCGCGCTCCCGCATTCGCCCGCCGGTGTCGATCCCCCGGGCATATCGCACCGACTCGGCGTGCACCCCCCAACCCGACTGCTCTGGTTGCTGCCATTTCGTTACTGAGGATATGATCATCCCGCGCTCTCAGCAGGGGAGCTTCCCGGGTTCTGGTTGTTCGATCCTGGATGCTGCGAAATCTCGATGATGGTCGATCGCGTCCGTCGTCGCAGCGAGAGCTGTCCAAGGGGTTGGTTTTGCCGTCCGAACTGAACGACGATTCCCACGGGGGGAAGGCGCGGCCTGTGGTGTTTCGTGAACGTTCGTTCGTCCCGGAAGAGCTCACCGACGCCGAACTGCTGCAAGCCCATGTGCGTGGCCAGCGGCATGCCTTCGCCGAACTCCTGCGCCGCCATAACGACCACCTCTGGCAGACCGCGCTGCGCACCTCCTACACACGCGAGGACGCCGCCGATTCGCTGCAGGACGCCCTGCTGTCCGCGCACCGCACCGCCGCCTCCTTTCGCGCCGAGGCCGAGGTGCGCAGTTGGCTGCACGCCATCGTGGTGAACGCCTGCCTGGACCGGATCCGGCGCAATAAGATCCGCCGAGCGGTATCGCTGTCGGCGGAGACCATGCCGGAACCGAAGGACACCAGGGACGATATCGCCGAGCTGGAGATGTCGCTGGTCATCGACCGCGCCCTGTTCACGCTGCCCGAGGATCAGCGAGCCGCGCTCGTCGCGGTCGAACTGGAGGGGCGTAGTGTCGCCGAGACGGCGACGCTGCTGGGGGTCCCCGAGGGCACGATCAAGAGCCGATGCGCGCGCGGTCGGCAGCGGCTGCAAGAACGCTTGGAATTTCTGCGTGATCCGGGGAACCGGAAGTAGCTGAGCTGCGTCATTAATAGTGACGGACAACCAGACGATGTACATGCTGTGCCCGCGCTGTGCGGGCTCCCACAATATCGACTCGAGGACCATGGAGGTGCGATGGCGACGCGATCCGTTCCGCAGCCTCCGTTCTCGCCGGAACTGCTCGCCGACCTACACGCCGACAATGTCGCGCCGGAACTCAGCGAACAGCTCTGGGCCGCGGTCCGCAGCGATCCGGAGGCCTTGCGCTTCCTGAGTTCGCTCGACGACGTCAGCGCCGAATTGCGCACCCTCGGCCGCGATGAGCGCATCGTCCACCCGATGCCCGCCGATATCGCGGCCCGGCTGGAAGAGTTCGTCGACGGCCTCGACCCGGCCGAGGAGCCCACCGAGCGGGTCGCGACCATCCACCAACTGCCCGCGGCCGCCACATGGCCCGAAACGTTAGCCACCGGGTGGCCCGAATCCTCCGACAACGCAACGGTTTCCGAGGCACCCCCGACCTTCGACTCACCCACGGAAACCTCCACCGCACCGATCCCGCTCGCGGACCGTCGCCCGCGCCGACTCCGCTGGCTCGCCGCCGCGGCCGTCATCGCGGCCGCGACCTGCGCCGCCGTGGTGGTGGCGACCATGCGCGGACCCGAGGTCACCCCCACCGCACAGCCGACCACCGGCAATGTCGAACTCGGTGACCAATTCGACGCCACCGTCGCGCTCAGCGCACTCGGCCGCAACGATGTCACCGGCGCGCTCGGCACCCCGGCGGCGCTGAATCGCTGCGTACACGCCAATGGTCTCGACCGCACCGTACTCGGCTCGACCAATACCACCTTCCAGGGCAAGGACGCCGTCCTGATCCTGCTGACCGGCCCACGCCCACACAAGATCACCGCACTGGTCGTCGGAATCGGTTGCGGCACCGATGATCCCCAGCAGTTGGCACGCACCGATATCGGTTAGCGAGTGGGCTTCGCTGCCTCCCCGAACCTTCGGCGGCATGGTGAATGCCACGACAATTGCGTTGTCGACCGGCGGTCGAAGGATGGGTTCAGCGCTGGACGTGCCCCGGGAGTTCCCATGTACATCCAAAACCAGTCGTCACGTGTCATAGCCCACTGTCCGGCCGCCGGAAGCGGGCGCAACCGCGGGAACAACACCGTTTACCCTGTTGTTGACCGACACGTCTAATGCAGTCTCCCTCGGAAGGGTCACATGAGCACCGCAGTTCGCGACTTGATCATTGTCGGCTCCGGACCCGCCGGTTACACGGCCGCCGTCTACGCCGCCCGTGCCGAACTCCAGCCCCTGCTTTTCGAGGGCACCCAGTTCGGCGGCGCGCTGATGACAACCACCGAGGTCGAGAACTTCCCCGGCTTCCGCGAGGGCATCATGGGCCCGGACCTGATGGAGGAGATGCGCGAGCAGGCCAAGCGGTTCGGCGCCGATATCCGCACCGAGGATGTGGACGCCATCGACCTGAGCGGCCCGATCAAGACGGTCACCGTCGGCGATGAGACCTACCAGGCCTACGCCGTGATCCTCGCCATGGGCTCGGCCGCCCGCTACCTGAACGTCCCCGGTGAGCAGAAGCTGCTCGGCCGCGGCGTCAGCGCCTGTGCCACCTGTGACGGCTTCTTCTTCAAGGGCCAGGACATCGTGGTGGTCGGCGGCGGCGACTCCGCGATGGAGGAGGCGACCTTCCTCACCAAGTTCGCCAGCAGTGTGACCATCGTGCACCGCCGGGAGGAATTCCGTGCCTCGCGCATCATGCTGGAGCGCGCCAAGGCCAACGAGAAGATCAAGTTCGTACTCAATGCCGAGGTTGCCGAGGTGAACGGCGATTCCAGCGTGACGAGCCTGACACTGCGCGACACGCGCACCGGCGAAACCTCCGAACTCGCCGCGACCGGCCTGTTCGTGGCCATCGGTCACGACCCACGCAGCGAGCTGGTAGAGGGCCAGGTGGAGCTGGACGACGAGGGCTACGTGCAGGTGGAGCACCCGTCGACGGCCACGAAGGTGCCCGGCGTCTTCGCCGCGGGCGATCTGGTCGACCACACCTACCGCCAGGCCATCACCGCCGCGGGCACCGGCTGCCGCGCCGCGATCGACGCCGAGCGCTGGCTGGCCGAACAGGGTGATATCACCGCGAACACCCTGGATCACGCCGGCAACCCAGTTGCCCTGCCCGCCAACTGATCTCATCACTTCTGCACTACAAGGAGATATCCATGTCCGAGAACACGGTCACCGTGACCGACGCGTCCTTCGCCGATGACGTGCTGCTCAGCGAGAAGCCTGTCCTCGTCGACTTCTGGGCGGACTGGTGCGGTCCGTGCAAGATGGTCGCCCCGGTACTGGAGGAGATCGCGGGCGCGCACGCGGACAAGCTCACCGTGGCCAAGCTGGACGTGGACGCCAATCCGGATACCGCCCGCGATTACAAGATCCTTTCGCTGCCCACTATGATGCTGTTTTCCGGTGGTAAGCCGGTCAAGCAAATCGTCGGAGCAAAGGGCAAAGCCGCCCTTTTGCGTGAACTCGACGGCATTATCTGACGTTTCATAACCCGCGGCATGAGCGACGGGCCCGGAGGCGGTAGCCTGCGTAACCACGAAGGGCCCCCGCGATTGCCGCAGATTGAACACGGACACGTCCAAACAACGCCGTCATTCAACGACGCGCCGTAGGATGCCTGGACGCCGGGAATTGCTGAATTCCGGTCCGGGTCTGAGACAATCGACCGACCTCCGGTCGTGCGAAGGTGTGTAGCCATCGCATGAGTGGGTACCCGGGTTGACGGAAGGAAAGGGCTCTCACGCATGCACCGACTTCGTCACGGCGATACCGGTCCAGCCGTCGCCGAGGTTCGGAGCACCCTGGCAAGTCTCGGGTTCCTGCATACGCACTCCGCCGCAACCGTTCACACTGATGCGCGAGAGTACTGGAAGGACATCGACGCCTCGTTCGATCGCCAGCTCGACTCGGCGGTTCGCGCCTTCCAACAGCACCGCGGACTGTTGGTCGACGGCGTCGTCGGACCGGCCACGTACCGGGCGCTCAAGGAAGCCTCCTACCGACTGGGTGCCCGCACGCTGATCTACCAGCTCTCCGCGCCGCTCTACGGCGACGATGTGGCAACCCTGCAGCGCAGGCTGCAGGACCTCGGCTTCTATGTGCACCGGGTCGACGGCTACTTCGGTCCGCACACCCATGACGCCCTCACCGCATTCCAGCGGGAGATCGGCCTGGCCGCGGACGGTATCTGCGGCCCGGACACGCTACGTTCGCTCGAACTGCTCGGCGCACGCGTCACCGGCGGCAATCCGCACCGGATCGCCGAGGAGGAGGTTGTGCACCGGGCCGGTCCGCAGCTGACCGGTAAGCGGATCGTCATCGATCCCGGTCTGGGCGGCCCGGATAAGGGTTTCGCGGTGCCGACCGAATACGGCGACGTCTACGAGTCGGAGATCCTCTGGGATCTGGCCAGTAGGCTGGAGGGCCGGATGGCCGCCACCGGCATGGAAACCTTCCTGTCGCGGCCGTGGGGCGCCAATCCGACCGACGCCGAGCGCGCCGACACCTCCAATGCCTTCGACGCCGATCTGATGATCTCGCTGCGCTGCGCGACCAATCCGAGCCAGTCCGCCAATGGTGTCGCGAGCTTCCACTTCGGTAACTCGCACGGCTCGGTGTCGATGATCGGCCAGGTGCTCGCCGGATTCATCCAGCGTGAGGTCGTCGCGCGAACCTCATTGCAGGACTGCCGAACTCACTCACGCACCTGGGATCTGCTGCGGCTGACCAAGATGCCGACCGTACAGGTCGATATCGGTTATCTGACAAATGAATACGACGCTTCGGTGCTAACCAATCCCCGAATGCGCGATGTGATCGCCGAAGCCATCCTCATCTCGGTGAAGCGGCTCTATCTGCTCGGGCAGGACGATCAGCCAACGGGCACATACACCTTCGCCGAACTACTGGCCGAGGAGCTCGCCGCGGCCGACCGCATGTAGTGAATTAGATTCTGATCCAATCCATTACGGTCTACTGATCAATAGCTCACATACGAGTGCGCCCCTGCCGACAATCCGTCAGCAGGGGCGCACTGTTGTATCCGGGAAGCCTCAGGTCGCTCCGACGCGGAAAGGAACCGTCAGCGAGGCGGCCGCGAGCAGCTGGTCCAGCGCCCGCTCCACATCTTCCTTCCAGCCGTGATCGGAGTTGAGCTCCAAGCGCAGTCGCGGGAAGCGATGGTGCGGCGCCACCACTTCGAAGCCGACGTCCTCCAGGAAGTCGGCCTCGATCATGCAGGTCTCCGGCGAACATTCGGTCGCCGAACTGGCCGAGGCCGCATCCCGGACCGGGGAACCGATCCGTTCCATCAATCGCATCGACCCGAGCGAACGATCCGACATCGCCGTCGTCGGTGGATCCTTGCGAATCCCGAAGGCCTCCAGCGCACGCACACCACGGCGCACCAGATCGGCCACCACGGCCGTTATGAGCCGATTGGCTATGTCGGCATCCTGGTAGGGGAATTCGGCCCGCAGCGTGGTCAGCAGGACCGCGTCCGGGCTTACCGGGGAGGTGGGGAAGAGGGCGGCGCGCGGTACGGCGCTCGGTGGCGAATACAGCGCACACCCCGCGACATTGCCGTCGATGTTCGCGACCTGACCGCACGAACCCCATTCCAGCATGACGGTGGAGAGCCAGGCCTCCTTCTCGAAGACCGGATCACTGAATTCACGGGACGTCGCCGCGAGGGCTGGATCAATCTCCCAGAACACGCAACGACGCGCATGCGCGGGCAGCTTGTCGAGTCCGCCGAGGGTTAGTGCTGTGACGCTGGTCGACACCGCTCTGCTCAGCCTCCAGCTGTCCGATTCATCCACACTCACGCTGTTTTCACTCGCCAGCAAGAATAAGCGATCAATGCGAACCCGCCTCACTCCACGTCGCTGTGCTATTGGTAAGGAGCCTGTCCGGAGGCTGTTTTCCTGCGCCGTCACAGTGACGTTTCGACGTCGATCTCGTGCCTACCGGAAACATAGGGCTATTTTTGCCACTTCTGTCACGTGCCGAGCTACGGCTGCTGCATCATGCCGACGATGCGCTCGAGGTCTTCGACCGAACCGAATTCGACGACGATCTTGCCCTTCCGCTTGCCGAGGCTCACGGTGACGCGAGTGTCGAACGACTCCGACAACCGCTCGGCCACATCCTGCAGCCCCGGCATATGAATCGGCTTACGCCGGGCCGCCGGGGGAGCGGCCTTATCCGGATCCCGGTTCGCCAGGGTGACGGCTTCCTCGGTGGCCCGGACCGATAATCCCTCGGCGACGATGCGGGCGGCGAGCACCTCTTGGGCGTCGGCGCCTGCCTCGAGGCCGAGCAGTGCGCGGGCGTGTCCGGCGGAGAGAACACCGGCCGCCACCCGGCGCTGCACCGGGATCGGCAGTTTCAACAGACGAATCATATTCGTCACGACCGGTCGAGATCGACCGATTCGCGTGGCCAATTCCTCATGGGTGACATCGAATTCCTCGAGCAGCTGCTGATAGGCGGCCGCCTCTTCGAGTGGATTCAGTTGCACCCGATGGATGTTCTCCAGGAGGGCATCACGCAGCATCGCATCGTCGGCGGTCTCGCGGACAATGGCCGGAATGGCCGCGAGCCCGACCTCCTGGCAGGCGCGCCAACGCCGCTCGCCCATGACGATCTGATACTTGTCCACCCCCGGCTCCAGCCGACGCACCACGATGGGCTGCATCAGACCGAATTCCTTGATGGAGTGCACCAGTTCGGCGAGCGCCTCCTCCTCGAAGTGTTGGCGCGGCTGCTTCGGATTCGGTTCGATCTGCTCCGGTGGAATCTCACGATAGGTCGCGCCGCCATCCGACAGCTGCTCATCGCTGGGGTCGGGAACACGGTGCAGGAATGCCGATGCCGGTTGCGGCCCGATCGGATCCACTCCGATGACGACATTGGCCGCGGCACTGCCGAGCCCGGGTGTGGCACCGAGACCCGGTGTGGCCGCGGGCCCCGTCGGAATCAATGCGGCAAGCCCGCGGCCCAAGCCGCCCTTCTTCGCCTGAGTCATCGGTTACCGACCCTTTCGTTGTTCGCCACCACACTCGACCCGATCAATCATGTGATCCCGCTGGATCACTGCGCCCGCTCTGCCGCACCGGGCCGAACCACCGACCGCGCGGCCATCTCACGACCGGCGTCCAGATAGCTCATCGCGCCCCGGGAGCCTGGATCATAATCGAGCACCGTCATTCCGTAGCCCGGCGCCTCGGATACCTTCACACTGCGCGGGATCACCGACTTCAGCACCACATCACCGAAGTGCCCGCGCACCTCCTCCGCGACCTGATCGGCCAACTTGGTCCGGCCGTCGTACATCGTGAGAATCACTGTGGACACATGGAGTTCGGGATTCAGATGCGCCTGCACCAGACCGATATTGCGGAGCAACTGCCCGACACCCTCCAGCGCGTAGTACTCGCACTGGATCGGGATCAGCACCTCCTTCGCCGCCACCATCGCGTTGACGGTGAGCAGACCCAATGACGGCGGGCAGTCGATCATCACGTAGTCGATGTCGTACCCGGCAATATTGGCCTCCTGAATGGCGGCCTTGAGCCGCCCCTCCCTGGCCACCATGGATACCAATTCGATCTCCGCACCAGCCAAGTCGATGGTGGCCGGAATGCACAGCAGGCGCTCGCTGTGCGGACTCTGCTGGATGGCATCCCGCACCGACACCTCGCCGATGAGGAGTTCATAACTCGACGGAACGCCCGAGTGGTGCTCGATACCGAGCGCGGTGCTGGCATTGCCCTGGGGGTCCAGATCGATCACGAGAACCGTCATCCCGGTATGCGCCAGCGCGGCCGCAAGATTGACCGCTGTCGTCGTCTTACCGACGCCGCCCTTCTGGTTCGCGATGGTGATGATCCGTTGCTCGTGCGGTTTCGGCACTGTCACCTTTCCTGGATGCAGTATTTGGCTGGCACGTTGGGCTTCGGCTGCTATCGGGGTCTCGCTAGGGGAGATGTGCCCGAACGGTGTGCTTCCGAATGCCTCCGCATCGAAGGTGCTGGAGTCCAGCATCCCCGGCACGCGCGACGTAGTTTCCCGTGAAACATTCGCCGGACCGCTCGACATAGACAGCTCCTAACGCGAGAACCTCAGATCACGTGCACCCGACCGAATTTGGCGCCGTGTCATCAATAGCTGTGTCGGATCGAACATGATGCTCAATCGGGACCGCGGCGCCCGATCGACCGAGCGGAGCTCTCGCCGCTGTGACGCCCACATCCCTCCGTGGCACCAACGCTCACGCCCGACGCTCACTAGCTTGCCAGCACTGAGCGCGATTAGAAAGCTGAATCGCGGCATCACGCAAAGGACACGCAAATCTGTGTTGAATCTCGCTGTCGCACACAAGGTTGGCGCGCCCGAATCGTTGTTTCACATGAAACATGAAGTCCCGGATCGACGCCCGGATCCTGTTTCACATGAAACATGGGCATTTCTCCGCGCCGAGCCGGTCCACTCCCAAGCGTCGGAAGCGTCGGCGCGCACGGCGCTCTCACGCCCGATCAGGCTGGCGCAATCCGGGTCATCGATTTCCCCACACAATGGCACCAGGTTCGAAACGTCACGTGAAGCTTGGCGTTTGGCGTCATCTCGATCCGGACCACCCGGCCGCGTTGTTTCACATGAAACACTGCGGCCGACTCGAATCGGATGGCGCTACTTCGACTTCCGCGCCGACTTGCCCGCACGCCGCGAGGGACGCCCGCCCCGGGGCAGCCGCTCGGCGCTGATCACCAGAGTGGGAGTGGAGACGAGTCCGACTCCGCATTCGAGAACCTTCGCATTCCCCGCGCCCGCCTTCGCCAAGGCCTCCCCATCACGCTCGAGTTCCTCGGCCGCGCTGACTCCCTTCAGTGCGAGCATCCGTCCATGGTCGCGCAGGAGCGGCAGGGACCACAGTGCCAGCTTTGCCAGCGGGGCGACGGCACGGGAGGTCACCACATCCGCGCCGCCCGCTTCCTTCATCACGCCCGATTGTTCGGCCCGCCCGCGCACGACGGTGATATCGAGACCGGCCGATTCGATGAACTCACTCAGGAAGATGGTGCGGCGCAGCAGCGGCTCGACCAAGGTGATTCGAAGATCCGGACGAGCGATCGCCAAGGGGATACCGGGCAGCCCGGCACCGCTGCCGATATCCACCACCGTCGCGCCCTCGGCCATCAACTCACCAACCACCGCGCAGTTGAGGATGTGCCGATCCCAGAGCCGGGGCACCTCGCGCGGGCCGATGAGCCCGCGCTCAACTCCGGCCGAGGCGAGGGCAGCGCAGTACCGGCGCGCGAGATCCAGCCGGTCGCCGAATACCACCGCGGCCGCAGCCGGAGGCTCCAGTTCATCCGGCAACGCGGTGATTCCACCGAGATCTCGTTCCACGTGAAACATCCTTCCGAACTCGAGTCGTTCAGTGCGGCGGTGGGGCGGGGGAGGGGCGAGCATCCGAGACATGAAGAAGGCCTCTGGTCCGAAGACCAGAGGCCCTATCCAATCACAATGCGGGAGTCAGGAAGGCACCACGACAACGTGGCGGTTCGGCTCCACGCCTTCGCTCTCGCTGCTGACGCCATCGACCGCGGCGACGGCGTCGTGCACGATCTTGCGCTCGAAGGGAGTCATCGGCGCCAGCGGCTCCGGCTTACCCGATTCGAGGACCCGCTGCGCGGCGGCCGTGCCGAGCGCGCTCAGCTCCGAGCGACGCTTGGCCCGCCAGCCCGCCACATCCAGCATCAGCCGACTGCGCACCCCGGTGGCCTGCTGTACGGCCAGGCGAGTCAGCTCCTGCAGCGCGTCGAGCACTTCACCGTTGCGGCCGACCAGCTTCGACAGATCCCGGCCGCCATCGATGCTCACGATGGCGCGATCGCCCTCGACATCGAGATCGATATCGCCGTCGAAGTCGAGCACATCGAGCAACTGCTCGAGGTAGTCACCCGCGATCTCACCCTCTTCGATAAGAGCTTCCTCGGCATCGTTCGCGGCGTCGGCGGATTCGGTTCCTGCATCGGCATCGCGACCGGCCGCCTCGCTCACCATCGTCGTCGCCACAGTGGCGTCCCCTCCGTCGGTTTCAACAGTCATTTGATTTCCTTCATCTGCTCATCGCGCGCGACCGGCGACGGGCCGATCGGAGAACGCGAACAGGGTTGCTCAGAGATCCCGTGGACGCGCGATGTGTCAGCGTCGTCGCTTCTGGTTGGGTCGCCCACGGTTGCCCGGTCGCTTCTGACCGCTAGCGCGCCGCTGTCCCGCCTTGGTCGGGGACTTCGCGGTGCCGTTCGTCGACGGCGCCCCTTCGACCGCATCAACGGCCGCATCGGAACCGGCATCGACGGATGTCGCGTCGGACGGAGACTGCTTCTTCTTGACATTGACCGGCTTTGCACCCGGCTTCGGCGCATTCTGTGCGCGCTGCTCCAGCTTTTGCTGCTTCTTGACTTCCTCTTCCTTCGCCATGCGGCCGAAGACGAGGTGCTGCTGTCCGTAGGTCCAGATGTTGTTGGAGACCCAGTAGAGCAGGATGGCGATCGGCAGGAACGGACCACCAACGAGCACACCGAGCGGGAAGACCCACAGCGCGAGCTTGTTCATCATGGCCGACTGCGGGTTGGCCGCCGCCTCCGGGCTCTGCCGTGCGACCGAGGCGCGCGCATTGAAATGCGTCGCCAGACCGGCGATCACCATCAGCGGGATGGAGACCAGCGCGATGCTCAGCTTGGTCGGCACGCCGCCGTAATCGGCGAACGCCTGCAACTGGCTCGGCGGGCTGGTGATGTAGGCCGAAATCGGTGCGCCGAAGATGCGTGCGCTCAGGAACGACTGGACGTCGGCGGCGCTGAAGACGTAGTTCGGGGTATGCGCGTTGTCGTAGGCCGACATGCTGAGCTGGCCGATGCCGGTGCCGGTGCGGTTGAACGAGCGCAGCACATGGAACAGACCGAGGAAGACCGGCACCTGCGCCAGGATCGGCAGGCAGCCCATCAATGGGTTGAAGCCGTGGTCCTTCTGCAGCTTCTGCATCTCGGTCGCCATCTTCTGGCGATCGTTCTTGTACTTCTTCTGCAGCTCCTTGATCTGGGGCTGTAGCTCCTGCATCTGCTTGGTGGTGCGCACCTGCTTGACGAACGGTTTGTAGAGCACCAGGCGCAGCGTGAACACCAGGAACACCACGGCGAGTGCCCAGGTGAGTCCGTTGTCCGCGCCGAACGCGAACCCGAAGACCCGATGCCAGAACCAGAGGATCCAGGACACCGGGTAATAAATGAAGTCGAGCACGGCTCTATGCACTCCCGTCGTTCGTGTCGCCGATCACCGCGCGCGGTGATCCTTTACAAGCGTGTGGCGCCGACTCCGGGTCGGCGGCTGCCTCGTTCCGGCCGCGCTTCTTGCGCTCCGGAACGGGGTCCCACCCACCAGGGTGCCAGGGTGCACATTTCGCCAATCGCACGACCGTCAATCCGAGGCCAACGAACAGGCCGCGGGTGCGTAACGCGGTCACCGCGTATTCGCTACAAGTCGGGGTAAAACGGCACACCGGCAGGCGCATGGGGGAGACGTACGTTCGGTACAGCTCGATCAGGAAAATCACCGTGTTCGCGGGCAGCCGAGCAACGGTGGCGCGCGCACTCATCCCGCACCGGCCACGGTAGCCGATGGACGGGCGATATCGAGCTTGCGCAGCGCACCACGCAGCTGGCGGAGCAATTCCGCCGAATCCGCGGTCGCCGCACCGGGCAGGGCACGGATCACAATATCGGCATCGGCGGGCAGCTCGGCGACCACCTTGACGCACATATGACGCAGGCGGCGGGCGACGCGGTGTCGAATCACCGCGTTGCCCACCGCCTTGCTGACGATCAATCCGAACCGCGGACCGCCCACGCGGACCAACGATCCGGCCACTGCCGCATCGCTCTGTCGTGCACTCGCGCCCATGACTCCGTCATACCCGCGCACGAGCGCGTGTACGACCAGATCTCGCCTCCCGATTCGCTGGCCGCGGCGCACCGTCCGGGAGAAGTCGGCACGATGATGCAACCGATACGGCTCAGGCAACACCCGAGCGTCCGAGAGCGAAGATCAGGCAGTGAGGGACTTGCGGCCCTTGCTGCGACGCGCGGAAACGATGGCGCGACCGGCGCGGGTACGCATCCGGAGACGGAAGCCGTGGACACGCGCCCGACGACGGTTGTTCGGCTGGAACGTCCGCTTGCCCTTGGCCACGGTCAACACTCCTCGAGTAGGTGGGCACCGTTCGGCGCCCAAAGTTTGTTCGGTGATACGTCTGTGCGCGATGAATCGCGAGTTGGTCATCATCGATGCGCGTCGGTCCTGGCGCACGAGGTCGATACGACCTGACACGGTCAGCACAGGACCGCCACCGCACCAAGGGGTGACTGTACGAGGGTACTGATCGGCAAAGTACGGGTCAAACTCGGCCCATCGGTTCCACTGCCCGCTCGCGAGCGTGAGCTGGAGTCACGCATCCTGGGTATAACCGTGAGTTCGTCCACACCCCTAGCCGTCGGCCGCTCCGCCCACTAAGGTGCGTAGCCAGAAGATTGCTGAAGAATCGCAGGTCCAGGCCATATTACGGCGGAGCGAAACCTCGTTTCACATTTCCCCAGGGTTCTCCACATCTGTGGATAATTGTGTGGAAAGACCCCTGGAGTGGCATATTCGTAGGGCCGACGGTGCCACGCCGCCGCCTGGATGGGGGACCCGGGCAGCGTCCGAACCGGTTACGGACGTACGCGGAATCACAACATCGACCTATCCACGGTTGATACTCCGCATGCCCCGACCGTCTGCTCCTATCGCCTACTTCTCCGGGGAGGAAACTGCATGGACGACGAGCAGAACGTGTTGGCCACGGTGTGGCCAGAGGTGGTCGCCGAACTAACCACCGGCTCGCCCGATGGTGCCATCTCGCCGGTTTCGCGGGCGCAGCAGGCCTGGCTCAAACTCGTCAAGCCGCTGACCGTGGCGCAGGGCTTCGCCTTGCTCTCGGTGCCGTCCTCGCTGGCCCAGGAGGCGATCGAACGCGATCTGCGCGAACCCATTCTGCGCTCCCTCGGCCGTCGTCTCGGTCCCCAGGTCGAGGGCCTCGGGGTGCGGATCGCCGCACCGGCCACGCAGCCGACCGAACGCCCCGGCAATAATCCGCGCCACGCCAGAATGACGAGTCGGCCGGAGCGCGGCCGGGACAGCGGCCGCGGCCCGGCCGGATATCCCGCCCCGGACTATCCCGGACGCTCGGACTATTCGCCGCCGCGCTATGCACAGCCCAACGACTACCAGGCAGCGCCGGAGTACTCGGGCGGACCCGAATACTCGGCCGCGCCGGACTACGAGTCCGCATCCGAGTACGCGGGCCCGCCGGAGTATCTGCCGGTGCCCGGATACGAAACCGCCGGTTTCCCGACCGACGATTACTCGCCCCGCGGCGACTACCCGGGCCCGGTCAATGGCGAACGACAGGACGCGCCGCCCGTGCCCCGCCGGGAATCCGGACTGCCGCCCCGGCGTGATTCCGTCCCGCCCGGACAGGAATCACTGTTCAATCCGGAGCCGGCACCAGAGCCGGGACGTGGCCCGGGTCGTGCGCCGATGCGGGAAGCGGCTCCCGTGCGGGAAGCGCGGCCGAATGGCGATTCAGCGATCGCGGCCGCGCACGAATCGGTCCGCGAGCCGATCTCGGACAACTCCCACGATGATGAGCCGGTCGTCAACGTCCGCAACTCGTGGCCCACCTACTTCACCAAGTCACAGGAGAACCCGGCCCCGTCGAACTCCTCGGCGAGCCTGAACGCGAAGTACACCTTCGAGACGTTCGTCATCGGCGCGTCCAACCGCTTCGCGCACGCGGCGGCGGTGGCCATCGCAGAGGCGCCAGCGCGCGCCTACAATCCGCTGTTCGTCTGGGGCGCTTCAGGTTTGGGCAAGACCCATCTGCTGCACGCGGCGGGCCACTATGCCCAGCGGCTGTTCCCCGGTATGCGGGTGAAGTACGTCTCGACCGAAGAGTTCACCAACGACTTCATCAACAGCCTGCGCGACGACCGGAAGGTGGCGTTCAAGCGCCGCTATCGAGAAACCGACATCCTGCTGGTCGACGACATCCAGTTCATCGAGGGCAAGGAAGGCATCCAGGAGGAGTTCTTCCACACCTTCAACACCCTGCACAACGCGAATAAGCAGATCGTGGTGTCCTCGGACCGGCCGCCCAAGCAGCTGGCCACCCTGGAAGAGCGGCTGCGGACCCGGTTCGAATGGGGCCTGATCACCGATGTGCAGCCGCCGGAGCTGGAAACCCGCATCGCGATTCTGCGCAAGAAGGCGCGGATGGACCGGCTCGACGTACCGCACGACGTGCTGGAGCTGATCGCCAGCCGGGTCGAACGCAACATCCGCGAGTTGGAGGGTGCGCTGATCCGGGTGACGGCCTTTGCGTCGCTGAACGGTCAGCCACTGGATCTGCCGCTGGCCGAGGTCGTCCTGCGCGATCTCATGCCCGATACCGCGACGCTGGAGATCAATGCGGCGACGATCATGGCCGTCACCGCCGAATACTTCAACACCACCCTCGAGGAGCTGACCGGACCGGGTAAGGCCCGCCCGCTGGCCCAGGCCCGGCAGATCGCCATGTACCTGTGCCGTGAACTGACCGACCTATCGCTACCCAAGATCGGTCAGGCCTTCGGTCGCGACCACACCACGGTGATGTATGCGGAGAAGAAAGTTCGCAAGGAGATGACCGAACGGCGACGGGTCTACGACCAGGTGCAAGAACTAACAGCCCGGATTAAACAGCGTTCGCGCTGACCATCCCTCACACCCTGTGCACCGCCCCTGACCTGGGGCGGTGCTTTTTTATGCCCTGTGGACTCCTCGAGGAATTCTTGTGGAGTCCTCGAGGAAACTCCAAGTTGTGCACCGATCCGTCCACAGGCTCGCGGCACGGGTCCGGCGGCTCGGCTAACAGGGGTGGATTCAACAGATTCCACAGCCCGGGCCGCCCACAGCTCTTGACCAGCAACGGATTCGGTCACAGGGGTGTGGAATCCTCGAGGATTCCGTGTGGAGTCCTCGAGGATTCCTCGAGTTGTCCACGATTCGATGCACATCTGTGAACAACCACGGGTACGTAGTGGAACAACTCGAGGAGCACTCGAGGATGAACGGGGGACAACTGCCGAACCTCCACAGACCCCTCCCGTTCATCCTCGAGTCACCCTGCGTCCATCCCCACGGCACCACACCTCCGGACCTGCGGATTCGGCCGCAGTCCACAGATTCCACAGTGCCTACTACTACTTCAGTTCTTCTTCTTAGAAATCTCTCTTCAAAACAGGATGTGTGGAAAGTCGATCGATGCTCATCGGCATCCGAATCGGTCACCGCACCCGAAGCAAGGAAAGGGCGGGGACGACGTGTCCACCGGATCGCCCGTACTCCTTCTCCATGACTTCTCATCGATACGAGAGTCGGGATCGCTACGAACAGTGACCGGAGGGTCGGGCTAGGTTCATCTGGTTCGCGCGGGTACGGTTTGATGTCGGTCGCCTATGCCACACTTCTGGGTGGCCGCAACAGCACCCCTTTTTCGAGAATCAATGCTGAGAGCCGACAGGGATCACGGAACCGGGAGAGGACAGATCGGGCGATGGAGCTGGCGAGTATGAAGTTTCGGGTCGCCCGAGAGGATTTCGCCGAGTCCGTTGCATGGGTGGCACGCAGCCTCCCGTCGCGGCCTCCGGTTCCCGTGCTCGGCGGTGTACTACTCGTGGCGGGCGAGGACGGACTCACCGTCTCCGGCTTCGACTACGAGGTCTCCGCGCAGATGCGCGTCGCGGCCGAGGTCGCCGGTCCCGGTGAGGTGCTCGTCTCCGGCCGGCTGCTCGCCGATATCACCAAGGCGCTGTCCAATAAGCCCGTCGATGTGGCCATCGACGGCACCCGGGTGTTGATCACCTGTGGCAGCGCGAAATTCTCGCTGCCGACCATGCCGGTCGAGGACTATCCCCAGTTGCCCGAGGTACCCGAGCAGACCGGTGAGCTGAGCGTCGATGTCTTCGCCGAAGCGGTCGGTCAGGTCGCGGTCGCCGCCGGACGCGACGACACCCTGCCGATGCTCACCGGCATCCGGGTCGAGATCGAGGGTCCACAGGTCGTGCTCGCGGCCACCGACCGATTCCGGTTGGCGGTCCGGCACATCGAATGGCAGCCCACCCGCACCGATATCGAGACCTCGGTGCTGATTCCGGCCCGGACGCTGTCGGAGGCCGCGAAGACGCTCGGCCCGTCGGATGCTCCGGTGCAGCTGTCGCTCGGTACCGGCAGCGGTGCTGGCGCCGATGGTCTGCTCGGTATCGTGAACGCGGGCCGTCGTACCACCACCCGACTCCTCGATGCGGAATTCCCCAAGTTCCGCCAATTGCTCCCCAAGGAGCACACCTCGATCGCCACCCTGCAGGTCTCGACACTGACCGATGCCATCAAGCGGGTCGCCTTGGTCGCCGAGCGCGGCGCCCAGGTGCGCCTGGAGTTCACCGATGAGGGCCTGCTGCTCTCGGCGGGTGGTGACGATGCCGGACGCGCCGAGGAATGGCTCGAGGCCGAATTCCGCGGTGAGTCGCTAACCATCGCGTTCAACCCGGGCTACCTGATCGACGGGCTTTCCGCCCTGCACGCAGACCGGGTCACCTTCGGCTTCACCACACCGAGTCGTCCCGCGGTGTTGCTGCCCGCCAGCGACGAGGAGCCGAAGGTGACGGAGTCGGGCGCCTTCGCCGCACTGGAATGCGCCTACATCTACCTGTTGATGCCGGTCCGGCTGCCGGGCTGAGCATCGGCACCGATGCGATTTATCCACAGTTCGCCCACAGACGGTGGATGGACCACAAGATGTTGTGGTCTGCGGCCGATTCGTACCGGACGGCGGCGAAAAACGGCGATGACGACGGCCGGAGCGGAGTAGACAGGTGTTCATCCGGACGCTGTCACTGCGCGACTTCCGCTCCTGGGAGCATGCCGAACTCGAATTATCCCCAGGCCGAACGGTTTTTCTCGGCTCGAATGGCAACGGCAAGACGAACCTGCTCGAAGCGGTCGGCTACCTCGCCACCTTGGGCTCGCATCGGGTCGCCGCCGACGCACCGCTGATCCGCATCGGCGCGGATCGCGCCAGGATCGGTGCGACGGTTGTGAATGCGGGCCGCGAGCTGCGCGTCGATATCGAACTGAACCAGGGCGCCGCGAATCGCGCGCAGATCAACCGATCGCCGGTGCGCAGACCGCGGGAGATTCTCGGCATTCTGCAGACGGTGCTGTTCGCGCCGGAGGATCTCGCCTTGGTCAGGGGCGATCCGGGCGAACGTCGCCGCTTCCTCGACGAATTGTGCACAGCCCGGTTGCCGCGGTTGGCCGCGGTCCGATCCGACTACGACCGGGTGCTGCGACAGCGTTCGGCGCTATTGAAATCCGCTGGGCGACATGCCCGCTCGAAGGCGGAACTGAGCACCCTCGACGTATGGGACGGACATCTGGCGACCCATGCCGCCGTACTGCTTGCCCAACGGCTGAGGTTGGTGCACGACCTATATCCCTATCTCGCACAGGCATACTCATCGATCGCACCTGAATCCCGTCCGGCCGCAATCGGCTATCGCAGCGCGAGTCTGCCAGCGGAGTTCCTGGATCCGGCGCGCGCACCGCTGCCCGATGACACCGAGGCGCTGGAGGCGATCATGCTGCGCGAATTGGTGGCGGCGCGCCCGAAGGAGTTGGAGCGCGGTGTCTGCCTGGTCGGCCCGCACCGTGACGACCTGGATCTCATGCTCGGCACCGCACCCGCGAAAGGCTTTGCCAGTCACGGTGAATCGTGGTCGTTCGCGCTGGCTCTGCGGCTCGCGGCCTTCGAACTGCTGCGCGCTACCGGCGCCGAACCTGTGCTGCTGCTCGACGATGTCTTCGCCGAACTCGACCGCCGCCGACGCACGGCACTCGCGCAGGTCGCGGCGGGAGCCGAGCAGGTGCTGATCACCGCAGCGGTTCCCGAGGACGTACCAGCGGAATTGTCCGCGGTACCGCTGCGGGTGGAGACCAATGGCGGTGCGGACGGCCGGATCTCCCGAATCGCCGATGTCGAAACCCCCACCGCCTGATCCGTGCCGTCGATTCGTACCGACGCCAGGACTTCTGCCCGCGTGGTTCATCGGTAAGATCGCCCGCGAATGCGTTGCAAAGCCATAGCTACCAACGCACCAACTGATTTCGTAACTCGCCGGGGACGTCCAGAACCGTCGGTCCGGCGATCGAGGTTTGACGACCGGCAAAGGTTCGTGGAGGGAGAGGCGGACCCGTGAGCGATCAAGCAGCATCGAGCGCATCTCCATCGGATCCCGAACCAGAACTGCGCGGCATTGATCTGGCGCGCCGCGCGCTCGAGGAGGCTCGGGCCGCGGCCAAGGCGAGCGGTAAATCGGTGGGACAGGGCCGGGCCTCGCCGCGTCGGCTGCGTGCCGGTGCCCGGCGCCGCACCGGTTGGTCCGGTGCGCGGCCGGATGACCGTGACCCACAGCTGCTTTCGAGCCTGGCTGGCGCCATCGCGAAGAATCGGGGCTGGTCGGCCAAGGTCGCCGAGGGTATGGTCTTCGGCCGCTGGGCTGGTGTGGTGGGCGAGGATATCGCCTCGCATGCGACTCCGATGACGCTGAAGGACGGCGTACTGAGCATCGCTGCCGAGTCGACGGCGTGGGCCACCCAGCTGCGCATGCTGCAGGGGCAGCTCCTGGCGAAGATCAACGCGGCGGTCGGGCAGGGCGTGGTCACCTCGCTGAAGATCACCGGTCCGGCGGCTCCGAGCTGGCGCAAGGGTGAACGTCATATCAAGGGCCGCGGCCCTCGTGACACCTACGGATAGCATTGCACTGTCACAGTCCCCGGTCGTTCCACGTGAAACCCTGATAGTAGAACATGTGTTCGACTGTCGATCCGTGTGGAAACCGACGATCTGCCCACCGCGCGGGAAAGGGGTCGGGGAGGCGGAATGGCGGACGCAAAGCGGTTGAAGGCGGAACCGACCCGGCGCCGACCGATTTCTCGCATCCACGGAGCCGTTAGGGGTGTCGTAGGTGCACTGTGGCTTGGGTCTACCAGTAGGATGGTGGGGTAACTAGCGGCGAACCTTCGGCGCGTTCGGCGCAGCCCGCGCGTGGACCCGTATTTCACGACCAGAAATCTGAACCGGGGCCCCACGTGTGCTGTCCGATCGCTGCGCCAAAGGATCAGCAAGTAAGGAGAGCTACCGACCAGTGGCTGCCATGGACTCCAACGCAGACGGCTCGAACAAGCCCAAGTCAGGTAATTACGGTGCTGAATCCATCACCGTCCTCGAAGGTCTCGAAGCCGTTCGCAAGCGGCCCGGTATGTACATCGGCTCCACCGGTGAGCGCGGTCTGCATCACCTGATCTGGGAGGTCGTCGACAACTCGGTCGACGAGGCGATGGCCGGATACGCGACGCAGGTGGATGTGACCCTGCTGGCGGACGGTGGCGTCGAGGTGATCGACGACGGCCGCGGTATCCCGGTAGCCATGCACGCCCAGGGTGTGCCCACCATCGAGGTCGTCATGACCCAGCTGCACGCCGGCGGCAAGTTCGACTCCGATTCCTATGCGGTGTCGGGCGGTCTGCACGGTGTCGGCATCTCCGTGGTGAACGCGCTCTCCAGCCGCCTCGAGGCGGATGTGGACGTGGACGGGTACCACTGGACGCAGGAATACAAGGATTCCAAGCCCGGCAAGCTGATGCAGGGCGATCGGACCAAGCGCACCGGCACCACGATTCGCTTCTGGGCCGACCCGAACATCTTCGAGACCACCACCTACAACTTCGAGACGGTCGCGCGCCGCCTGCAGGAGATGGCGTTCCTGAACAAGGGCCTCACCATCACCCTGACCGACGAGCGGGTGGCCGAGAGCGACGTCATCGACGAGGTGGTGAGCGATACCGCCGAGGCGCCCAAGCATGCCGATCCGGATGCGCCCGCCGCGCCGGTCGAGCACAAGGTGAAGACGCGGACCTACCACTACCCGGGTGGTCTGGAAGATTTCGTCCGGCATATCAACCGGACCAAACAGGCCATCCACAACTCGGTCGTCGCCTTCACCGGTAAGGGCACCGGGCACGAACTCGAGGTCGCGATGCAGTGGAACTCCGGCTACTCGGAGTCCGTGCACACCTTCGCCAACACCATCAACACCCATGAGGGCGGCACCCACGAAGAGGGCTTCCGTGCGGCGCTCACCACGGTGGTCAACAAGTACGCCAAGGACAAGAAGCTGCTCAAGGAGAAGGACGGCAACCTCACCGGTGACGATATCCGCGAGGGTCTGGCCGCCATCGTGAGCGTGAAGGTTTCCGAACCGCAGTTCGAGGGCCAGACCAAGACCAAGCTCGGCAATACCGAGGTCAAGTCGTTCGTGCAGCGCACCTGCAACGAGCACCTCTCGCACTGGTTCGAGGCCAATCCGGCCGATGCGAAGACCATTGTGAACAAGGCGGTCTCCTCGGCACAGGCCCGCGTCGCGGCGCGTAAGGCGCGTGAGTTGGTGCGCCGCAAGAGCGCCACCGACCTCGGTGGCCTGCCCGGCAAGCTGGCCGACTGCCGGTCCAAGGATCCGAGCAAGTCCGAGATCTACATCGTCGAGGGCGACTCCGCCGGTGGCTCGGCCAAGTCCGGCCGCGATTCGATGTACCAGGCGATTCTGCCGCTGCGCGGCAAGATCATCAATGTCGAGAAGGCCCGTATCGACCGCGTCCTCAAGAACAACGAGGTCCAGTCGATCATCACCGCCTTCGGCACCGGCATCCACGACGAATTCGATATCGCCAAGCTGCGGTACCACAAGATCGTGCTGATGGCCGACGCCGACGTGGACGGCCAGCACATCTCGACCCTGCTGCTGACGCTGCTGTTCCGCTTCATGCGGCCGCTGGTCGAGCACGGGCACGTGTACCTCGCCCAGCCGCCGCTGTACAAGCTCAAGTGGCAGCGCTCCGATCCGGAGTTCGCCTACTCCGATCGCGAGCGCGACGGCCTGCTGGAGGCGGGTCTCGCCGCGGGCAAGAAGATCAACAAGGACGACGGTGTCCAGCGCTACAAGGGTCTCGGCGAGATGAATGCCAAGGAGCTCTGGGAGACCACCATGGATCCTTCGGTGCGGGTACTGCGTCAGGTCACCCTCGACGACGCCGCCGCGGCCGACGAGCTGTTCTCCATCCTGATGGGTGAGGACGTCGAGGCACGTCGCAGCTTCATCACCCGCAATGCCAAGGACGTTCGCTTCCTCGACGTGTAACCGGCGCGACGCGTAATTCCACGTCCGGTGCCAAGGAGACTTTTAGATGACTGAAACCACCCTGCCACCCAACGGCGGAGCGGGTGACCGGATCGAGCCGGTCGACATCCAGAACGAAATGCAGAGCAGCTACATCGATTACGCGATGAGCGTGATCGTCGGCCGCGCGCTGCCCGACGTCCGCGACGGCCTCAAGCCGGTGCATCGCCGGGTTCTCTACGCGATGTACGACAACGGCTACCGTCCCGACCGCGGCTATGTGAAGTCCGCCCGCCCGGTCGCCGAGACCATGGGTAACTACCACCCACACGGTGACGCCTCGATCTACGACACCCTGGTCCGCATGGCCCAGCCGTGGTCGCTGCGCTATCCGCTGGTCGACGGCCAGGGCAACTTCGGCTCCCGCGGCAACGACGGCGCGGCCGCGATGCGGTACACCGAATGCCGCCTGACTCCGCTGGCGATGGAGCTGCTGCGTGAAATCGACCACGAGACGGTCGATTTCACGCCGAACTACGACGGCCGCTCACAGGAGCCGACGGTTCTCCCCAGCCGTGTGCCCAGCCTGTTGATGAACGGCAGCAACGGCATCGCGGTCGGCATGGCGACCAATATCCCGCCGCACAACCTCAATGAGTTGGCCGAGGCGGTCTACTGGGCGCTGGAGAACTACGAGGCCGATGAGGAGGCGACTCTCGCCGCCTGTATGGAGCGGGTCAAGGGGCCGGACTTCCCGACCTACGGCCTCATCGTCGGTGGTCAGGGCATCCACGACGCCTACACCACCGGCCGTGGCTCGATCCGCATGCGCGGTGTCGTCGAGATCGAAGAGGACAACCGCGGTCGCACCACCATCGTCATTACCGAGCTGCCGTACCAGGTCAACACCGACAACTTCATCAACTCCATCGCGGAGCAGGTGAAGGACGGCAAGATCGCGGGCATCTCCGATATCCACGACGAGTCCTCCGACCGTGCCGGTATGCGGATCGTGGTCACCATCAAGCGTGATGCGGTGGCCAAGGTCGTGCTGAACAACCTCTACAAGCACACCCAGCTGCAGACCAGCTTCGGCGCCAACATGCTCTCGATCGTGGACGGCGTGCCGCGCACGCTGCGCCTGGATCAGATGATCCGGCTCTACGTCGAGCACCAGTTGGACGTCATCGTGCGGCGCACCCGCTACCTGCTGCGCAAGGCCGAGGAGCGGGCCCACATTCTGCGCGGCCTGGTCAAGGCACTCGACGCACTCGACGAGGTCATCGCGCTGATCCGGCGTTCGGCCAATACCGACACCGCGCGCACCGGCCTGATGCAGTTGCTGGATATCGACGAGATCCAGGCCACCGCCATCCTTGATATGCAGCTGCGCAGGCTGTCGGCCCTGGAACGGCAGAAGATCATCGAC
This sequence comes from Nocardia sp. NPDC004278, assembly GCF_053602975.1. Taxonomy (NCBI): domain Bacteria; kingdom Bacillati; phylum Actinomycetota; class Actinomycetes; order Mycobacteriales; family Nocardiaceae; genus Nocardia; species Nocardia sp. NPDC004278. The sequence continues at coordinate 30,829 of NZ_JBSGEQ010000034.1, forward strand.
GATCTGGCCAAGATCGAGGCCGAGATCGCCGACCTCAAGGACATTCTCGAAAAGCCCGAGCGGCAGCGCGCGATCGTGCGCGATGAACTGGCCGAGATCGTCGACAAGTACGGCGACGAGCGGCGCACCAAGATCGTGGCCAACGACGGCGATATGGCCGATGAGGATCTCATCGCCCGCGAGGATGTGGTCGTCACCGTCACCGAGACCGGCTACGCCAAGCGCACCAAGACCGACCTGTACCGCAGCCAGAAGCGCGGCGGTAAGGGTGTGCAGGGTGCGGGCCTCAAGCAGGACGACATCGTCAAGCACTTCTTCGTCAGCTCCACCCATGACTGGCTGCTGTTCTTCACCAATAAGGGCCGGGTGTACCGCGCAAAGGCCTACGAACTGCCCGAGGCCAGCCGGACCGCGCGCGGTCAGCATGTGGCCAACCTGCTGGCGTTCCAGCCGGATGAGAAGATCGCCCAGATCATTCAGATCAAGGGTTACGAGGACGCCCCGTATCTGGTGCTCGCCACCAGGAACGGCCTCGTGAAGAAGTCGAAGCTCTCCGATTTCGACTCCAACCGCAGCGGCGGCATCGTCGCGGTGAACCTGCGCGACGAGGACGAACTGGTCGGCGCCGTGCTGTGCTCGGCCGACGACGATCTGCTGCTGGTGTCGGCGCAGGGGCAGTCGATCCGGTTCTCGGCCACCGACGAGGCGCTGCGTCCGATGGGCCGCGCCACCTCCGGTGTGCAGGGCATGCGGTTCAATGCCGACGATGAACTGTTGTCGCTCAATGTGGTTCGGGCCGATACCTACCTGCTGGTCGCGACCTCCGGCGGCTATGCCAAGCGGACCGCGATCGAGGAATACACCCCGCAGGGTCGGGGCGGTAAAGGCGTATTGACTATCCAATACGACACCAAGCGTGGCACCCTGGTCGGTGCGCTCATCGTCGACGACGAGGATGAGTTGTATGCGATCACGTCGGGCGGTGGCGTTATCCGGACGGCGGCGAAGCAGGTTCGTAAGGCTGGACGGCAGACCAAGGGCGTGCGATTGATGAACCTCGCCGATGGCGATACCTTGCTTGCAATCGCGCGCAATGCTGACGAACCCGATCCTGATGCGATCGTCGGCGGAGACGGCGACACCGGTTCCTCTGAGCAATAACCCCACAGCGGCGGCAACGAACGGATCTAAGGATTCCCATTGACCACTCCGAATCAGCCGAATGACGAGCGGCACCAGACGAACGGTGTAACCGAACGTATCGCACCGTCACCGATTCCGCCGCGGCCGATCCCACGGCCCGTCGCCTCGGCCGAGAACGGCCAGCCGGTCGGCGCGCCGGGAGGTGCCCAGCCGCATGAAAACCGCAACCCGCCAGGCGAAGTCGCGTTCAAGGCGCCGGAACCGGGCGCTGCCGACGGGGCCGGATCGAAAAAGGATGCCGGTGATTCCGCGGGCAACGGCCAGTCTCACTTCCAAGAGGGTTGGTCGCAGTTGCCGCAGCGGGAGCCGCAGTCGAACCTGTATCGGCCCGGGCAGTCGCCGGTGACCGGTCGTCCGAATTCCACCGGCGGTGGGCTCAGCAGCGGCGGCGGCCTCGCTGGTGGCGGCGGCGGCCTCGGTGGCGGCAATGCCCGCACCACCGCGGATCTGGCGGCCAAGGCCGCGCGCAAGGAAGCGGCGATGGTGAAGTCCGTCGGCATCGACGGACCGACCCGCAGCATCGCCCGCCCGGAACTGATCAAGGACATGCCGGACCTCTCGGAGATCCGGCATCCGCTGCCGGTCGAAACTCCGGGTCCGCAGGCCACCCCGGTCTCGCCCGCGGTTCCGGTCGCCGTCGCGGCGGCCGTCGCCACGGGTGAACCATTGCGGGCGACGGTGCAGATCCGCCGGATCGACCCGTGGTCGACCCTGAAGATCTCGCTGGTGATCAGCGTGGCCATGTTCTTCGTGTGGATGCTCGCGGTCGGTCTGCTCTACATCGTGCTCGAGGGCATGGGTGTCTGGGAGCGGCTCAACAGCACCTTCACCGATATGGTCTCCTCGGACAGCGGATCGGTCGGGTTGGTCGATGCCGGTTCCGTCTTCGGGTACGCGGGCGTCATCGGGCTGATCAATGTGGTGCTTTTCACAGCCTTGGCGACCGTCGGCGTCTTCATCTACAACCAGTGCTGCGACCTCGTCGGTGGCATTCAGGTGACCCTGGCCGACCCCGATTAGAACGGTTGCCGAACGGCCGGTCGCTGCCCTCGCGCAGGGCGGTGACCGGCCGTTTTGGTCATCGGCGGGCAGGTAAGGTAATCTCGTGCCTCGGTTCGGTTAGCAGCTTCGGCAGGTATCCGAACGAGATGAGGGCCTATAGCTCAGGCGGTTAGAGCGCTTCGCTGATAACGAAGAGGTCGGAGGTTCAAGTCCTCCTAGGCCCACTCCCGAACATCACAGTAGGGTGGGAATCATGAAAATTCTTCTCACGGTCGGTGTCGTAGTCGCGGTTCTCATCGGAATCACCAAGCTGCGCAAGCGCGACGATGCGGACCTGTGGCACGAAGTCACTACCCGCTGATTCTGTCCTCGGACAGTAGGGATTCGGGGCCTTAGCTCAATTGGCAGAGCACTGCCTTTGCAAGGCAGGGGTTAGGGGTTCGATTCCCCTAGGCTCCACTAGGAACCATGCAGGTCACGGCCTAGATTTATGATCTAGGCCAGGCCTGGGTCCACATATCGAATACGAGGGGATTCGGCGCCGAACGAAATGGCGCACGCATGTCGGTCAACAATCCTCTTACTGAGCTTGGGGACGTCGCCCCAAAAAAGCACGCGAAACGAGAACAAGGCTCACGCTGACTGTGAGCATGAGCCTTGGCAAGTGACCCTGGCGGGCCATCATGCGAACCGCATCGTCTGCCCGACGGCCCGGACATCACGATCCACGCCGTCACCACCCAGCCGCAGCAGGCGGGTTGGGCAGCTTAGCCCGGTCCCGCAGCGCAATGGCCAGTCATGATGGCGCACAAGATCTGCGCGGCCAAGGATGTGAGCGCATCGCCAGCCGAACCGGAGGCCGAACCACTATCAGCCACCTGGGACGCGGACGGCGTTTCAGCGGCGAGCGTTGGTCCTGTCTCGGCCTGCGCCGGGGCGAAGGGGATCAGTACGGCACTTGTCAGCAGTACACCGGCAACGGCGCTACGGATAACTCGATTCAACTCAAACCTGCTTAGCCTCAGAGGGTTTCGGTCTGCAAGCGCGGACCACTCGGGTTAGATCGACGGGTGCTTACCGTCCGTTACGGACTGTCCGCCGACTGGTCGATGCCACCTTCCGTACCCTCGACCGGAAGCAACAACGCTTCTGCGGTACCGGCCCCGTCGGGATGGGTACGCGTTGGTGGACCCTGAAGTGTGAACCACCCGGAGGGGCTTCGCCCCCCGGACCTGCTTGTTCGTGGTTGCGTTGGGCTGTTGGCTCGGCACTTTGGGCTTGCCCAGCGGGGTTGGCCCTGAGGATGGGGCGCGACCGCAGGGGCAGGCCGTACGAAGGACTGCTTCGCCACCTCGTGATCGACGATCATCCAGCCCATTACTCCGTCTAAACCATTGGCGTTCCAGCCCAGTTCACAGGGCGACCGAGGCGTGCTTCAACTGGGCGAGCATTGTTTCGTCGGGCCAGAACCGGGCTTCGAAGCGGATGGGGGACATGCCCGGAACTGGTGTGAGGCCGGTTATTTCGAGGGCTGCGGTGAATGGGACGGTGCAGACGGGGACGGCATTGTTGTCGGGGTCGGTGCTGGCGAACATGATGTAGTCGGCGGCGGGGAGCAGGTAGTCGACGCCTTTGCCCCATACGGTGTAGGTGTAGGGCCAGGTGTCGGTGCCCGCGATCTTGATATCGCCGACGATGGCCATTTTCAAGCCGTAGCAGCGGAATTCGAAATCGCGCTCCAATGCCTTGTTGAGCCAGTTGGCCTGGGCGGCGTATTCCCAGAGCGCCAAGCGGTATCCGGCGCGGACGGCGGTCTGGTGCTGCTCGTGCGGGCCCGCCCGGTCGAAGGGCACCACGGTGCCGTCTTCGTCGAGGGTGTAGCCCTGAGGCGAGAGGCAGTGGCGTGCGTTGACGTACTGTTCCTCGACTTGGCGATAGATGCGCGCGAGTAGGTGTGGGATGTCGGGGACCACGATGAGGTTGTTGATATCGGGTATGAAGGCTACCGGGCGGCGGCCGCTGTATCGCTGGCTGAAACTTGCCAGCCAGCCGGGTGCGAGCAGCCATGAGGTGATGTAGCCGCTGCCCTCGTCGTCGGTCAGGCTGAGGATCGCATTGCCGCGTGGATTATGGGGCTGTGCAATGGTTTCCAGGTTTTTGCGGGCCGTCGCGAAGACTTCGTCGGCCCCGACCGGCCAACTCGCCAGCAGCGAGTTGTTGACGATGGTTCGGGAGTTCGGCAGGTCGATCGCCACCAACTCGTCGACGAATGGGAAAGCCGGGCGGCTAACGAACCGCGCCTCATCGTAGGTGACCAGCCCGGGCCTGCGGTGCAGCAAATCGTCCCACCCCGCCTGTTTGTAGGTGGCAGAACGCAGAATCGGGCGCAGCAGCGGACGAGCTTCCTCCCACGTGTGCGTGTGTGCGTTTTCGTCGCCGCTGATCCAGGTCAGAAACCGCGCGATCCGTGCCGTGCGTCTCGGCCCGGACAAGCGAATAGCGTCGTGATACACATTGCCGAGTCCGATCTCGGATCCGTCGATCAGATCGATGCGGAAAGCCTCGGCGTCGTATTCGGCGACCTCTTTGCCGACATCGGCGAGATGCCGCAGCACAAGTGTCGCAAAGTGATCCGGTGTCAGGTCATCGAAACTCCCCACCGGACAACCGTATCCGTCGACTCGACGGCGCGCACGGGGTCAGCTGGTCGCTGGTGGGCCGTGGCGGTCCAGGTGCAGGTAGGTGTAGCAGGTGGTGAGCAGGCACACCACGGTGGCGGTGATGAGCATGGCCCAGCCCGCCACCAGCAGGCTCAGCAGACCGCCGAGCAGGGCACCGGAGCAGAAGGCGGCGTAGAGCAGGAAATAGCCGAGCCAGTCGGTGTAATCGCCGCCGCTGATATGGCGTTCGATGCCCTGGGCCAATTTGACGAGTGTTCCGGTGACGTAGCTGAGCGGCACCGAGACCTCGCCGTCCTTGACGAAGGAGGTGTTGAGGGCGCCGACGCCGAAGGCCACCAGCAGGATGGGAATGAGGTCGATATTGGTGGCGCTCGTCAGCCAGTAGATGATGCTGTCCAGTAGTGATGCCGCGGCCAGGCAGAGGGTGGTGAGCAGGGTCGGGCCGTGCGGATGTCCGGACCAGAAATGCCTGCGGCACAGCGAGGCGACCACCACCCCGGCCAGGAACGACAGCAGCAGCAGGGCCGCGGCGACGGCCAGGTCCGGTTCGTCGTGGAAGTAGCCGAGGATGGCGCGGTCGGTATTGCCGGTCATAAAGGTGACGAAGTAGCCAGCGGTATGCATGAAGGCCGCGGCTCCGATCAGACCGGCCAATGCCGCGAGCACCCAGGACAGCCGCGCGTTGGCGTCGAAGAGCTTCTTTCGGCGCTCTAGATCCGGTTTCGGCACTGGTCGGGCTCCTCTTGGCGGATTACGACTCAGTGATACCCGGTCCTTCTGAGAATCCGCTGACGCATCGCCGAGGTGTTCGATAAGGATTGCCGGATATTCGCGGAACGGACGCCGAGGTTCCGGCGCGATCGAATGGCCGATTCTCGGTTAGCGTGCACGAGTGGACTCTGTGTTCGACTATCTGCTGACCGAAGTGCTCGATCCGACACCGCTCGAGACAGTTGCCGATGCCTGGATCCGGCATCGGGTGGCCGCCGGGCGATTCGATACGACGGTGGATATCGCGATTGCCGGTGGATTCGGTGCGGACCGACTGGGTTTCGCATTCCTGTCCGGATATCAGGAGGCGCTGCGCGCCCTACTGCCCGATCTCGCGGCCGATGAACTGGTCGCGGTCTCCGCGACCGAGGCCGGCGGCGCGCATCCATCCGCGATCCAGACCGCGCTGACCGAAACCGACAGCGGCTGGCGGGTGAACGGGACGAAGACCTTTACGACATTGGGGATCCTGGCGCGGCGGCTCTTGGTGATCGCCAGCGCGGGCGTGGCGACGGATGGGCGCAATCGGCTGCGCGCCGTGCTCGTCGACGCCGGACAGCCGGGCGTGCACGTGACGAATCTGCCCGCGATACCGTTTGCACCCGAAATCCCGCACGCCACGGTGACATTCGCTGACGCCGTGGCCCAGGTGCTGCCCGGGGACGGGTACTCGGATTACCTCAAACCATTCCGCACCATCGAGGACGTGCACGTGCTCGCGGCAACGCTCGGCTGGCTGGTGCGGGTCGGGCGCGAGTCCGGCTGGCCGCGGGCGGTGCTGCAGCGGTTGCTCGCGGCGGTGGCCTTCGTGCGGGGCCTGGATATGGCTCGTCCTACCGCGCCCGGCGGACATATCGCCATAGGCGGGGCGTATGAATTCTTCGAGTCGGTGCTGACGGAGCTGGAGCCGCTCTGGGCCCGCGCCGATCCGGTCACCCGCGAGCGGTGGGATCGCGACCGTCGGCTACTGGCGACGGCGGGAAAGGTACGGGCGCAACGGTTGACGGCGGCCTGGCAATCGGTGGGCATCGACGATTTCCCAGCGGTGCCGACGGATAGCTGAGCCGGATTTCGACCTGCCCCAGAAATGGGGAGCGGGCCTCGGCGAAGGGGGGGAGTTAGCCGAGGCCCGCGTAAGGTCGGCCCGGGGGGGAGGGGCCGACGTGAATGATCCTACGCGATGATCCAGGATTGTGTGTGCGTGGGGATCGCCACTTTCCAAGATTTTTTGGGTCGGCTTACCTGCTAGGTGCGTTGCTGTCGCCCAGGTAGCCGGACCGGTCGATAGCCGGTTCGCTCGGCAAATCCGTGACTGTTGTCAAAAATGTTGTCGCGCATGGTTTTACGGAGCGATCGTGATCCAGCTACCTGCCGGACGAAATGTGAAAACCATGCCGACCGATTGCTGTCGGTCCGGAATCGCGCCGCGGTTTCGTATCCCCGGCTGCGGATTTGGCCGGATTTGCCGCGTGTCGTTCGGGAGCGGGCATGTCGTGTACGCGGACTCCGAGTACACGCCGGGCCCGAATCGGGTAGTGCGCTACGCGCGCTGGTCGATTACCAGGGCGCGATGATCGAAACCGGTCGCATCCCGATCCGGCACCCCCGAGCACCGCCCGGAACGGGATGCGACCGTTCTATGTCCGGCACTGCCGCTGTCGGCGGGTGATATGCCCAGGTGGGCGAATAATCACGGGAAATTGTCGGTGCCCAGGGCAATACTGGCTCGAGTAACGACCTCGAACCCCAGGAGAGTCATGCCCGACGCAATAGTCGCCGAGGGTCTGGTCAAACGATACGGCCAGTTGGTCGCCCTCGATGGACTCGACCTATCGGTGCCGGAGGGTACCGTCACCGCATTGCTCGGACCCAACGGTGCGGGCAAAACCACTACCGTCCGGGTGCTCACCACCCTGCTGATTCCGGACGCGGGCCACGCGACGGTCGCGGGTATCGATGTGCTCCGCAATCCACAGGCACTGCGCTCGCGCATCGGCGCGTCGGGACAGTACGCCGCCGTCGACGAATATCTCACCGGATTCGAAAACCTGGAAATGGTGGGGCGGCTCTATCACATGGGTGTGCAGCGAAGTAAGGAGCGCGCCAGGGAATTGCTGGAGCGATTCCGGCTCAGCGACGCCGCCGACCGGCCGGTCAAGGGCTATTCCGGAGGTATGCGCCGCCGCCTCGACCTGGCCGGTGCGCTGGTGGCGAATCCGCCGGTGCTCTTCCTCGACGAGCCGACCACCGGACTCGATCCGCGTGCGCGGCTCGACCTCTGGGATGTCATCGAGGAACTCGTTGCGGGCGGCACCACCCTGCTGCTCACCACGCAGTACATGGAGGAGGCCGACCGACTGGCCGATTCCATCGCGGTGATCGACCACGGCAGGGTGATCGCCCGGGGCACCGCGGACGAGCTCAAGACCCTGGTCGGCGGCGACCGCATCGAACTCACCGTCGACCACGCCGACAATCTCGCGACCGCCCAGGAGGCGCTGCAGGGCCTGGCGGACGGGGAGATCCATCTGGAGCCGGGGCTGCGCCGGATCACCGTTCCGGTCAGCGACGGCTCGCAGGCGCTCGTCGACGCCATCGGCAGGCTGAGCATGCACAACGTACAGATCCACGATGTCGGCCTGCGTCGTCCGTCGCTCGACGACGTCTTCCTCAGCCTCACCGGACACGAGGCCGAGGAACTGATCAACGGTGACGGACGACGCGATGGCGGCGTGGCCGCGGATCGGCTCGAAGCAACGGAAGGACGCAACCGATGACCGCGGCCACCCCGGACACCAGAACCACCATGTCACTCGGTGAACGCCTGTCCATCGTCGCCAGCGACAGCGTGACGATCGCGAAGCGGAATGTCATCAAGATCAGGCGCGTGCCCGATGTGCTGATCTTCTCGACACTGTCGCCGATCATGTTCGTGCTGCTGTTCGCCTATATCTTCGGCTCGGCGATCGAGGTGCCGGGCATGTCGGGCGGCTACCGGGAGTTCCTGATCGCGGGCATCTTCGCGCAGTCGGTGGTGTTCGGCGCGACGTTCACCGGATTGGGCCTGGCCGAGGATATGCAGAAGGGCATTATCGACCGGTTCCGCTCGCTGCCGATGGCGCCATCGGCGGTACTGGTCGGGCGCACCATCAGCGATGTGGTGATCAACGTGGTCAGCCTCGTGGTGATGTCACTGACCGGATATGTCGTCGGCTGGCGGATTCGCGGATCGTTGCTCGACGCCGTGCTCGCGTTTGTGCTGTTGCTGCTGTTCGCCTACGCGATCTCGTGGATCATGGCCGTCGTCGGGCTGCTGGTCCGCGCGCCCGAGGTGTTCAACAATGCCAGCTTCATGGTGATCTTCCCGCTGACCTTTCTGGCGAATACCTTCGTTCCGCTGGAGAATCTGCCGGCGGCGCTGCGGATATTCGCCGAATGGAATCCGGTGTCCGCGGTCACTCAGGCCACCCGCGACCTGTTCGGCAATACCAGCCCGCTGGCGCCCAAATCGGATGCCTGGTCCATGCAGCATCCGGTGGTGACCACGCTGGCGTGGGTGGTGATCATCCTGCTGGTGTTCATCCCGCTTGCGCTGCGGCAATACCAGCGCACCGTCAGCCGGTGACCGGGTCGGTGCCCGGTCACCGTCCGTCAGCGACCGTTGTCTGCGCCGGCGCCCGCTACGGGCGTCGGCGCGGAACCATTGCGGGAGTATCCGATTCGCGGTGGCGCCGGTGCGGGCTCCGGCGGCTGCGGGCGCTTGCTGCGTACCAGCCAGGCCACGCCACCGGCCAGCGCGACAACGACCGCGGCGATCAGTCGGTTACGAGAACGTGCGGATACAAACAGTCGCCCCAAGGTCATTCGACAACTGTTGCATATGCCCGCGCGTCGCGCAGTAGTACCAGTTCACGGCCGCATCCGGCGCTCATCCGCCTGCCCGAATATTTAGGCCGTACAAGTCCGCAGCCTCGAGGTCCCCGTCGAGGGCCGGCGGTCGAGTGCCTCCCTGGTTTGGGCGTGCCCGACGGGTTACCCAGTACAAGGGAGATCAGTTGACCGGTTATGCACAGTCTCCGGGGCGCTGTCGACTCGTGACGCGCCAAGCCACCGGCGCGGCAAGACCGTGTCGGACGATGGCTAGCATGACGGGGTGACCTCACCGAATCAGACCGCCGTGGCGACGGTGCACACCAACTACGGCGATATCAAGATCTCGCTCTTCGGTAACCACGCCCCGAAGACGGTGCGGAACTTCGTCGGCCTGGCCGATGGCTCGGCGCCGTACACCACCGAGAACGCGAGTGGAGGTAACTCCGGGCCGTTCTACGACGGCGGGGTCTTCCATCGGGTGATGGACGGGTTCATGATTCAAGGCGGTGACCCGACCGGCACTGGACGTGGCGGACCGGGTTACGAATTCGGCGACGAATTCCATCCAGAGCTGCGCTTCGACCGCGGCTACCTGCTGGCGATGGCGAATGCGGGACCGGGAACCAATGGTTCGCAGTTCTTCATCACCGTCGGCCCGCAGCCACACCTGAACCGCAAGCACACCATCTTCGGGGAGGTCGTCGACCCCGATTCGCGCAAGGTCGTCGATGCCATCGCGACCACGCCCACCGATCGCAACGACCGTCCCAAAGAAGCTGTCACCATCTCCGCAATCACTACCGAATGATCCGATGAACGCTCAGCCGCCCGCACCGACGTGCGTCCGCCACCCCAATCGCCCGACGGGCCTGGCCTGCACGCGTTGCGGGCGGCCCGCTTGTCCGGACTGCCTGCGACCCGCCGCGGTGGGTCAGCACTGTGTCGACTGCATCCGTCAAGGTCAGCGTGCGGACCGCCCGGTCCGCACCGTGGCCGGTGCGCAGACCGCACGGACCCCAATTCCGTATGTCACCTATGCGCTGATCGCGCTGAACACCATTGTCTTCGCGATCACCGCTGGCCAATCGCGCAGCCTGGTCGAGAACACCGCCCATTCCGCGCTGTACGTCGACTGGGTGCTGTACCCGCCCGCGGTGGCGCACGGCCAATATGCGCGGCTGATCGGGTCTGGGTTCCTGCACTACGGTCCGATCCACCTACTGCTCAATATGTTCGCGCTGTATGTGGTCGGCCGGAGTATCGAGCCGGTACTCGGCCGGGCGCGGTATCTGGTGGTCTATCTGGTGTCACTGCTCGGCGGTTCGGCCGCTGTCATGATTTTCGCCAGGGACAGTCTCACCGCAGGTGCGTCATGCGCGGTGTACGGCCTGTTCGGCGCGATCACGGTGATTCTGATCCGGGTGCGGCAGAATCCGAATCAGATGTTGATCCTCATCGGCATCAATGTCTTCATCAGTTTCTCGCTACCCGGTATCTCCCTGGCCGGACACCTCGGTGGATTGGCTGCCGGTACGCTCGCCGCGCTCGGCATTCTGTTCCTGCCCGAGTGGTTTCGCGCGAAATCCCAAGAGAACGCACGAATGATCGGCTGGGCGGCGGTTGCCGCGGTCGCGGTCGCGGCGCTTGCCGTCATCGTTGCCGCAGCGATGTCACTGCGGTAAATGCTTCACGTGAAACGTTGTCCCCGCACGGATGCAGCGTCGGCTACTGCGCCAGGCCATGCGCGACAAGGGTTTCGAAGACTTCGTCGGGACTGGTGCCGAGATCCCAGCGGCCGAAGATGAGCAGGCGTTCGTCGCCGTGGTGCTCGACATCGATTTCGAGCATGGGATTCTTGCGGCCCAGGCGGCGGTAGCCGACGACCCGCGCGCGCAGAATCTGATCGCGCCGGTATTCGGTCGGTCCGGTGAGGGTGCGAACCACCAGACGTGGCTCGGGGCCGGAGGCGATGCTCAGTCGAGGTCGCTGCCGGAATCCGAGTCCGGCCAATGCCAACAGGCCGACCGCGGCCAACCCGATGAGCAGACGGCTCGGTCCATCCTTGGCGAGGATGGCGGCACCGGCCAGCACCACGCCGCCGATGGTCACCGCGATGAGTGCGGCCATCGGCGTAGTCCAGGTGGTGCGTGGTTCGGGCGGCAGCGGATCAGGAGAATCGGATTCGGGATCCACGCGTCACTTTCCCCAATCGTTCCTCGAGTTGTCCACACGGTTATCCACAGGTGTGTATGAATGACACGTCTGTAATCCCAGCCGGTGGGACGGTTTGCCGGTCGCTCGAACAGCCGACTATGGGCCGGTCAGCGCCACCGCATCGTCATGATCAGGCCGATGACCATCAACCCGAAGCCGATCAGGAAGTTCCACGCGCCCAGATCCGCCATCCAGGTGATGCGGTCATTGGCCAGGTAGTAGACGAGCAGCCAGACCAGCCCGGCCAGCATGAAGCCGAGCATGATCACGACGTACCAGACCGGGGACGGTCCTACCTTCACCTTCACCGGCGTGCGGCTGGCGGGATTGATCGTGTAGTCGGTCTTCTTACGGACCTTCGACTTGGGCATGTCGTCCTCATGTTCGGCGTTCAGGTCGGGTACCGGCGGGCAGGATTCGGTTGAATTATGGCGCCCCGGCTCGCTCGCTGCAGTCCCCGATCCGGCGAGCGCCGAAGGGGCCGGGCGAGGGCTCAGGTTCCCTCCGGTCTGCCTCTAGGCTATCCCAACTGGTAATGGATGCGACGGCCCGCCGGGTCGCCACGTAATCTCGACAGCATGCGTGTTCTGGTCGTCGACAACTACGACAGTTTCGTGTTCAACCTGGTGCAGTACCTCGGCCAGTTGGGTGTCGAGGCCGTGGTCTGGCGCAACGACGACCCGAAGCTGGCCGACCTCGATGCCGTCGTCACCGAATACGACGGCATCCTGATCAGCCCCGGTCCCGGCACCCCGGATCGGGCTGGCGCGAGCATCGACCTCGTACACGCCTGCGCCCGGCACAGCATTCCGCTGCTGGGGGTGTGCCTCGGTCATCAGGCTATCGGCGAGGCGTTCGGCGGTACGGTCACCCGCGCGCCGGAACTGCTGCACGGCAAGACCAGTTCGGTGTTCCACCTGGGCGTTGGCGTGCTCTCCGGGCTGTCGGATCCGTTCACCGCGACCCGATACCACTCGCTCACCGTCCTCGAGGACACATTGCCCGCAGATATCGAGGTGATCGGCCGCACCGAGTCCGGAATCGTCATGGCCATGCGGCACCGCACACTGCCGATCCACGGTGTGCAATTCCATCCCGAATCGGTACTGACCCAGGGCGGGCACCGGATGCTGGCGAACTGGCTCGAGGTATGCGGCGAGCGGCCGTCGGAGGGGTTGGTGGAGCTGCTGGAGGCGGAGGTTGCGGCACTGGTGACCCAGTGACGCAAGGAATCCGGCCCTACGTCCTGCTGTCGGTTGCGGTCAGCGTCGACGGATATATCGACGACGCGACCCCGGAGCGGCTGAAGCTGTCGAATGCGGCGGATTTCGATCGGGTGGATCAGGTGCGCGCGGATTCCGACGCGATCTTGATCGGTGCCGAGACGCTCCGTCGCGACAACCCCCGACTGCTGGTCAACAGCGCGCAGCGGCGGGCGGCGCGCATTGCGGCGGGTAAGCCGGAATACCCGCTGAAGATCGCCGTCAGCGCGCGCGGTGATCTGGATCCGGAACTGCGGTTCTGGCACCACGGCGGCGGCAAGCTCGTCTACACCACCGCGGCCGGTGCGGCGAAGCTCGGCGCTCGGCTGGCCGGTCTCGCCGAGGTGGTCTCCCTTGGCGCCGAAATCCAGCTCGGTGCATTGCTCGACGATCTCGGTCGGCGCGGCATCGCCCGGCTGATGGTCGAAGGTGGCACGCGCGTCCACACGGAATTTCTCTCGCGGGACCTGGCCGACGAGTTGCAGATGGCGATCGCGCCGATCGTCATCGGACATGCCGCAGCGCCCCGCTTCCTCGGTCCGGCCGCCTACCCGGCTCGCAGAATGCATTTGGCCGATGTCACGCAGATCGGTGATATCGCGCTGCTGCGCTATCTGCCGCGACAGTCCGGCAGTGCCGCGCATGACCGCTGAGTGTCCCCGACCGCGGAGGTCTTCCGATGTCTGCTGATATCCAATTCATGCGCCGGGCAATCGAACTGGCGCGGCTGTGCCCGACCAGTCCGACCGCGTTCTCGGTCGGTGCGCTCATCGTGGCCAATGGCGTCGAAATCTCGACGGGCTACTCGCGGGAGACCGATGCGAAGGTCCATGCCGAGGAGTCCGCGCTGAACAAACTCGACGCGAACGATCCTCGGCTGGCCGAAGCGACGCTCTACTCCACCCTGGAACCGTGTTCACAGCGCGCCACCGCGACGCGGTTGCCGTGTACCGACCGGATCCTGCGGGCCGGTATTCCGCGAGTGGTCATCGCCTGGCGCGAACCGGCCACCTTCGTGACCAATTGCGTCGGCGTGGAGAAGCTGCGCCAGCACGGCGTCGAGGTGGTCGAACTGGCGGAGCTGGCCGAGGAGGCGATGTCGATGAATCGCCACCTGGATCTTTCGTGACGGGTGCCGAACCCGTCGGGGCGCGAGCTACGGCCTGCCGTAGATCGCGGTGACGAACTCGCTGAGCTGGTTGTCGTCGAGGTGCCGTGCGAGGTCGGCCTCGCTGATCATCCCGACCAGCCGCTTGGCTTCGATCACCGGCATTCGCTTGATCCGATGACTTTCCATCTGATCGAGCACCTCGTTGACATCCGCATCGGCGTCGACCCACCGCGGGGTCGCCGCACAGAGTTCTTCGGCGCGGGTGGTCGACGGCGCCCGGCCCTGGGCGACGCATTTGACCACGATGTCGCGGTCGGTGATGATCCCGCACATCCGTTCGTTCTCATCGGCGATGACCAGTGCGCCGACGCCGCGTTCGGCCATTACCCGCGCGGCCTTGCCGACACTCTCGTCCTTGGAAATCCACTCGGCCCCTGGCTTCATGATGTCCCTGGCAGTGGTCATGGGGCTGCCTCCTGTTCCACAGTGGGTTGGGGATGGGCAGCCCCATTCTCGCTCCGATCAGACCGTGCGGTCCGCCTCTCCGCGTATTCAGGTGCTTGACCTGGGTGCCGCTATGGCGGACCGAGGACGTAGATGGTGACCGATATCGGTCCGGTCTTCGCGATCGACGAACCCGCGGCGGGCTGCTGGCTGACCACCCGCCCGACGCTATTGGTATCGAAGGTGCCCTGGGCCGACTGGTTGATCTGTGCCGCCGAGCCGGTCCACCCGGCCTGACGCAGTTTGTCCACGGCCTGTGCCGAGGTCAGCCCGATCAGCGACGGCATGGTGACCTGGTCACCACTGGAGACCTGCACGGTCACCGGCGACCCCTTGTCGGCGGTGGTGCCGCCAGCCGGATTCGTTGCGATCACCTCGCCCTTGGGCTTCGAGGAGGGCACCTCCTGGACGGTGATCTTGAATCCGGCGCTGTCCACCAGATTCGGCTGCGCGACGCCGATGTCCTGTCCGACCACGTTCGGCACCCGGATCTGTTCCGGTCCGGAGCCGAGGATCACTACCACGGCCCGGTCGACATCGACCCGGTTGCCCGCCGACGGCTCGGTGCCGATCACCTTGTCGGTTTCCTGCGCACTCGACGGTTTGCGCTGCACGGTCGGATCCATCCGCAGGCCGTTGGCATTGAGCTGCTGCTCGGCCTGTTGCTGGGTCATGCCGTCCAGTCGAGGCACCGGGACCTGAGCCGGTCCGGTGGAGACCTGCACGGTGATGGTGCTGCCCTTGTCGACCCGGGAACCGCCGAGCGGCTGGGTCGAGATGACATTGCCGGTGGCCACCTTGCCATTCGGGTTCTGCTGGATGGCCACGGTGAAGCCGCGCTTCTGCAGCGATTCTTGAGCCTGCTGCGCCGTCATGTTCGAAAGGTCGGGCACGTCAACCTGATCCGGGCGCGCACCTGGCCCGATCAATACCCAGAACAGGGCGAATGCCACGATGACCGCGGCCGCGGCGCCGAGTGCGATGTAGAGATTGCGGCGCGGATTCGCCGGTTCGGCGCGTTCCTGCTCGGCGGTGTCGTCATTGCGTTCGACGGTCCGGAAGTTGCGCGGCGGCGGTTCGTTCGAGCCGAGGATGGTGGTGCGGTCCTCGTCGGTCATCACCATCGGCGCGCTCGGCTTCTGCCCGCCGAGCACCCGGATCAGGTCGGCGCGCATCTCGGCCGCGGACTGGTACCGATTGGCCGGATTCTTGCTCATCGCCTTGAGCACGACGGAGTCCAGCTCGCGCGGCACCCCGTTATGGACATGTGAGGGCAGCCGCGGGTCCTCCCGGACGTGCTGGTAGGCAACGGCGATCGGGGAGTCACCGGTGAAAGGCGGCTCGCCGGTGAGGATTTCGAACAGCACACAGCCGACGGAATAGACATCCGAGCGGGCGTCGACGGTCTCACCGCGCGCCTGTTCGGGCGAAAGATATTGCGCGGTTCCGATCACGGCCGCGGTCTGGGTCATCGGATTGGAGCTGTCGGCGATCGCCCGCGCGATGCCGAAGTCCATCACCTTCACCGCGCCGGCCCGGTTGATCATGATGTTGGCCGGTTTCATATCGCGGTGCACGATCCCGGCCTTATGGCTGAAATCCAGTGCGGCGCAGACGTCGGCGACGACCTCCATGGCCCGGCGCGGCGGTATCGGCCCCTTACCGCGCACGATGTCGCGCAGCGTGTCACCGTCGACGTACTCCATCACGATGTACGGCAGCGGGCCGCCGTCCACCTCCGCCTCACCAGTGTCGTAGACCGCGACGATGGCCGGGTGGTTCAGTGCGGCGGCGTTCTGCGCCTCGCGCTTGAAGCGCAGATAGAACGTTGGGTCGCGGGCGAGGTCGGCGCGCAGCACCTTGATCGCCACATCCCGACTGAGCCGTAGATCCCGCGCCTTGTGGACTTCGGACATGCCGCCGAACCCGATGATCTCACCCAGCTCGTAGCGGGAGGAGAGATTCTTCGGGGTCGTCATGGTTGTCCTTGCGGAGTAGCAGCGCCGGGGGTGGCCGAGGGTCCTCGGGCACCGGGACTATCCGGAAATGGTAAGTCGAGCGTAGGGAACCACGAGCCTCTGGTGGTGGTGGACGGAGTCGTTGTTTTCGAGGTCTTCGTCGTAGTCGGCGCCGTGGTGCTCGGAGTCGTCGTCGGCGGCTGCGTTGTTGTCGTCGGCGCTTCCGTTGTTGTCGGCGGTGGCGGTGCCGGTCTTGTCGTGGGAACGATGGTCGTCGGCGGCTCGGTTGTTGTCGTTATCGTCGTCGGCGCGATCACCGGCGGCGGCACGACCTTCGTGGTGGTGGTGGGGCGCACGGTATCCGGATTGGTATCGCCACCGAAGAGCAACCAGAGCACGAGACCGACGAGCAGTACCGCGCCGACGGCGACGGCCGCACCGACCTTCTGGCCGCTGGTGAACTTCGAAGTCTCTGGACCGGGCCCCGAGTTGGCGCGGGTGGCACCGGAACTCATCACGGTCCTCGGCGCGCCGGCGGGCGTTTGTCTGCTCGAACCGGCGCCCGCCCCACCCATCGGGGTGTTGTACCGGACCGTCGGGCCCTCATGGTCCTGCGACGGCAGAATCACCGTCGGGCCGGGCGGCAGCACCCGGGTCGCACCGGTCGCCATCGGTGTGCCGGTGGCGACCGGCGGTGGTGGGCGACGGCCGGCACGCACGGCGGCGACCGCGTCGGCGAATTCGCCGCCGCTGGCATAGCGCAGCGTCGGATCCTTGCCCATGGTGATCTCGATGAGCTCACGCACATTGGGCGGCAGATCGGACGGCATCGGCGGCGGGGCCTCGCGCACATGTTTCATCGCGACGGTGATCGCGCCGTCACCGGTGAACGGCCGTTGTCCGGCCAGCGCCTCGTACCCAACAACACCCAGTGCGTAAACATCACTGGCTGCCGTCGCATCCTCGCCGACCGCCTGCTCCGGTGCGATGTACTGGGCGGTGCCCATCACCATGCCGGTCTTGGTCACCGGGGAGGCGTCGACCGCCTTGGCGATGCCGAAGTCGGTGATCTTCACCTGACCGTGCGGGGTGACCAGGATATTGCCCGGCTTCACGTCACGGTGTACGACACCGGCGGCATGTGCGACCTCGAGTGCGCGGCCGGTCTGCTCCAGCATGTCCAGCCCCTGGGCCACCGAGAGTCGGCCGAGCCGGTTCAGCACCGTATTGAGCGGCTCGCCCTGCACCAGTTCCATGACCAGGTAGGCGGTTTCGCCACCGCTCGGATCGAGGGTCTCACCGTAGTCGTAGATACCGGCGATGCCGGGGTGATTCAGCTGGGCCGTGGTCTTGGCCTCGCTACGGAACCGGTGCCGGAAGGTGGGGTCGGCCGAGAACTCCGACTTGAGCACCTTCACCGCGACCCGGCGGTCCAGCCGGGTGTCGAGCGCCTCCCAGACCTGGCCCATACCGCCCGTGGCGATCAGGCGTTGCAGGCGATATCGGTCGGCGATCATCGCGCCGTTATTCAGCATCCCGGCCCCCGTACATCCACTCGCACGTTCATATCTCTCAGCGCCCTCGCAAACCGGCGTCAAGCACCGCGCGGGCGATCGGCGCGGCCACCGAGCCACCGGTAGCGGCCAGCGCCCGATCGCCACCGTTCTCCACGATCACCGCGATGGCGATCTTGGGGTTCTGTGCGGGGGCGAAGGCGATGTACCAGGCGTGTGGTGGCGTATTGCGCGGATTGCTGCCGTGCTCGGCGGTTCCGGTCTTAGAGGCAATTTGGTACCGGGTTTGGCCGTGTCCGACGGTGTTGTCCTCCGACGCGATCATCAGGTTGGTCAGCGTCGACGCTACCTGGGCGCTGACGGCTTGTCCGACTGAGACGGGTTTATTTTTCGAGAGCTCGCTCAGATCGGGTCCCTGCAGCTGGTCGACCAGGTACGGCTCCATGCGGACGCCGCCGTTCGCGATGGTCGCGGCAATGACCGCATTGTCCAGTGGGGTAAGTGCGACGTCGCGCTGGCCGATGCTGCTCTGGGCCAGTGCGGCGTTGTCCGGAATGGTGCCGACGGTGCTCTCGGCCACCGGAATCGGGATGCCGCGATGCGCGCCGATGCCGAATGCGGCCGCCTCATCCTTCAGATTCGAGGCGCCGACCTTGAGGCCGAGTTCGACGAAGGCGGTATTGCAGGATCTGCGGAAGGCCTCGGTGAGCGTCGCGGTCGGGCCGTTGCCGCAGGTGGAGCCGTTGTAATTCTCCAACGTCGTGGTGGTGCCGGGCAGGGTGATGTTGGGTGCGGCGGTGAATTGGTCATCCGGGGTGGCGGTACCGTTGGCCAACGCGGCGGCGGTGACGACCACCTTGAAGGTGGAACCCGGCGGATAGGTCTGCGACACAGCACGATTCAACATGGGTTGGCGCTGGTCCGCACTCAGCTCTTCCCAAGACTTGGTGCCCTGGGCGCCATCGTGGCCGGACAGCGGGTTGGGATCGTAGCTGGGGGTGGAGACCATGGTGAGAATCTTGCCGGTACTCGGCTCGATCGCCACCACGGAGCCGGTGAAGCCCTTGGCGGTCAACTGCTCGTAGGCGACCTGCTGCATCATCGGATCCAGCGTGGTGAGCACATTGCCGCCGCGTGGATCACGACCGGAGATCATGTCGATCAGACGGCGCCCGAACAGCGAGTTGTCCGAGCCGTTGAGCACCGTATCCTCGGCGCGCTCCAAACCCGTGCTGCCGTACTGCATCGAGTAGAAACCGGTGACCGGGGCGTACGCCTCCGGATCCGTCGGATAGGTGCGCAGGTACTTGTAGCGGTCCTCGGTCGCGACCGAACTGGCCAATACGGTGCCGCCCGCGGAGATCTGCCCGCGCTGGCGCGCGTACTCGTCGAGCAGTACGCGGGAGTTGCGTGGATCGGTGCGGTAGTCGTCGGCCTTGATCACCTGCACGTAGGTGGCGTTGATCAGCAGCGCGACGATCATGAGCATCACCGCGACCGCGACCCGTCGTAGCGGTGTGTTCATTCCTGCGGCCTCGCTTCCGGTTTGCGCAGGAGTTCGGTCGACGCCTCTGCGATCGGGGCCACCGCATCCTTCTTGCGCACCGGCGCCGGGGCACGAGCCGCGTCGGACACCTTGATCAACAGGGCGAGCAGTGCGTAGTTGGCCAGCAGCGACGAACCACCGTAGGACATGAACGGGGTGGTGAGGCCGGTCAGCGGAATCAGTTTGGTGACACCGCCGACCACCACGAACAGCTGGATCGCAATGGTGAAGGCCAGTCCTGCCGCCAGCAGCTTGCCGAAACTGTCACGCACGGCCAGCGCGGTCCGCAGGCCGCGCACCACGAACACCAGGAACAACAGCAGCACCGCGGCGAGTCCGAACAGGCCGAGTTCCTCGCCGATGGTGGTGATGATGAAGTCGGTCTTGGCGAAGGGCACCTGAGAGGGCCGCCCGCTGCCCAGGCCGGTGCCCGCAAGTCCGCCGGTGGCCAATCCGAACAGCGACTGTGAGATCTGGTAGCCGGTGTTGTTGTAATCGGCGAACGGGTGCAGCCAGGTCTGCGTGCGCACCCGCACATGGCTGAAGGCCTGGTAGGCGAAGAAGAATCCGATGGTCAGCAGCGCGCCGCCGATAACGAGCCAGCCCACCCGTTCGGTCGCGATGTAGAGCATCACCAGCACGGTGCTGAAGATCAACAGCGAAGTGCCGAGGTCCTTTTCGAAGACCAGCACCCCGATGCAGACGATCCAGACCACCAGGATCGGCCCGAGGTCGCGGGCGCGCGGGAACTCCATGCCGAGGAAATGCCGCCCGGCCGCGGTGAACAGATCGCGCTTGGCGACCAGCACCGAGGCGAAGAAGATGATCAGCAGGATCTTGGCGAATTCACCCGGCTGCACACTCAATCCGGGCAGCCGGATCCAGATCTTGGAGCCATTGGTCTCCGAATACGCGCCCGGCAGCAATGCCGGAATCGCCAGCGCGACAAGGCCGATGAGGCCTAGGGTGTAGCTGTAGCGCGCCAGCGTACGGTAATCGCGCAGCACGACCAGGATCGTGATGAAGATGATCATCCCCAGGCCGGTCCACAGGATCTGTTGATTGGCATCGGGGGAGGGAATCGGCCAGGAGTTGTACACGGCCGTTTGCGCATCGGCGAGATCGAGCCGATGGATCAGTACCAGGCCGAGTCCGTTGAGCAGCGCCGCAATCGGAAGCAGGAGTGGATCGGCGAATGGAGCGAAGCGCCGCACTGCCAGATGTGCCACGGCGAACAGGGCGAGATAGGCGAGACCGTACTTGGCGATGTCCAAGGTGACCGATTGTTCCTGGCTCGCCTCCACCAGGAACAGTGAGATGGTGACGATCCCTGTCGCGCCGGCGAGCAATAAGAGTTCGGCGTTGCGTCTGGTCGACGGCGGCGGCGCGGGCGCGAATCCGCCAGGGGGACTGGGAAAGGCCCCAGCGGACGGCGGTGCCGGAGCGGACATCAGTCCGTCACCCGGCAAGGCTCCCCCGCCGTCTGGGGGTTCGACGACGCGGTCGTCGTCGGGGTCTTGCCGTCGGGGATCTTGGTCTCGCTCGGCTGCTGCGGTGCGGGCGGCTGATGGTTCTCGCCGGTCGGAGCGACAGGCGTGGGCGCGGGCGCACCGGGCGCTGCGGGCGGTTCGGCGGGCGGAACGACGCCGGGCTGGGGCACCGCCTCCTTGGGCGGGCAGACGGGCAGCAGTTCCTTCTGCGCCAGGGTCTGCATCTGCTTGCGGGCATCGTCCAGCGAACCCGGCGGCAGACCCTTGTCCACCTGATCGCGCCCGGTCTGCTTGAGATCGGACACCTCGAGCGCCTTGCACTTCGCCGGCAGACCCTCATTTGGCTGCTTCAGCGTGAGGGCGCCACCGGCGTCGACGCAGCCGACCGATTCGACCTCATGGATCGAATATCCGAGCACCGAACCCGGGAGTCCGCGCAGGATGACGACCTGGCCGCTATCCGCACCGACGTAGTAGTTGCTGCGAATCATCTTGTAGCCGACCAGCAATCCGACAGCCGCGGCCGCCACCAGGGCGACCGCCAGCAGGATCCAGCGCAGCCGGTGGGATTTACTCGGCGGCGGCGTCTCGGGCGTGGCGGCGGCGCGGCGCGGCTCCGTCCGCGGTGGACGCATCGCCGCGGCGCGACCGGCGGCAGTATTCGGCGGCGGGGTGTCCTCGTCCTGACCGGAGGCCGCACCCGCGACGATCGGGTGGCTCTGCCCGTAGTCCAGATCGATGACATCGGCGACGACCACGGTGACGTTGTCCGGGCCGCCGCTGCGCAGCGCGAGTTCGATGAGCCGGTCGGCGCATTCGTCGGTGCCGCCCTCGCGCATGGTGTTGGCGATGGTCTCATCGCTGACCACATCGGAGAGCCCGTCGGAGCACAGCAGATAGCGATCGCCCGCACGGGCCTCGCGCATGATCAGCGTCGGCTCGATCTCGTTACCGGTGAGTGCGCGCATGATCAGCGAACGCTGCGGATGGGTATGCGCCTGCTCAGGGGTGATCCGGCCCTCGTCGACCAGCGACTGGACGAAGGTGTCGTCGCGGGTGATCTGGGCCAGCTCGCCGCCGCGCAGCAGATAGGCGCGGGAGTCACCGATGTGGACCAGGCCGAGTTTCTTGCCCGCGAACAGGATTGCGGTGAGCGTGGTGCCCATGCCGTCGAGTTCGGGCTCTTCCTCGACGTGATCGGCAATGGCGGCATTGCCCGCGTGGGTGGCGGTATTGAGCTTGCCGAGCAGATCGTCACCGGGCTCATCGTCATCGAGATGGGCCAGGGCGGCGATCATCAGCTGCGATGCCACCTCGCCGGCGGCGTGGCCGCCCATACCGTCGGCTAGTGCGAGCAGCCGTGCGCCCGCATAGACGGAGTCCTCGTTGTTGCCTCGGACAAGACCGCGGTCGCTACGCGCTGCGTAGCGGAGAACAAGTGTCACGATCGCAGCTCGATCACTGTTTTGCCGACACGGACTGGGGTACCGAGTGGAACTCGGACTGCGGTGGTGACTTTCGCACGGTCGAGGTAGGTGCCGTTCGTCGAGCCGAGGTCTTCGACGTACCAGTCGTCACCGCGTGGTGAGAGCCGCGCATGTCTGGTAGATGCGTAATCATCGGTGAGTACCAGCGTTGAGTCGTCCGCACGTCCGATCAGCACCGGTTGGGTGCCGAGCGATATGCGAGTGCCGGCGAGTGAACCTTGAGTCACCACAAGAAATTTGGCGCCCTTCTGGCCTCGGCTGAAAGACGGCAGCACCGTGGAACCGCGAGCGGCCCTGGGCTGGATCCGGATGCCGGATGCCGCGTAGATGTCGCTGCGCAGGGTGCGCAACACCGCCCACACGAATAACCACAACAGCAGCAGGAACCCCGCACGGGTCAGTTGCAGGATCAGTCCCTGCACGGCGCTCCACCTCCTGTTCGACCGTGTACGTCGGTGCCCGTAGGTGCGAGTTCGCCCCCACCGGCTTGCTGGTTTCGCGAGCCCCGGTCCTGGCGACGCGCGTGTGTTGGCAGCATCATAGGGCCGTGGGTCGAGTTCGATCACGATACGGCCGCAGAATCCCTGTACGCCATGTCGTGACCTGCATCGCGAGCTTACGGGATCAGACGATACGGATCAGGATCTCGGAATGCCCGGCGCGGATAACGTCACCATCGGCAAGCTGCCAATCCTGGACGGGTGAGCCGTTGACGAGGGTGCCGTTGGTCGAACCGAGGTCCGAGAGCATTGCGGTCTGCCCGTCCCAGCGAACCTCGATGTGACGGCGCGAAACTCCGGTATCCGGCAGCCGGAAGTGCGCGTCCTGACCGCGGCCGATGATGTTGCTGCCCTCGCGGAGCTGGTAGGTGCGGCCGCTGCCGTCGTCGAGCTGTAGCGTCGCGGAGTAGCCCGAACCGGCCTGTGCGCCACCGCCATACGCGGGGGCCGCGTAGCCGCCGCCCTGCGCGCCGTAGCCGGGCTGTTGCGAGTAGGCCTGGCCGTAGCCGCCCTGCTCGTCCGGCGCGCCGTAGCCCGGCTCGCTGTAACCCGGTTCCGCGTAGCCCTGCTCGCCGTAGCCGGACTGCGCGTAGCCCTGCTGGCCGTAGCCCGGCTGCTGACCGTAGCCGCCCTGCTCGGCGTAGCCCTGCTCGCCGTAGCCGGACTGTCCGTAGCCCTGCTGTCCGTAGCCTTGTTCGCCGTAGCCCTGCTGGCCGTAGCCCGGCTCCTGATAGCCCTGCTGGCCGTAGTCCTGATCGGCGTAGCCACCCTGCTGCTGGCCGTAGCCGCCGCGCTCGCCATAGCCCTGCTGGCCGCCGCCGTAGCCCGGCTCCTGATAGGCCTGCTGACCGTAGCCCTGGCCGCCCTGCTGGTAGTCGTAGCCGTTCTGGTAGTCGCCGTAACCCTGCTGCGAGTCCGGCGCCTGGTAGTCGGAGCCACCGCCATAGGGCGCGCCGCCCCGGCCGTAGTCATCGCGGTACGCACCGTTCGGCGGTCCGGGCCGCCCCGTGGGCGGCGGTGCGTACCCGCGGTTGCGTGGATCGGACTCCGCGTGCTCACGGCTTGGGTCGTAGCCTGAGTTCTGCGTCATGGGGCCAGCTCCTGGTTGCGGGTTTGCAGGTTGTTGTGGCGGGGGTTCGGGGCTGCGAGCCGGGGTGGCTCTGCGGCCGACGTCGGGATCGACCCGACCGCTCGCCCTGAACTGTCCGGTGTGCAGCGTAGGTGATGCCTCGAATGCCACGTGTACTTCGCCGTAGGTCTGCCAGCCTTGTTCGCGGATGTAGTCCTGTAGGTGTTTGGCGAATGCGCGGGTAGTGAGGTCGTGGTCGGCGTCGAGTTGTTGGTGATCAGAGGTGTTGATGGTGATCACATAGCTGTTGGGCGCCAACAGATGTCCGCCGCCCAGATCCTGGATGTTGTCGGTGGCTTCCTGCTTGAGCGCCGCCTCCACCTCCTGGGGGACGACACTGCCGCCGAAAGCTCTGGCGAACACGTCACCGACGGCGCCTTGAAGGCGACGCTCGAATCGAGAAACGATGCCCATCTCGGCCTCCCTTCGGTGAGCGTCTCTACTGATTCATAACAACGACACGCGTATATGGCGTGTCGCGTATCGACCACGTTCATTGCATGATATCCACGATCGTCCACACCTGTAACTCCTGGAAAGCCTGGCGGGTTCCCGCCACCGCCCAGTCGGCGCCGCAGGGCCGCCAGCAGGCGATTTCATGTCTCGCCGACCCCCGTGATACTGTCTCCCAGTCGCTCGGGCGAGTGGCGGAATGGCAGACGCGCTGGCTTCAGGTGCCAGTGTCCTTCGGGACGTGGGGGTTCAAGTCCCCCTTCGCCCACAGAGATGGTAGGGGCCGCAGGTCAGAGGGTTTTTCCTCTGGCCTGCGGCTTTTTTCGTCGACAAGATTTGCTGAGGTCTGTGGGCGTGCGTAGGTGTTGATCGCGTGTCCCCCAAGGATCGCTTTCCTGTCGCCTTGCACAAGTGGTTTCCCTTCTGTGTCAGTGGTTTTGAATCTATGTCGACGAGCTGACTCAGCTCCGCTGACCTACAGCCGCTTCCCCGTCTACAGCTGCGGCCGTTCGGTCCCGATCACCACCCTTTACCAGCCGCCCGATAAATACGGCGCGGACCACGGGCGGCAGATTCGCTGCCCCGTGCTACGCCCGGCGGGCTGAAGTCGATAACCGTCTAGGGGAACGACGACGATCGGACTCGAGAACATGACGGATGTTGGAACCACCACCCCTATGACGTGTCATGCGACGCGGGGTGCGCTCATTGCCGGGGTGGTCGGGATGGCGCTCGTGTTGGCGGCTGTGGTGTGGGGTGTGTCGAGTGGGCGAGCACTCGAGGGCACCGCGCGTACCGATGGAACCGTGCTGCTCGCGAGTTCGGGCGATGGCCGGGGGGTCGAGTTTGTCGTCGACGGCACGCGGTACACGACCAGAACCTCGGCATACAGCGTGTTGCACAGCTACTCGACCGGTGAGCGGGTGCCCGTCGCCTATAACCCGAAGGATCCCGCCGAGGCGGAGGTGGCGGATCTGCACTCGACCTACGGCGGGCCGCTGTTCGCGGGCGGATTCGGCATACTGGTCGCCGCCGCTTGCGCCGTCGGGTACGTCAATGGGCGACGAAAGGCGAAACTGCGGGAATGGCTCGATCAGCTGAGCCCGGACAAAGAACCGGTGTGACATGCGCGGGCCCGGCCCGGATCGAAGGATCCTGGCCGGGCCGGGATTTGCCCGACGATCAGTTCGCGCTGTTGGCGAACATGCCGGGCTGGTAGGAGCCGCCCTGCTGGCGCACGATTACGCCGAGCCGGTTGGCCGCATTGATCTGGGCGACCAGCGCGACCATCGCGGCGATCTGATCGTCGTCGTAGTGCTTGCGCACTGCGGTCCAGGTCTCGTCGGACACACCGTGATGGGCGTCGGCGAGGCGGGTGCCCTCCTCGGCCAGCGCGAGCGCCGCGCGCTCGGCCTCGGTGAACACGGTGGACTCGCGCCAAGCCGCGACCAGGTTGATGCGCACCGGAGATTCCCCGGCGTGTGCGAGGTCCTTGCTGTGCACGTCGGTGCACCAACCGCAGCCATTGATCTGGCTGACGCGCAGCATCATCAGATCCTGGGTGACCTTGGGCAGCGTCGACTCGAGGATTGCCAGGCTGGCGTTTCCGAACCGCTTTAAGAACTTGGCGCCGATCTCGTTTGCGGACAGATTGATACGGGGTTCCACGATGGTGGCCTCCTGCTTCGGGATGACTGAACGCACACAAGATGCCGACGACCCGATCCCTGTGACGCGGCGGAAATGTGACGTGCGGCACAACTTCTCGGTGTCACAGAACGACGGTGCCCGGTGTCTGGTGGGGACACAGCCGAGAGTGAAGAGGACCCCATGGCCGATGCGTCGCAGACCGCGTCCGAGTATCGCGGCGAGAGCCGCGACGACCGCCCGGACCCCGCCACGGCGGCCTTCCTCAGGCACCGCAACCTGCTCTTCACCGTCGCCTACGAGCTACTCGGCTCCGCGGCCGACGCCGAGGACGTCCTCCAGGAGACCTGGCTGCGCTGGGCGAACGTCGACCTCACCACGGTGCAAGCCCAACGCGCCTACCTGGTCCGGATCACCACCCGCCAAGCACTCGTCCGGCTGCGCGCACTCGGCCGCCGCAGAGAGTCCTACATCGGCCCGTGGTTGCCCGAACCGCTGCTCACCACGCCCGACGTGGCCGAAGACATCGAACTGGCCGACAGCGTCTCCATGGCAATGCTGCTCGTACTCGAAACACTCACCCCGACCGAACGAGCGGTATTCGTACTCCGTGAAGTCTTCGACATCGCCTATGACGACATTGCCGAAGCCGTCGACAAAACCCCCGCCGCGGTCCGCCAGATCGCCCACCGCGCACGCACCCACGTTGCGGCCCGCCGACCACGCGGACCAATATCCCCCGCGCAAACCCGAAACGCCCTCGCGGCATTCCAGCGGGCGATCGAAACCGGCGATCTGCAAACCCTGTTCGACATCCTCGCGCCGGATGTCGTTCTCTTGGGTGATGGTGGCGGAGTCAAACAGGCCGCGCTGTCGCCGGTCATGGGGGCCGATAGCGTGGTCCATGTGCTCGGCCGCATCGCCGCCGTCGCATCGCTGCAGCGGGCGCAGGTCAATGGCTACCCGGCGCTGATCGTCCGGATGGACGGCGAGATCGACACTGTAGTCGCCGTTCGGATCGACGACGGCGTCATCACCGGGCTCTACGCCGTACGCAACCCCCAGAAGCTATCGCATATGTGGCACGAGACCACGCTGCGCCGCTGAGCCCCGGACACCCCCGAGGCAGTCCGACACATTCGAGCAATCACCCTCATCGGTCATGACCCAGGAATTACGGTGCTGTCATGGCGAACCCGGAAGAGGGCGATCACGCGACCGGTCGGCGTTCGCAGGCGCGGGTGTGGCTCGTGCCCGCCGTGGTGGTTTCGCTGCTCATGGCTCTGCTGGCCACCATGTACCTGGCCTATGTGGTCGATCCGTCGAAGCATCTGCACGGCTTCCCGATCGCGCTGGTGGATCAGGACACCGGGGATGTACTCGGCGGGCAGCCGACCAATGTGGGCAAGCAGATCAGCGATGCACTCGTCCAGCAGATTCCCAGCGACAAGATCGACCTGCGGGCACTCGGAATCAACGAGGCGCAGCACGAGCTGAATTCGGGGAATGTGTACGGGGCGATCGTCATTCCGAGCGATTTCACCAAGCGGCTGGGGATCTTCGCGACCGCCAGTGTGGTCCCCGGAGACGTCAGCCAGCCGATCATCACCGTGTACACCAATCCACGGACCGGGTCGTTCTCACCGCAGGTCGTGCAGACCGTCGCGGGCAGCGCACTGGCTCGAGCCAATCAGACGGTCGGGGAACGGCTCACCGAGACCGTGCGGACCCAACTGCAATCCTCCGGGGGTGGGCAGGCACCCGAATTGGTCGGCCTGAGCCGGTTGATGCTGGCCAAGCCCATAGACGTGGTCGTCACGCCGTTCCATCCGCTGCCCGCGGGCACCGGCGGCGGGCTCACCGCCTTCTTCTACACCATGATGGTGCTGCTGGCCGGGTTCACCGGCGCCATGGTGATCAATGGCATGGTCGATTCCTCGCTCGGCTTCGCGCCCACCGAATTCGGCCCCTGGTACGTGCACTATCCACCGACACCGATCTCCCGGCTGCACACACTCCTGCTGAAGTGGGGCATCATCACCGGCACCGCGCCGGTGGTCGCGGCCATCTTCATGGGCGTCGCGCATTGGCTGGGGATGCCCATCGACCGGCCGCTGCTGCTGTTCCTGTACAGCACCTTCGCGATCATTGCCGTCGGCGTGACCGCACTATCGATCGTGTCCGCGCTCGGCACCGCTGGCATGCTGGTCAACCTCATCCTGTTCATCGTGCTCGGCCTGCCGTCCTCCGGGGGCACCATCCCGATCGAAGCGCTGCCGAAATCCGTTGCCCGGCTTGCCGACTTCGAACCGATGCACCAGGTGTACCTCGGCATCCGCGCCATCCTGTACTTCAATGCCGACGGCGCCGCCGGACTCAGCCGCGCAAGCTGGATGACCCTGCTCGGACTGGCCATCGGACTGTCGCTGGGCGCGATCATCACCCGCTACTACGACCGCAAGGAACTACACCGCGCACCCACTGCCGCCCGATGATCCGCTTCCGCAGTTCCTGACCGGGAGGTCGCGGTGCACCGGTTGTCACGCACGACGCCGCCGGGAAAACCGGATGACACCGCATTCGGCGGTCCTTAATATCGGGCCTATGCACCGATACGTACCGATCACCCCGCCGCCCGCCGTTTGAGCGGGGTGTAGGACCGCGCACCACCTCGTAAGTGCGTGCGCCGCTCGGGCATTGGTTGTGCACCTCGCTTCCGCGACCTCAATCCTCTTCTGTCGCAGGAGCGCGAACTCTTCATGTCCACATCTGTCTCTACCGCCAGCCGGTCCGGGCTCGCCTGCCTTGTCGGCGCCGGACTCTTAGCGGGCACCGGCGGGCTGCTCGGCAGCCTCTTGCAACGCGCCACCGGCCTTTCGCCGGTCTCCATCGCCACGTGTCGGCTCGCCGTCGGCGGGCTGTTGCTGGTCGCGGTGCTCATCGTGACCCGACGGCCTTGGCCGCGAGACGTCGTGGCCTGGCGCAGGATCGGTGTGATCGCGGTGCTTTCCGCGACTGTCCAGGCGAGCTTTTTCGGTGCCGTCGCGGCATCGTCGGTGAGTCTGGCGACCCTGATCACCATCGGGATGTCACCCGTGGTCGTCGCGCTGTTGGAACAGCTGACCGGCAGGCGCGTCCTGGATCGTCGCCGTGCCGCGACTATCGCGATCGCACTGTTCGGGTTGATCCTGCTGGTCGGCGCGCCGCCGGACCGCGCGGATGCGGGCGGGATATTCGCAGGTACGGCAATGGCATTGGTATCTGCCTGTGCCTTCGCGACGATCACGGTGATCAGTGCCCGCCCGGTGCCCGGACTCGACGTAATGACCACAACGGGTTTCGGCATTACCGGCGGTGCAGTGCTGCTGACACCGGCCGCGGCGATATCCGGGTTCGCATTCGTTCCGACTGCGCACAGCATCGCCCTGATCGCTGCGCTCGGGTTACCCACCGCATTGGCGTACACCCTGTACTTCCGCGGGCTGTCCCGGGCCAGTGCTGGCACGGCCGCGGTATTGGCCCTGCTCGAGCCGCTTGCCGGCACGGTATTGGCCGTGGCGATACTCGGTGAACGATTGACGCCGACCGGGTTGGCAGGCGCGGCGTTCCTAACCGCGGCGCTGGTGCACACCAGCGTTCAGCCGCAAACCGGCGCGACGGTGTAGAGCTTCGCGAAGGTCTCCGGCCCTGGCTGCTCGATCGACGAGGGCGGGGAGACCGACTCCGGCGCGCCGTCTTGGGCGACAACAGAATTCACGGCATCAACGGTCCCGGATCTCGCCATGGGAACCCGGGGCATCGTGTTCGGCCCGTGACGGTACTGCCGGGCCGCCTGAGTCGGACGCCATTCGGTGCTGGGTTACATCCGAATCCGGTGATAGATCAGGACATCGAGCCGGTTGCGTAGTGCTGGGCGATCTCATCGCTGGTGGTGAGCCATACGCCCGGATGGTTCGCCACATGGTCCAGTGCCTGCTCCAGATATTTGATGCGGAAGGCCTGGCCGATGACGAAGGGATGCAGGGCCAAGGCCATAACGCGGCCGCTGTCGGCGGAGTCCTCGTAGAGCCGGTCCAGTTGGTCCTTGACGATCTGGACGAAATCCGCGCCGCGCAAACCGGTTCCGAGGAAGAGGCTGTTGTCATTGAGTTCGACCGAGTACGGAACACTCAGCACGCCGGGAACATTGAGCCGATACGGCTGGTCGTCATTGGTCCAGTCCAGGACGTAGTCGAGGCCGAGTTCGGCGAGCAGTGCCGCGGTGTTGAAGGTTTCGGTGAGTGCGGGGCCCATCCAGCCGCGGGGGCGGCGGCCGGTCGCGCGTTCGATGGTTTCGACGATATCGGTCAGGCAGGCACGCTCGTCATCGATCGACATATCGGCCTGGAAGATCGAGTTGTTCTTACCGTGCGCCAACCAGGTCCAGTTCCGGTCCCGCCCGGCCGCGATGATCTGCGGATTGTGCTGGGCGACATCGGAGTTGAGCAGGGCACTGGCGCGGATACCGTACTTGTCCAGTGCCTGCATCACCCGCCAGATGCCCACCCGGGGGCCGTAGTCACGCCAGCCATAGTTCAGCGGATCCGGCGCGAGGGCCGCGGTGCCGGGGAAGATGCTGGTCGAGGGCCGGTCGACCTGGTAATGCTCGATATTGAGCCCAACGTAGAACGCGACGCGGGCAGCACCCGGCCAGTGGATGGGCGTGCGGTCGACGATCGGGCTGTAGTCGAAGAGTGTGTTGTCCATGCCGCCTATGCTGGAACCCTCACATACATGTGAAGGTCAAATGCGAGGTGGAGCCCATGCGAATCGGAGAGCTGTCGGAGCGCACCGGCACCTCGCGGCGGCTGCTGCGCTACTACGAGGAACAGGAGCTGATTGTCGCCGACCGCTGCGCCAACGGCTATCGCACCTATGACGACCGCTTCGTCGACCGGATCCTGCAGATCCGCGGCCTGCTCGACGCCGGCCTGCCGACCCGCATCATCAAACAGATCCTGCCCTGCCTGGACAAACCACGCACCATCTACTTCCCGGACGCGACCCCGGAAATGCTGGCCACCCTGGAGCGCGAACGTGACCGCATGAGCGACCGCATCCGCTGCCTGTCGCGCAACCGCGACGCCATCGCCGAGTACCTCGAGGCCGTCAGGGAAAACGCCACGTCCTGATCGCGGCTCGAGCGGCGTTACCGTTCCAAGGACCCGGCGAACCTGTTGACTCTCAATGAGAACCTGTTCTAACTTTTGGCATGCGCAGATATGAGGGTCGCCGGGTATTGGTCACCGGAGCGGGATCGGGCATCGGGCAGGGCATTGCCCTGCGGCTACTCGACGAGGGGGCGGCATTGGTCGCCGCCGACATCGATGCGGCCGGACTGGAGACCACCGCGGCGAAGGCAGGTGACGCGGCCGATCGGCTGCGGACCGTCGAGGTGAATGTCGCCGATATCGAATCGGTGCGCGCCGCGACGGGCGCGGCGGCCGAATTCCTCGGTGGCCTGGATGTGCTGGTCAATGCGGCGGGCATCCTGCGTCCGGCGCGCACCGAGGATATGCCGCTCGAGGTGTGGAACCAGGTGATCACGGTCAACCTCACCGGCACCTTCCTGATGACCCAGAGTGCGCTGCCCGCGCTATTGGAGTCCGGACACGGCGTCGTGGTGAACCTGTCCTCGACCGCGGCCTTCAGCGCAGCGCCCTACCTCGCGGCCTATGCGGCATCGAAGGGCGGGGTCAACGCCTTCACCCACGCCATCGCGTTGGAATACGCCAAACAGGGCCTGCGCGCGGTGAATATCGTGCCCGCGGGCATCACCAGTGGGATCACTACCAAATCGATTCGCGATCAGCCGGAGGGCTTCGATCCGCAGCTGTTCTCCCGGATGACCGGCTGGCTCAATGGCGGCGCGCTGGGCAGTCCGGAAGATATTGCGGGTGTGGTCGCGATGGTCGCCTCCGATGACGGTCGGTACATGACCGGTACCGAGATCCGCATCGACGGCGGCGCCCTGATGTAGTCGGGACGGGCGGTGGTCAGGCGGGTCGGGCGACGAGCAGGTGATGTGGAATCGGCGGACCGGCCAGCCGCTGATGGTCGACGGTGCAGCCAGCGCGTTCCAGTGCGGCGATCACCTCGGCCACCGGCCGCAGCGTGAAACCGTATGCGGTGAACGGCATTTTCGCCATCGCATCCGGATCGCCGATGCCGACGACCAGGCTGCCGCCGGAACCGATTACGCGCACGAGTTCCCGACAGGCGGCATCCAGGTCCGGCACGAAGTAGATGGTGTTCACGGTGATGGCGGCATCGAGTGCATTGTCGGGCAGCGGCAGTGCGGTCATCGGACCATCCGCGAGTCGCATTCGGCCCGAATCTATTTCGCTGGCGAACTCGGCCCGCGCCCGGGCCAGCATGTCCGGGGAGATCTCGAAACCGTGCACCGTGCCATTGGCGCCGACGCGCTCGAGCAGCATGGAAAGCCCTGCGCCGCCGCCGAATCCGATATCGGCGACCGTCGCGCCGGAGGTGATTCCGGCCGCCGCCACCGCACCCGCGATGGCGCGATGGTTACCGCGATTGAGGATGAAGGCGAAGCCCTTGCCGAGCGTCCCGTGTGGGTTGCCGAGCTGACCCGCAATCGTGGACAGGACACGGTCCCGAATACTCATGGCGGTCATCGTATCGACCGGCATTGGCGAATCGGATATGACAAGACAGACCGAATGGACCGCTGATTTCGTATGAACTTGGGTAACTCGTCGGGTACGTCCAGAACTCGACCTACACACCACCGCCGGTCCGCGACGGCAGGGGCGCGGTTCTCGAGGATCAGCAAGAGGCGCGGAGAGGCGGGGGAGCAGACTGGCCCGATGCGCGCACCGTTGGCTCTGCTCGCCGCCGCGGTTCTGGCACTCGCCCCGGCCGGCACGGCCGATGCGGCGGGATCCTGGGGTCCGCTGGCGCCGCCCAATCCGTATCTCGGCCCGCTCGGGACCGCGACCATGCACGGTGACGCCGGATCCTCGGATGCGACGCCCCTGGCCGGGCCCGGTACCGGCGGGATTTCGGTGGCCGCATACCCGTTGGCGTCGGCATGTCCGACCCTGCTGCAGGGTTCGGACAACCTGGTTGTCGCGCTGTGTACACCCGTCATCGGCCAGACCCCGACCATCCATCTGCTCGATCCGTCCTTCGGCGGTCCGGTCGGCACGCCGCTTGCCTCGCTGGAGATCGCCAAGGGCAGTCTGCTCGGCGGCGTCTACGCGTACCTCGACAATGCCGACCGCCTGGTCATCGTGGACGGCAACCGCACCCTGCTCCGGGTCGGCCACGCGCGCGACGCGGCGGGCAAGTGGCGGTTGTCGATCGCCTCGTCCACCGATCTCGGCTCGGTGATTCCGGAGGGCGACAACGTGACCGGATTGGTGCCGGACTGGTCCGGCAATGTCTGGTTCGCCACCGGCAAGAGTGTCGTCGGGCTGGTGACGCCCGCGGGTGCGGCGGCCGCCATCGCACTGCCCGCGGGTGAGTCGGTGGCCAACAGCATTTCATCGGCACCGAGTGGCCGGGTCGCGGTCGCCACCACGCACGCGCTCTACGAACTGCACGCGGATGCGGCCGGACGGCCGGAGATACTGTGGCGGGCCGCCTACGATCGCGGGTCGGCACGCAAACCGGGACAGCTCAGCTGGGGCACCGGCTCCACGCCGACCTATTTCGGGCCGAACTCCGGCGCCGAATATCTGACCATCGTCGACAATGCCGACGGACAGGTCCACGCCTTGGTCTTCCGTTCCGGCAGTGGGCAATTGGTGTGCTCGCAACCGGTGCTCACCCGTGGCGGCGCGGGTAGCGAGAATTCGCCCGTCGGTATCGGGCACTCCATCTTCGTCGCCAGCACCTACGGCTATCCGTACCCGACCGTCCCCGAGGGCGCGGGTCCGGCCGTCCCGGCCTCCGCACCATTCGTCGGGGGTATGACCAGGGTCGATGTCGACGACACCGGCTGCACCACGGTGTGGGACAACACCGTTCGCAGCGCGGCCGTCCCGCATCTGTCCACCGCCGACGGCTTGCTCTACACCGTGACGCGCGTCGGTCTCGACAGCACCACCCCGCTCGACGGCTACGTGTTCACCGTCGTGAATCCGGATACCGGCGCGGTGCTGTCGAATCGGCCGTTGGCCGGAACCATTGTCGACGACCCGCTGCAGACCTCACCGTTGATCACCCACGACCGCAAGATTCTGCAGGGCACGGTCACCGGAATCCTGCGCATCAGCTGACGCGCGGGTCACCGGCCTTCGGCCCGGTGGCCAGACCCCGCTCGATGACCGCGAGGGTGCGCCGTATCGCCTGGTCCTTGCCCGCGTCGTCGAGGTCGTCGAGTACGCCATCGATAATGAGCGAGGCCATGCCGTGCACCGATGACCAGGCGGCGTATTCGGCGTCCGGCCGGTCGGCGGGATCGAGGAATCCGACGGCGACGAGTTCGTCGAGGACTCCGGCGAGCAGTTCGAAGGCCGGAGACGGTGTCTGCTGGTCGCCGCAGAAGGCGGTGCGGAACAGGCCCGGCTCGCGCAGTGCGAAGGTTATGTAGCCCCGGCCGACCGCTCCCAGTCGGGTGATCGGATGCGCTTGCGGCTCGAGACCGGCCATCGTCTCGGCCATTGCGCCGAACAGCGTCCGCTGGGCCTGTTCCTGCGCCGCATCGAGCAATTCCTCGTGATTGGTGAAGTGCCGATAGGCCGCGGTCGGCGTGACACCGACGTGGCGGGCGGCGGCGCGCACGGTCACCGCTTCGGGACCGCCGGTTTCCGCGAGCTCGGCGGCGGCGCGCACCAGGGCATTGCGCAGGTCGCCGTGGTGGTACGGGCCGGTCCGGGCGGCGCGCTTCATGGCTACTTCCGAATCTGTCATCACATCGATGTTGACACCCGCACACATCTCATGGCAAGTTAACACCCATAAAGTTTACGCATGACAACATGCACGATCGGAGACAGGATATGTTCGAAAAACTCGGCAGATTAGTCGTCGACCACGCGCGCTGGATTCTGGTCGTAGGCGCGCTCGCCCTCGTCGCGGGCGGTGTGGTCGGCGCGACCGCCTTCAGCAAGATGCAGCCCGGTGGCCAGGAGGATCCCAGTTCCCAATCCAGTGCCGCGGTAGCGCAACTGGCCGATAAGTTCGGCGCCGACACCGACTACGTCTTCCTGGTCGAGGCGAAGCAGGGGACGGTCGACGGCGATGCGGTCGCCGCCGTCGGCCGCGAACTGGCCGGGCGACTCGCGGCCGATCAGCGGCTCATCAATGTCGTCTCGTACTGGGATACCGGATCCCCGGCCATGCGCTCATCGGATGGCACCGCCGCCGTGGTCCTGGCGGGCAACGTCGATAAGAAGACCACCGATAAGGAGAAGTCCGCCGCCGCGATCGTCGACGCCTACCGCGCCGATGGTCCGATCGCGCAGATCAAGGTCGGCGGCGGCACCGCGATCTTCCACTCGATCACCCATCAGATCGGCAAGGATCTCGGCCTCGCGGAAGCCGTTGCAGTGCCATTGATTCTGGGGCTGCTGGTGCTGGCCTTCGGCAATGTGGTCGCGGCGTTGCTCACCCAGGTCGTGGGTGGAATCGCCATTCTCGGCACCTTCACCGAACTCTCGATTCTCGGTTCGGTCACCGATGTGTCGATCTATGCGGTGAATCTGACCACCGGGCTCGGGCTCGGTCTCGCGGTGGACTACGGGCTGCTGATGGTGAGCCGATTCCGCGAGCGCCGTGCGGCCGGTGCCGAACCGGCCGATGCGGTGATCTCGGCGGTATCCACGGCCGGACGGACCATCGCCTTCAGTGCGGCCACGGTTGTCGCCGCGCTGTCGGCGCTGGTGATCTTCCCGCAGTACTTCCTGCGCTCGTTCGCCTACGGCGGCATCGGCGTTGTCGCCATCGCGGCCTCGGCGGCGGTGGTGGTCTTGCCCGCACTGCTCACCGTGCTCGGTACGCGAACCGATGCGTGGCGGGTGCCCGGCGTCCGCGGGATCCGCGGTGACGCCACCCCGTTCTGGGCCGGAGTTGCCGGATTCGCGATGCGCAGGCCGCTGCTGGCCGGTGTGCCGGTGGTGGCGGTGCTGCTGCTCGCGGCCACGCCGCTGCTGCATGTGCAGTTCGGCACGCCCGACGATCGGGTGCTGCCGACGAGTACCGAGGTGCGTCAGGTCGGCGACGCGATGCGCACGGACTTCGGCGGCGGCGATGTCAACGCGCTGTCGGTCATCACCGAGACCGGTGTCGCCGCGGGCCCGCTCGCGGACTACGCGCGCACACTGTCGCGGGTCGAGCACGTCACCCAGGTCGATTCGAGCGCAGGCACTTTCGCACACGGCGAGCTGGCGGCCAGCACACCCGCCGATGCCCGATTCGCCCGTCCGGACGCGCAGCGGCTGACGGTGCTGACCGATCTGGACCGCAACTCCTCGGCCGCCCGCGATCTGGTCGATCGGGTGCGCGCGGTGCCCGGTCCGGGTGGTGCGAGTGCCTTGGTCGGTGGTCAGGTTGCCGAACTGCGCGACAGCCTGGCATCGATCGGCGCGAAACTGCCGATCGCGATCGGGTGGATCGTGCTCACCACCTTCGCGCTGCTGTTCCTGTTCACCGGCAGCGTCGTACAGCCGCTGCGCGCACTGCTGTCGAATGTGCTGAGCCTGGCCGCCACACTCGGGCTGATGGTGTTCATCTTCCAGCAGGGACACCTGTCCGGAGTGATCGGTTTCACCCCGGCGCCGCTGGATGTCTCGATGTTGCTGCTGCTGTTTTGCATCACCTTCGGTCTGTCGATGGACTACGAGGTCTTCGTGATCAGCCGGATCAAGGAATTGCACGATCGCGGGGTGTCCACGAAGGAGGCTGTCATCGAGGGGCTGGCTCGGACCGGACGCTTGGTGACCACCGCCGCGGCGCTGATTTCGATCAGCTTCCTTGCCTTCACCAGCAGTGATGTCCGGTTCATCCAATTCTTCGGGCTCGGTGCGGGTTTGGCGATTTTGATCGACGCGACGCTGGTGCGCGGCGTGCTGGTCCCGGTGGCGATGCGACTGCTCGGCCGGGCGGCCTGGTACGCGCCCAAGCCATTGCAGTTGGTACACCGTCGGATCGGTCTGGCCGAAGCCTGAGTTCGGCTCGCGAGGCGGCCCCGCATGGGAAATGCGGGGCCGCCTCAATGCGTGGTGATCGCCTGCCGCAACATCGTTTTCGCTCGATTCCGCGAGGTTGGACAGCAAGGGTGGCGGAGATCACAGAACCCATTGTGGTTGCGGTCGAGGTGCTGACCATGGCCCGATCCAGTCGTCGGGCAACCACATCTCCCCAGCTGGTTAATCATGATCTTGACCGGATGTAAGTCCATCTTGAAGCGTTGCGACTAGGTATGGATCACGTTAATTACCCGGTAAACAAACCTGAGGTCGCTTTTAGTTCATCCAACGGTCAGTTAACGCAATTATCGACCAAAGAATCCGCAGGTCGTGGCCGTGTTCGCTGAACATTGGGTGATCTATGTTTGCTATCCAGCTAATCGTTCGAAGAATGTTTGTCGCTAACCGTAGGTTTCCTTATCGTGATCTGGTATCGCGCCCCGGAGGCCCTGCGCGATCCCCGGTTTGGGTGATCCAGATCACTGCCAAAAGTTTGCTGGATGTATGAAAAACCATGTGCCCACATGGGTTTGCTGGGGTGCTGCTTTATACGCTTGACCTCGGCGGGGAGGGTTGCATCGGGATAACGATTGTGTAGAGTTGACGGTAACGCTGGCCGCAGCTGAGCTGGACTCGCTGCGGCCAGCGGAACTCAATTGGGGGAGTTCGAATCTCGTCCGGAACGTAGCGTTGCTACCGATTGCCCGGACCCATTTCACTCATCGTGTGCTCGGCGTTGTCTGCCAGAGTTCCGCGACATCGGCACCGGGCAAACCCAATTCGGCCGCGGCCCGGGCGTCCTGTTCCAGCGCGGCCCGGCGACCGACCACGAAGACGTAGCCGAGAAACAGTGCCTCCGCGACGAATCCGATGCCAACCTTCACCGGTACGGGTAGCGCACTCGGCGTCACGAAACCTTCGAGCAGACCGCAGACCAGCAGCACCGCGACCAGGCCCAGCGCCACCGTCGCGGTGGCCCGGCCCTGACGCGCCACCGCCTCCAACCGACTCGACCGACCCGGATCGATCAGCGTCCAGCCCAGTTTCAGTCCGACACCGCCCGCGACGAAGACCGCGGTCAGTTCCAGCGTGCCGTGCGGCAGGATGAACCCGAAGAACGCGTCGAGCCGACCGGCATCGGCCATCAGGCCGCCGGTCAAGGCCATATTCAGCGCGTTGCCGAACAGCAGATACACCGCTGGCAGGATCAGCACGCCGGTGAACAGCACCATCGCCGTCACCCACGCATTGTTGGTCCACACCTGCGCGGCGAACGCGTCGTGCGGATGTTCGGAGTAGTAGGTCTCGAATTCCCCGCCGGGTGCGGTGAGCCAGTCGTTGTCACCGGTGACGCCGAACACATCTCGGGCCGTACCGGATCCGGATATCCAGACGGCCAAACCGGTGGACACCATGATGCAGACCGCGGCCACCGCCACCCACCACGGCCACGACCGGTACAGCGTTGCGGGAAACCGGTGCGTGAAGAACCGGCCGACCTCGTGCCACGCATCGATGTTGGTACCGAGCACCCGGCCGCGCGCCTTGGTCAGCAGGGCACTGAGTCCGGCGATGAGTTCCGGGTCCGGACTGTGCGATTGCAGGCGGGCCAACTGCTGTGAGGTGCGCCGGTACAGCGCGACCAGTTCGTCGGCCTCGGCACCGGTCAGCTTACGGCGCCCGGCCAGATAGTCCAGGCGATCCCACGCCCCCCGCTGTGCGTAGCTGTATGCGTCCACGTCCATTGGTTGCCTCCCATACCGCCGGTCGGAAGAATGCTATCGACATGGCTGAATTCACCACCGGCGAAGCGGTTGCACTCGAGCTGCCGATCGCGCGGATCCCGACCAGGGCCACCGCGTTCCTCCTGGACGTGCTGGTGCAGGTCGTGCTGGGCAGCATGCTGCTGTTCGGCCTCGGCCTGATACTCGCCTTCACCGCCGCCGACTCCGCGTGGTTCAGTACGGCGATGATCACCACGATCGTCGCGACGCTGGTCGGCTATCCGGTGATCTGCGAAACCCTCATGCGCGGACGGACCATCGGGAAGTTGGCGCTCGGACTGCGGGTGGTGCGCGGCGACGGCGGGCCGATCGATTTCCGTCATGCCCTGACCCGTGGTCTGGCCGGTGTGATCGTCGATTTCTGGATGTTAGGTGCGTTCGGTGCGGTCGGCGTGGTCACCTCGATGTGCTCGCCGAATGCGCGCCGGGTCGGCGATGTGCTCGCGGGCACGGTTGTCGTGCACAGCCAGCGCCGCGTGCCCTTCCCGCTGCTGGCCGTCGCGCCGCCCTGGCTCGTCGCCTGGTCCGGTCAGCTGGACCTGTCCGGGATCCAGGAAGATCTAGCACTCGCGGTGCGCCAGTACCTGTCTCGCGTCAACACCCTCAGCCCCGCCGCACAGGCGAGCCTCGGCCACACTCTGCTCGTCGCGGTCTGCGACCGGCTGCAGATTCCGGTACCGACCGGCTACCCACCGGTCCAGATCCTCGGCGCGGTCATCGCCGAACGCCAGCGCCGCACCCTCGCCCCGATCATCACCCCGATGGTGATGGCGGGCCCGCGCCCGATGCCGATCGCCCACACGAGCTAGCGTCGCGTCCAGACAGCTCCTGCCGTATCCGCACCAGAACGCGAGATAGCAATCCGGATTCGGATGATGCCCTGGCCCAGAATCGACATCGAGGCCAGGGCAGCGCGCGAACCGCCGAACGATGGCGGGGTCACATGGTGCCGGACTGCTTGAGTTCGAGGTATTCATCGGCCAGGGCCTCGGGCAGGCGTTCCGGGGATGCCGCAACGACGGCTATGCCCATGCGGCGCAAAGATTCCTGGACCAGGG
Source organism: Nocardia sp. NPDC004278 (assembly GCF_053602975.1). Lineage (NCBI taxonomy): Bacteria > Bacillati > Actinomycetota > Actinomycetes > Mycobacteriales > Nocardiaceae > Nocardia > Nocardia sp. NPDC004278. Next base: position 71,214 of record NZ_JBSGEQ010000034.1, read on the forward strand.
CGCGTTCGGCGAGTAGGGATTCGGCGGCGGCCGCGGAGTAGAGGTCGGCGAGGGTGGCGCGGTTGGTGGCGGCCGCGGCGACATCGGGGTCGGTGACCGAGACGATCAGGACGCGGTGGCGCTGGGCCAGGGTCGGCAGGACCGGGAGCAGATTCTCTTCCACCGCGGCGCCGTCGAGACTGGTGAACCAGACCACCAGGCTGCGGCGGCGGGTGCGCTGAATGGCCGCGCGGACCAGGCCGGCGCTGTCGGTGTCGACGAGTGCGGGGGTCACGCCCGCCACGGCATGCATGAGTTTCAGCTGCAGGCGGCGACCGCCGACACCACGCACTTCGGTGCGGACCCGGCGGTCGAAGGCGAGCAGGTCCACCGAATCGCCAGCGGCGGCGGCGAGTCCGCCCAGCAGCAGGGCCGCCTCGATGCTCGCGTCCAGGCGGGTGCCCGCCCCGACGCGGCCCGCACTGATACGACCGGTGTCGAGCACCATCAACATGTGCCGGTTGCGCTCCGGACGCCAGGTGCGCACCAACACGTCGGCGGCGCGGGCGGTGGCGCGCCAGTCGATGGCCCGGACGTCATCGCCAGCGACATATTCACGGAACGAATCGAATTCGGTGCCCTGGCCCCGCAGATTCGCGACATTGCGGCCCTCGAGATGTTGCAGCCGCTTCACTTTCGAGCGCAGCAGCCGTTCGCTGCGGAATTCGGGCAGTGCGCGCACCCGAGCGGGTACGGTTTGGCGGCTCTGCCATCCGGCCATGCCCAGCAGGCCGAACAGCCGCACCGTCACCGGACCGGCGACCCGGTCACCGCGGTAGGTCGGCGTCAGCGTGGTGTGTACGCGCAGGCGGGTATTCGGCGGCAGATCCAACCGGTGCGCGCGGGTTTCGGCGCGGGTGCTGCCCGGCCAGTCGTCCCACAGCCGCCCGCGCACGGTGCGGGTGCCGTTGTTCACCACGGCGAGTTCCACCTCGGCGGTGCGGCCGAGCCGGATCACCGTCAGCGGCTCCCTGGTCAGCGTGAGGTCACGCGCTCGGGCCACCGTGCCCAGATCGAAAAGGACCAGGGCGGCAAGCAGACTCGTCATGAGGACGACGCCGAGCCAGGATGGCAGGACGAAGCCGACGAACAGTGCGAGCACCGCCGCCGTCGCGGCGAGCCGACCGGTGACGACCACGGGCTACACCGGAACCGGAACCGACAGCAGCAGCGACGACATGACACCCTCGGTCGTCACACCGTCCAACTCCGCCTCGGGCCGCAGGTGTAGGCGGTGCCGAAGAGCCGCAACCGCAACCGATTTCACGTCGTCCGGGGTGACATAGCCCCGACCGTTCAGCCAGGCGAAGGCGCGTGCGGCGGCCATCAACGCCGTCGCGCCTCGGGTGGACGCCCCGTGCTGTACCGCGGGGGAGTTACGGGTGGCCCGGCAGATGTCCACCGTGTAGGCGAGCACCTCGGGGCTGATGGTGACCCGGGTGATCGCCGCCCGCGCCGCGGCGATATGCGCTGGACCCGCGACCGGGCGCAGACCGGCGGCGGCCAGATCACGCGGATCGAAGCCACCCGCATGCCGCTGCAGAATGCGGAATTCGTCATCGCGACCGGGCAATTGGATATCGACCTTGAACAGGAACCGGTCCAGCTGCGCCTCCGGCAGCGGATAGGTGCCCTCCTGTTCGATCGGGTTCTGGGTGGCCACCACCACGAATGGGTCCGGCAGCGGCCGCGGCTTGCCGTCCACCGAAACCTGGCGCTCCTCCATGGATTCCAGCAGTGCCGATTGGGTCTTCGGCGGCGTGCGGTTGATCTCGTCGGCGAGCAGCAGATTGGTGAAGACCGGCCCCTGTCGGAAGGTGAATTCGGTGGTATGCGGGTCGTAGATCTGCGAACCGGTCACATCACCCGGCATCAGGTCGGGGGTGAACTGGACCCTGGCGTGTTCCAGATCGAGGGCCGTCGCCAGTGCCCGCACCAGCAGCGTCTTCGCCACGCCCGGTACACCTTCCAGCAGCACATGGCCGCGGCAGAGCAGTGCGAGCACCAGGTACATGATCGCGCTGTCGTTGCCGATCACCGCCTTGCCGATTTCGGCACGCAGCGCGGAGAATGCTGCGCCTGCCTCCTCAGCGGTGGGGATGTGGTTGGTGTCCGTGCTGGTCATCCGACCTCCGCCTCTATCCATTCGAGTTGTGTGGCAACGAGTTGCAGGGTGCTCGCATCGGGCACCGGTCCGTACAGTGCGGCGCCGATCATGGCCGGATCGGATCTGGTGCGCTCGGCGATGGTCGCGACCAGTCGATCAGGTGTGATATCGGCGCCGATGCCGAGCATCGGGCGGATGCGGCGCAGCGTCGCGGCGCGCAGCCGGGCGGCGACGTGTTCATGGTCCTTCGACCGGCGATACAGCGCGGCCTGGCCGCCGAGCAGTTCATTCGCCGCCACCTCGACCGGCCTCGGTTCACCGACCAGCGCACCACGGCGCCGGGCCCGCCACCACACCACAAGTGCGGCGGCGATGAGGAATTGGAGTCCGCCGAAGGCCAGCGGTACGGGCAGTCTGCCGAATATGGAGTCCTTGCCAGTGCCGAAGCCCGAATCGTCGCGGTTGTCATCCGGGTAGTGGTCGGGATGTTTCGGCGGCGGCAGATCCGGCGGCGTCGGCTTGTGCGGTGCGGGTGCGGCGCACGAATTCAACACGGCGTACAGCAGTACGACCAGCGCAATGGCGGCGAGCAGCGCCGCCCAGAATTTCGGATTGCGCAGCAGATCGGGCAGCGGCGGAAGTTGTCGACGGGTCTTGGTCTTTTCGGTGACCGTCGCCTCGGCCGGTTCCGGTGCTGGCGGTGGTGCGCTGCGGGAGTAGCGGTCGGCGTATTCGAGTCGGCGGTATTCGTCCTCGGTTGCGCGGCGGCCGCCGTAGACGACCTCGTCGAAACTGTGTGCGGCCGGATGTAATTCGCTCGCGGCCTCGAGCGACAGCGCGGTTGTCGCATCGTCCGCGGTTTCCCGCGCGGTCCGCGAGCGGCGCACCTCGAGCATGCCGCGCTGTTCGAGGCCGCGCAGCAGCGCGCGGAATCGCTCGCGCAGCGCGGTGTCGAAATCGCGGTGTAGCGCGGCGTTCTCGGCGGCGTCGCGGTGATCGTCCGCGGGACCCAGACGCGGCGGCGGCGGTGCTGTGGGCTCGCCCGATATGCGTTCGGTGCGGTTCGGCGCCCGGCCACCGCCGCTCCCCGATGCTTCGCTCATCGCTTTTCCGTCCCGGGAACCCGGATATCCAGCCCCTCGCGACGGCACCGGCGATCCACATACGAGACCACCCGCGTCGCCGACTCGATGACCTCACCAAAGGCGATGATCAATAGCGCCGCCGAGGTGAGCAGCACGATGACCTGCCAGCGATGGGTGCCGGTGAAATCCGCGAGATACCACGGAATGCCGAGCAGCGGCACGGCAATCAGGACCAGCAGCGCGCGGCAGGTGAGCCACAGCCCGGTTATCGACGACTGCGCGCCCTCGACCAGCAGTTTCGAGCGCGCGACTGCCCCGGCGTGGGTAGTCCGCTCGACAAAGATGACCGGCACCGCGACGAACCGTCCGGCCCGCAGATAGCCGAGCCAGATCAGCGCGAGCGGATAGGTGATGATCAGAATGCTGCCGCCGACCAGTACACCGACGCCGACCATGGTGTACATCACCTGGAACACCAGCAGCGGACCCGCGACCGCAGCCACCCGGCCGAGCGCGGTGCGCCACCCGATCGGAGACCTGGCGACCGTCGCCAGCCCGACGGCGACCGTCATGCCGCGCAGCAGGAACCGCAGCAGCCAGGCACATGCCGCGGTGGCCAGGATCGCCGCCCACGCGGTGCCCGCATCGGAGCCATCGGTCAGCCAGGAAATCCCGCCGGTGATCCCGACGACCACCAGTTCTGCGAGGACCAGCCCGATCGCGGTGGTACCGGCCAGCACCACGATATTGGCCTGGATCAGCGCGAACGGCTCGTCCAGCAGTTCGCGGAAGCTCAATGGGCGGATCGGCACCGTCGTTCCAGGGGACCCTGGCACCGGATCGTTCCCCGCCCCGACGGCACCGGCCGACTCGGCGGCTGGTGACACGCGGCCGAGTCTAGCCGTCGGCGACCTGCCAGGCGGGGCGCAATGTCCCGATCCTGCGTCGGGTCAACGCTCGAGCAATCGGTCCACGACCTTCCGATAGCGCGCCGGGTCGACCTGCGGCAGGCCGAGCAGAGCCCGCAAGTAGACACCGTCGCCGACCAACCGGATGATGTCGGCCCGCACTGGATCGTCGATGTCCTTGTCCAGCCCGTCCGACCAGCTGTCCATCATGTCGGACAGCGCCTGCTGCACCTCATCGGTCTCCGGCCCGGAATGGGCATCGATGGTGCGCATGGCCGCGACCATCGACCGGAACAGCGCCAGTTCCAGTGCGTCCGCGGCATTGCCCGGATTCGGGGTCTGCAGGTACCACTCGGCGACCGGCGTGCCCTTGGCGACGGCGGCGTCGAGTTGTTGTTCCGCGCGTTCGCCGAGTCGGCGCACCAGACCGGCGAGCAGGGCGTCCTTGCTCTTGAAGTGATACAACAGCCCGCCCTTGGAGACCCCGGCGGTCGCGGCGACATTGTCCAGGGTCACCTGGGACATCCCCTTCTCCAGCAGCAGGGTTTCGAGCGCGTCCAGGATCCGGTCGCGAGTGTTTGCCGTCACGTCCGTGACTATACCGGCTGGACGGTAAGGTCGATTTCCTGTACCGTCTGGACGGTAAGAAGACCCGCGACGGAAATCGAGAAGGCGATGACCACACAGCTCGAGAAGGACACCGGGGCCGGGCTCGTCCCGCCGCGCGCCACCATGCGTGATTGGGCGGGCCTAGCCGTACTTGCGCTCGCTCTGCTACTGCTCGCCGTCGATGCGACCGTGCTCGACCTCGCGGTGCCCGCGATCAGCGCGGAATTGGCGCCGAGCACACCGCAGCTGCTGTGGATCATCGACGTCTACTCGTTCGTTCTGGCCGGACTGCTGGTCGTCATGGGCAATCTCGGCGACCGGATCGGACGGCGCCGACTGCTGCTGTTCGGCGCCGTCGGCTTCGGACTCGCCTCGGCGCTGGCCGCTTGGTCGGTGAGTCCGGAAATGCTCATTGCCGCGCGCGTGCTGCAAGGTGTCGCGGGTGCGACCCTGATGCCCGCGACCCTGGGTCTGATCCGGTCGATGTTCCTGGATCCGCGGCAGCGCACCGTCGCCATTTCGGTCTGGGCCGCGATGGCCGGTGGTGGCGCGGCGGCGGGTCCGCTGCTCGGCGGCTGGCTGCTCGAGCACTACTGGTGGGGTTCGGTATTCCTGGTGAACCTGCCGGTCATGCTGGTGCTGCTCGCGGTCGGTCCGGTGCTCATTCCGGAATCCCGCGACCCACGGCCGGGGCCCTTCGATCTGCCGAGCGCGGCGCTGTCCATGCTGGCGCTGGTGCCGGTGGTGTACGCGGTCAAGGAATCCGCGGCGCACGGAATCAATGTGCGACTGTCGGTGATCGGTGCGATCGGTGTGCTCGCCGGTGTGCTGTTCGTGCGCAGGCAGCGCGGTCTCGCACATCCGATGATCGATCTGAAGCTGTTCGCACTGCCCAGGTTCCGCACCGCGGTCCTCACCAACCTGCTCGCGGTGTTCGCGCTGGCCGGTGTGCTGTTCTCCGGCTCGCAGTACCTCCAACTGGTACTGGGCCATTCACCGATGCGGGCCGGACTGCTCCTGCTGCCCGGACTCGCGGCCAGTGTGTTCGCCGCACTGGCGGCGGCGTGGTTGGTTCGGGTGCTGCGTCCCGGTGCGGTGCTCGGCGGCGCGCTGATGCTCGCCGCGGTCGGTTCGGTGCTGTTGCTGTGGCTGAGTCCGGAGTCGGCGACCAGTACGGTGCCGTTCGTCCTCGGGTTCCTGTGCATCGGTACGGGTGTCGGTGTGGCGCTGACGGTTTCGTCGGATCTGGTGGTCAGCTCGGCTCCGGCGGAGCGGGCCGGTGCGGCCGCCGCGGTATCGGAGACCGCCTATGAGACCGGTATCGCACTCGGTGTCGCGGTGCTCGGCAGCGTGACCATGGCGGTTTTCCGCGGCGGACTCGATCTGTCCCAGGTGCCGGGCGACCAGATCGGCACGGCTTCGGAATCCCTCGGCGGCGCCACGGAATTCGCCCGTCAGCTACCGGAATCGGTGACGGATGGATTCCTGGACTCAGCGCACGAGGCCTTCGTCTCCGGTGTCCACGTCGCCGCGATCGGCATGGCCGTGGTACTGCTGATCGCCGCGGGGATCGCGTTCCGGCTGCGTACGGCTCGTATGTAGTTCGGGCCAAATGAATCGATGCACGGGCCGTCGTCTGCGGATGTCGATATTGCCACCATTGGTATGGCCGGGACCTGATCGCATTCCGGCTGTGGACGTCTGGTGCGCATCGGCCTAGCGCGGTAGAGATTTCGCCCCTGTTCCGTCTTCCGGAGCAGGGGCGATTTCATATAGCAAGCCGACCGGTCTGAATCGTTTACTCGATCTAAGGGCGCCGACGTACCGTCTACGCCCAGCTCTCGCTCCAGGCCCGCGGGCCAGGTCGACGACCTCGTCGTCATCCAGCGCCGGTCGCGATTCGAGGCCGCCGATCACCTCGCGTCCTGGACAATGGTGCTGACCAGCTGCTTTGTCATTCTCCGGTATTACTGTCCGATTCAGAACACCTGTCCGGTTCTGTGTATATGTCCAATATCGGATAAAGGGTGCGGATCCGGTTATGCAGTCCGACGGGCTGATCCGGCTCCGGCAGTCCCAATCGAGTCGACGTGACGCGCCGCACAGCATGACTGACTCGCCAATGTCGCGCCTCGGCCAATTCACCAGCGGCGGTGGCTTCCGACGTGACCAGGCGTTGCAGATCGTTCTCGGCGAGTTCGCAGAGGCGCGCAGCCTTATTGACCGCGTTGCCGATGACCGTGAATTCGTTGCGCTGGTGCGTGCCGAAATTACCCGCGCCGACGCAACCCGCGGCCACTCCGATGGCGGCGATGAAGTCGCGCGCCCGTACGGTCAGGCGGTTTCGGAGCAGCACCGGCATCGGAACTGTTCGCGGCCTGGCCGATCCCAAGTTGTCTCGCGCCTTGGAGCGCACGGCCGTCCTTACAAAGTCCGGCGGGACACATGAGCAGCAGGCGACGCATTATCGGCCCTGATCTGCCGTCCACCGCCGCTCCCGTGTGCAGGCATCGAACCAACCGCTCAGCCTCGTTCATCGGTCTGCTGGAGCGGATACGCAACCGGCCGATCGGATGAGTCCGCGTGAGACCCGTCTCGGTGGCAAGTCAGTTGGCGGGCGGGAGTTCTCGCGGGCCCCGGCGGCCGGGAAGTTCGTTGTGTTCGCGGGCCGGGAGCTCGCCGTGGTGCTCGGTTGGGGGAAGGCCGTAGCCCTGAGGTGCGGCGGCTGAGGGTAGGGCCGAGTAGCGCGGATCCGGTGCGTACTGCGGGTAGTCCGCGTGGACGACGGTGGCGGCCACGCGCTGGGCGTGCCAGGAATCGGGTGTGCCGGGCGGCAATTGGTAACCGGGCGCAGCGGGGTGACCCATGGCCGGTGGGTGCGAATCCTGGCTGTCCACGGTCACCTTGCGGGTGCGGCGCAGGGTGAAGGTGATCTCCTCGACCTCTTCGAAGGCCTGCCGCGCGGTGCGCAGCGGGTGAGTGGCGGTGTCGATCGCATTCGCGACGAACGAGGGGACCAGCGGCCGGATCAGGCGGGCCGCGGTATCGGTGAACGGCACGGTGCCGATCAGCGGAAGTTCCAGTCCGCCGCCCTTGGGCGCGGTGGGTGCGCTCGACGCGACATGCGGCACCACTGCACCGGCTCCGCTGGTCGGCGCCAGCGCCCCCGGGCTGACGGTCGCCGGTAGGTTCGGTGTCACGATGCCTTCCTGAGACACGGGGCCTTCCTCTCGGTTGCCAGCCGGTGCGGCTGATAGTTCGCCACGATGCTGGTTTTCATCCAGGCGTTGCGGCTCGGTAATGCCGATCTCCAGTCCGCCGATGGCGGCGATGATCCGGGTGCGCTGGTGCTCCCGGTCGATGGCGGCATCGGCCTCGACGGCAAGTCGGGCGGCGGTCAGCTGTTGTTCGGCACGCAGATTTTCGGCCTCGACCCGCACCTCGGCGCGCTTGACCGCGATGGCGGCATCGGCGCTGCGTTCGGCTTGGTCCTGCACGGTGCGGTAGGCCAGCCGCCGATCGAACGAGGTCTCGCCGCGCCACCACCGCAGGATCAGCGGCAGCAGTGCGAGCAGGACGAAGGTGACGATGGTCAGCACCCGCAGCAGGAACGCACCCGCCGCGTCGGTCGTGTAGTCGTTCATCACCAGCCAGCGCGCGCCGAGGCCGCGATCGGCATCGGCGAAGGCGGCCGAACCGGCCCCGGCGACGGCCTTCTGGTCATCGGCGACCCGCCGGTCCAACCCGGCGACCCGGCCCTGCGCCGCGGCCAGTTGCTTGCGTGCATCGTCGAGCATGTCGTTGGCGGTCTGCGATTCGGGTCCGCGGCCCGGCACACCGGTGATCCTGGTCTGCGGGCATTCCGGTGTCGGGTGGTATTCGCAGCGGGCGATCACCAGTGCGTGGTCGATATCGGCCTGCGCCTTGGCGATCGTCTGGTCCAGCGCGGCGCGATCGGCCGTACTGCGCCCGAGTTCGGCGTGCGCTGCGACCACCGCGGGGGCGGAATCGACCGCACGCTGGGCCTTTTCATCCAGCAACCGGTCGATGGTGCCGCCGAAGAGCACCGTCGAGGCGAGTTCGGCGATCAGCACCCCGGCCAGGACCGCGATCGCGATCCGTCCGGCCAGACCGCGGCGGTCCGGCCCGCTGGCGGGGCGCGCGGTCGCCAGCGCGCGGGCCAGTGCACCGGTCAGCAGTGCGACGACCAGCGCGACGAGGACGATCGCGAGTAGCGGCATGGCATCGGCCGCGGCCAGTGCGAGCGTGGTGACCAGCCCGGCCACCGTCGCGAACAACAGCACGACCGTCCCGGTTACGGCGTATCCGGCCCGCTCATGCGGGTAGTCGAGTGCTGTCCCATCCTGTTCGCGCCCGAGACCTCCGCCGAGCCAGGTGAACAAGCCGGTGACTGTCATGGGACCCCACATCCTCTACATCCCAGTCATGGTGGCTGCACAGCTAGCGACTGTTTGCAGGTCGCTCGAAACGATCAGCGAAACTGTCACAGATTCGTTGTCACAGCGTGACAGGCGCGGCGGCGACACACCGAATGAGGCACCGGGGATGTGGTCAGGCTCACAGAAATTGGTCCGCCACCCGGACTTGGGCACGCGCTCACCCTTAATCTGACGTAGGTGACCGGATCGGAACCGGCAGGCGGACGGGGTGTTGCGAATGTTTTTCCGAGGTTCGGCAAGGGTTTTGGTGTGTGTGGCGGCGGCCCTGCTGATGGCTGCGCCCGACAGCCGCGCGCAGACACTCGACGACGGCCCGTCCCTGGATCGCATTGTCGCGCTAGTGACCGAACGCCTCGATACCGCCGATGCCGTGGCCGCGGCCAAATGGGCGGCGGCCGCGCAGAACGGCGGCCAGCCCTCGATCGACGATCCGGTACGCGAGGCGCAGGTATATGACGCGATGGCGCGCCTCGGGGCCGAGCGCGGACTACCGGAAACCTGGATCCGCCAGGTGTTCTTCGGGCAGATCGAGGCCAATAAGATCGTCCAGCGCGGCCTGGTCACCCGCTGGCGCTTCGATCCGGCCGCAGTGCCGAGCGCGCCGCCGGATCTGGCCGCCGTGCGCCCGGTGATCGACCGGGTCAATGTGGAGATCGTCGACCAACTCGCCCTGCGCCGTGCCGAGCTCACCGGACCGAACTGTGCCGAGCGGCTGGCACCGTCGGTTTTCGGGGTGCTGACCTCGGGACGTGCCGACGCATTGCATCAGGCCGCGCTGGTCCGGGCGGCCGCCGCACTGTGCGGCCCTTAGTTCGATGTGACGAAGGACACATGCATTTTGGCACGGATACGTCCCTGCTCGGAAATGTGTTGTATCCCACTTGAATTCGATTGCTGGAAATGTGCTGAATTGCACAGAAAGCAAAACAGTCCGGACGGTCGGATCGGATCGTGCGCTTGTCACGCCCCTGTCTGAAATGTCTCATCCAGCCCGCTGACCGGTTAGCCACCGCGGATCGGGTTTGCGCCGTGGGAAGCAGGGGAAATCCACTTCGGTGCAGGTGAGCGCAGGTTCTCGGGTGCGCTGTGCGCCGCGCCGCGGTTTCCTGTCCGCCCCTTGTCGCTGGATGGCACCGGGTGTCAAGGGGATCGATACCGGCGTATTCGCTGCTTTACACTGGACAACGCGCACACGTGGAGGACCGATTGAAGAAGCCCAGCTGAAGCTGGTTATTAGCACAACCTAAGTTGGTTGGGTCCCGGACCTGACTTATCGTTTGCTCTTACGCCGAACACATAACGTTCGGCACTATCGCCTGCTCGGGCTCGGTGAATCCGGAGCCCAAGCGTAGCGGGCGAGCACCCGCGCGGAGGTAAGGAACACGTAAGCGTTCCGTTACCGACGAGCACCCATACGTCACAGCAGCGGGTGGACAACTGGAGACGTGACTGCACGAAGAAGACCATCAGCGCGGCTGGTTTCGCAACGTACAGGCGCAGTCTTGACGGAGGCAATCGACGAAAGGGCCCCCTTTCCCATAGGCCGATTTCATCGATGCCGACTTTCTTGAAGGCAGAGGCATGACGCAACTTCCTGGCCACAGGTCCCCCGGACCCATCGGGCTCTATGACCCGGCGAACGAGCACGACGCCTGCGGTGTCGCATTCGTCGTCGACATGTACGGCCGCCGCAGCCGCGACATCGTCGACAAGGCTATTACGGCTCTGTTGAATCTGGAGCACCGCGGTGCCGCAGGTGCCGAACCCAATAGTGGTGACGGCGCGGGCATCCTGATCCAGGTCCCGGACCGGTTCTTCCGCGCCGTGGTCGATTTCGAGTTGCCGCCGGAGGGCTCGTACGCCACCGGTATCGCCTTCCTGCCGCAGGCCCGCCGCGAGGCGACCAAGGCCGCCTACGGCCTGGAGCGCATTGTCGAATCCGAGGGCCTCGCCGTGCTCGGCTGGCGCGACGTGCCCACCGACGAGTCCACCCTCGGTGCCCTGGCCCGCGATGCCATGCCGACCTTCCGGCAGATCTTCATCGGCTCGCCGAAGGGTTCGGCCGAACAGCTGTCGGGTATGGACCTGGAGCGCCGCGCCTACGTCGTGCGCAAGCGCGTCGAACACGAGCTCGGCAAGGCGGGCGCGGGTGAGGGCTCGGTCGGCAAGGAGTCGGTGTACTTCCCGAGCCTGTCCGGTCAGACCTTCGTCTACAAGGGCATGTTCACCACGCCGCAGCTGCGCGCGTTCTACCTGGACCTGCAGGACGACCGGGTGGAGTCCGCACTCGGCATCGTGCACTCGCGCTTCTCCACCAACACCTTCCCGTCGTGGCCGCTGGCCCATCCGTTCCGCCGGGTCGCGCACAACGGTGAGATCAATACCGTCACCGGTAACGAGAACTGGATGCGGGCCCGCGAGGCGCTGCTGCGCTCGGATGTCTTCGGCATCGACGAGGCGGGCAACAACCGCCTGCAGAAGGTCTTCCCCGTCTGTACCCCGGGGGCGAGCGATACCGCGCGCTTCGACGAGGTGCTGGAACTGCTGCATCTCGGCGGCCGCAGCTTGCCCCACGCGGTGCTGATGATGATTCCCGAGGCCTGGGAACGCAACGAGAACATGGACCCGCAGCGGCGGGCCTTCTACCGCTATCACTCGATGCTGATGGAGCCGTGGGACGGCCCCGCATCGGTGTGCTTCACCGACGGCACCGTGGTCGGCGCCGTACTCGACCGCAACGGCCTGCGGCCCAGCCGCATCTGGGTCACCGATGACGGCCTGGTCGTCATGGCCTCCGAGGTCGGTGTGCTCGATATCGATCCGGCCAAGGTGGTCAAGAAGGTCCGGCTGCAGCCGGGCCGCATGTTCCTGGTCGACACCTCGCAGGGCCGCATCGTCGGCGACGAGGAGCTCAAGAGCCAGCTCGCCGCCGAGCACCCTTACCAGGAGTGGCTCGACGCCGGTGTCACCAAGCTGGCCGATCTGCCCGACCGCCCGCACGTGCACATGTCGCACGATCGCGTGCTCATCCGTCAGCAGATCTTCGGATACACCAATGAAGAGCTGAACCTGCTGATCTCGCCAATGGCCAAGACCGGCGGTGAGGCGCTCGGCTCGATGGGTACCGATACCCCGATCGCGGTCCTATCCGCGCGCCCGCGCCTGCTCTTCGACTACTTCTCCCAGCTGTTCGCGCAGGTGACCAACCCGCCGCTGGACGCGATCCGCGAGGAAGTGGTCACCAGCCTGCGCCGGGCCCTCGGCCCGGAGGCCGATCTGCTGCATCCGGGACCGGAGTCCTGCCACCAGATCACCATCCCGCAGCCGATCCTGGACAACGATGAGCTGGCCAAGCTCATCCACATCAACGACGACGGTTCGCATCCCGAGCTGCGCTCGGTGGTCGTGCACGGTCTGTACCCGGTGAAGAAGGGTGGCAAGGGCCTGCGCAAGGCGCTCGAGGCCATCAACACCCAGGTCTCCGCGGCGATCGAGGGCGGCGCGCGGATCATCGTGCTGTCCGACCGCGAGTCCAATGAGAAGCTGGCGCCGATCCCGTCGCTGCTGCTGACCTCGTCGGTGCACCACCACCTGGTGCGCGAGCGCACCCGCACCATGGTCGGCCTTGTCGTCGAGGCCGGTGACGCCCGCGAGGTGCACCACATGGCCATGCTGGTCGGCTTCGGCGCGGCCGCGATCAACCCGTACATGGCCTTCGAGACCATCGAGGATCTGCTCGAACGCGGTGGGCTCCAGATGCCGGGCAGCACCGGCGATCTGGCCGCCGACTACGGCAAGGCCGTCGCGAACTACAACAAGGCCGCGAGCAAGGGCGTGCTGAAGGTGATGTCCAAGATGGGCATCTCCACCATCGCCTCCTACACCGGTGCGCAGCTGTTCCAGGTCATCGGCCTGTCACAGGAACTGGTGAACGAGTACTTCACCGGCCTGCGTTCGCATCTGGACGGCATCGGCCTCGACGAGATCGCCGCCGATGTGGCGGCCCGGCACACCGTGGCATTCCTGGAGAACCGCAACGAGCGCGCACACCGCGAGCTCGAGGTGGGCGGCGAATACCAGTGGCGGCGCGAGGGCGAATACCACCTGTTCAACCCGGACACCGTCTTCAAGCTGCAGCACGCCACCCGCAGCGGTCAGTACTCGATCTTCAAGGAGTACACCAAGATGGTCGACGACCAGTCCGAGCGGCTGGCCTCGCTGCGCGGCCTGTTCAAGTTCAAGACCGGTGAGCGCAAGCCGATTTCGATCGACGAGGTCGAGCCCGCCAGTGCCATCGTCAAGCGGTTCTCCACCGGTGCAATGAGCTACGGCTCCATCTCCGCCGAGGCGCACGAGACCCTGGCGATCGCAATGAACCGACTCGGTGGTCGCTCGAACTCCGGTGAGGGCGGCGAACATCCGGCGCGCTTCGAGGTCGAGGAGAACGGCGACTGGCGGCGTTCGGCGATCAAGCAGGTCGCCTCGGGTCGCTTCGGTGTCACCGCGCACTACCTGACCAACTGCACCGATATCCAGATCAAGATGGCGCAGGGCGCCAAGCCCGGTGAGGGCGGCCAGCTCCCGGCACACAAGGTGTACCCGTGGGTCGCCGAGGTGCGGCACTCGACGCCGGGCGTCGGCCTGATCTCGCCACCGCCGCACCACGACATCTATTCGATCGAGGATCTGGCGCAGCTGATCCACGATCTGAAGAATGCGAACCCGCAGGCGCGGATTCACGTGAAACTTGTTGCCGAGCCCGGTGTCGGCACCGTTGCGGCCGGTGTGTCGAAGGCACATGCGGACGTGGTGCTGATCTCCGGTCACGACGGTGGCACCGGTGCCTCGCCGCTGACCTCGCTGAAGCATGCGGGTGGTCCGTGGGAACTCGGTCTGGCCGAGACCCAGCAGACGTTGCTGCTCAACGGACTTCGCGACCGCATCGTTGTGCAGGTCGACGGCCAGATGAAGACCGGCCGCGACGTGATGATCGCCGCGCTGCTCGGTGCCGAGGAATTCGGTTTCGCCACCGCGCCGCTGGTGGTCTCGGGCTGCATCATGATGCGGGTCTGCCACCTCGACACCTGCCCCGTCGGTGTCGCGACGCAGAATCCGGTGCTGCGCGAACGCTTCACCGGCAAGCCGGAATTCGTCGAGAACTTCATGCTGTTCGTCGCCGAAGAGGTTCGGGAACTGCTGGCGGAACTGGGCTTCCGTACCCTGGACGAGGCCATCGGCCGGGTCGATATGCTCGATACCTCCAAGGCCAAGGAACATTGGAAGGCCAGCAGGCTGGACCTGTCGCCGATCCTCGACGATGTCGAGACGGCCTTCATGCGTCAGGACCGGTACTGCACCAAGGCCCAGGACCACGGCCTGGACAAGGCGCTGGACGTGCAGTTGATCGCGCAGAGCGCCGATGCGCTCGAGCGTGGCCAGGCGGTGAAGTTCGAAACCAAGATCACGAACGTGAACCGCACCGTCGGCACCATGCTCGGCCACGAGGTGACCAAGCTCTATGGTGGCGCGGGCCTGCCCGATGACACCATCGACATCACCTTCACCGGTTCCGCGGGCAACAGCTTCGGCGCCTTCGTGCCCGCCGGCATCACGCTGCGGGTGCAGGGCGATGCGAACGACTATGTGGGCAAGGGCCTCTCCGGCGGCCACCTGATCGTGCGTCCGTCGCTGAACGCACCGGCCGACTTCCTCGCGGAGCAGAACATCATCGCGGGCAACGTGATCCTGTTCGGCGCCACCAGCGGTCAGGCGTTCATCAACGGTGTGGTCGGCGAGCGGTTCGCCGTGCGCAACTCGGGCGCCACCGCGGTGGTCGAGGGCGTCGGTGACCATGGCTGCGAGTACATGACCGGTGGCCGGGTGGTCATCCTCGGTGAGACCGGCCGCAACTTCGGCGCCGGTATGTCCGGTGGTGTCGCGTTCGTCTACGACCCGAACGGCACCTTCGAGGCCAGGCTCAACCCGGAGCAGGCCGATGCCGTCGAGCAGCTCGTCGGTGACGACTTCACCTGGCTGCACGACATCGTCACCCAGCACCGCGACCAGACGGGTTCGGCTGTCGCCGAACGCATTCTGAGCGACTGGTCACAGCAGGTGAACCACTTCGTGAAGGTTATGCCGCGCGAATACAAGAAGGTTTTGCTCGCGATCTCCGAAGCCGAGAAGAACGGCACGGACGTCGACGAGGCGATTATGGAGGCGGCACGTGGCTGACCAAGGAGTTTCAAAGATGTCGACGAGGCGCTGTGACCATTCGGGGGCGGCACGTGGCTGACCAAGGAGTTTCAAAGATGTCGACGAGGCGCTGTGACCATTCGGGGGCGGCACGTGGCTGACCCGCAAGGATTTCTGAAGCACACCAAACGGGAACTGCCGACGCGTCGTCCGGTTCCGCTGCGCCTGATGGACTGGAAAGAGGTCTACGAGCAGGATTTCTCGCACCAGACCCTGCAGACCCAGGCCAGCCGGTGCATGGACTGCGGTATTCCGTTCTGTCATAACGGCTGTCCGCTGGGCAACCTCATCCCCGAGTGGAACGACCTGGTCTTCAAGGGCCAGTGGCGGGAGGGCATCGACCGGCTGCACGCGACCAACAACTTCCCGGAGTTCACCGGGCGGCTGTGTCCGGCGCCGTGCGAGGCGTCCTGTGTCCTCGGCATCAACCAGGATCCGGTGACGATCAAACAGGTCGAGGTCGAGCTCATCGAGAACGCCTTCGACGAGGGCTGGGTGACCCCGGTCTACCCGACCCGCCTCACCGGTAAGAGGGTCGCCGTTGTCGGTTCCGGTCCGGCCGGTCTTGCTGCCGCACAGCAGCTGACCCGCGCCGGTCACACCGTGACCGTCTTCGAGCGCGCCGACCGCATCGGCGGTCTGCTGCGCTACGGCATCCCGGAATTCAAGATGGAGAAGCGCTTCATCGACCGCCGGCTGGCGCAGATGGAGGCCGAGGGCACCATCTTCAAGACCGGTGTGAACGTCGGTGTCGACATCACCGCCGATGAACTGCGCGCGCGGTTCGATGCGATCGTGCTCGCCGGTGGCGCCACCCTGGCCCGCGACCTGCCGATTCCGGGCCGTGATCTGGACGGCATCCACCAGGCGATGGACTTCCTGCCCTGGGCCAACCGGGTGCAGCTCGGCGACGATGTCACCGATGAGAACGGTCTGCCGCCGATCCACGCGAAGGACAAGAAGGTCGTCATCATCGGTGGCGGTGACACCGGCGCCGACTGCCTGGGCACCTCGCACCGGCAGGGTGCGGCCAGCATCCACCAGTTCGAGATCATGCCGCGGCCGCCGGAGGAGCGTGCCTCCTCCACTCCGTGGCCGACCTACCCGCTCATGTACCGGGTCTCCTCGGCGCACGAGGAGGGCGGCGAGCGCGTGTTCTCCGTGAACACCGAGCGTTTCGTCGGCGCGGACGGCAAGGTCACCGCGCTGGAGGCGCACGAGGTCAAGATGGTCAACGGCCGTTTCGAGAAGGTCGAGGGCACCGACTTCACCCTCGAGGCCGATCTGGTGCTGCTCGCCATGGGCTTCACCGGACCCGAAAAGCCGGGCCTGCTCGAAGGTTTGGGTGTCGGCTACGACCAGCGCGGCAATGTCCAGCGCGATAAGAACTGGGCGACCAATATTCCCGGCGTCTTCGTCGCCGGTGATATGGGCCGTGGCCAGTCCCTGATCGTCTGGGCCATTGCCGAGGGTCGCGCCGCGGCCTCCGCGGTCGACAAGTTCCTCGAAGGCGAGACCGCGCTGCCCGCGCCGATCGTCCCGACGGCGGTCGCCCAGCGCTAATACCTCTCTTACCGGAGCGGAGAAGGGCGCCTGTGGACTCGAGTCCGGCGCGGTATTCCGCACCGCCTTGCACGGCCGCTGCGACCAGCGACCCGAATTGGTGCGCACCGCGCTGCCGCTCCGGATGGCCTTGCCCGCGG